>CAXBOY010000086.1:0-13389 GCA_963977405.1 uncultured Gammaproteobacteria bacterium
CCTAATGGAGACAGTTGTTGTCTATAGCTCCGCCGAGGCATTGCAGACCGTCATCGAAATGGGGATGGAAGAGGGACTAAAGTCCACTCTCGAATGCTTGGACGAACTGCTATTGAAAATGTGATCTTAAGCATTGCCCTTGCGACCCATTTTGCACTGAAGCCATGGCTGCCCTCACGTCTATCGTTGGACTAGGAACGCTCAATCGATAGACGTCATGCACAAGGTGCCACATCGCCTATATAATCTTAAAGCGAGAAGCTATAGCCAACGGTAAGCAGATCTTCCTGCAAGTAGACATCGGCTTCGCCGCCCCCGAAAGGCATTGGGATGGAGCCCTGCCCCTGCACTGTCTCTTTGAACGCATGCGCGAAACTAAAGCTCCACTCGCCGCGCTCACTGCTCTTCCAGCTTACGCCCAGAGTAAGGTGATCCCTTACAGTGCCTGGAGCCAAAATATTCAGGAAGGTTTCCGAACGGGGAATGGGCTGATCACTTCGGCTTACGCCCGCGCGTAGCGTTACGCTCTCGCTGAATTGATAAACAGCGCCCAACTTGAGAACGTCGATATCCTTCCAGCCGAAACCGCCACCATTAGCGCTACCTAAGGCGTTCCCCTCGAGCAGATTCTGCAAGGGATTACCCACGGAATTGACGTCACTGTAGTTGATGCGCTGCAAGTCTACCGCCAAGGTAAGCGCAGGTGCTGCCTGCCACGCTACACCGAGTAGGATGGTCTCAGGGATGTCGAAGTCACCCTGCTCGGCGAACAGGCCGCGGTAGTCACTGAACTCCTGCATATCGAGCTCAGATGACCAGCTGGCACCCAATTTTACTGTAGGCGTTATCTGCCCTATCCAGCCTAGCTTAAGCCCCCAGCCATTGGCAGAGTCCGAGCCCTTATTGCTGACATAACCCGGCGCGGCCGAGAAGAAGGGATTGTCGAATGCCGTAACACCCTTCATCTCGAAGCGTTGGTAGGCATAGGTGACGGCTACACCAAAAGCGTGGTCGGGGTGGGGCTTATAGGCGATAGAGGGAGTGATGAACAGCTGCTCTAGGTTGACGCCTGCACTACCGCTGGAACCAAAGGCAGCAAAGGGATTCACGCCATAATCTGTATTCATGCCGCCGTTGCCATAAACAGCGAGGCCGGCGGAGAACTGCTCGGAAAGCTGACGCACATAGCCGAGCTCCGGAATAAAGAAGTCTTCCGTGTCATTGCCGTCGTAACGGCCATTGGCTCCGGCGAAATTGCCATTGATCTGTGCACCACGTTCGGGGCGAAACCAACTGACTCCGAGGTCTAAACGTGAAGCCAGAAGCGCTGTGCCTGCGGGGTTTAGCGCCGCGGCCAGACCGTCTTGGGGCAATGCCGCACCAACACCCGCCACCGCTAAGGAGCGCACGCCAACGCCATGAGTGAAATAGCCATTGGTGGCCGACGCATCGACCGACAGCGTCAGCGCTGCAATCGCGGCACCTAAAATCCTGGATTTCTTCATGTCTTGACTCTCCTGGTAAGTGGCAGGCCTCGGCCCATGCTGGAATCCGAGACCTAAAAATTCCGAGGCACGATACACTGTCACAGAAGAATCACAAAAGAATAATAGATACTTTGCTTAGACTAAATAATTATAAGACTCTGCAATTACGAGTCTCTCATTCTCGGCTAGCCTGCTAGGGAACCTCTTGGCTCGGGTCGCGCCAGGAGCGCTCAAACGGAAGGCGCCAGGCGTGGGGCGCCACAAGCTGATGAATGGCATTCGGCCCCCACGTGCCAGGGCTGTAGATGCGCACTGGTGGCGGCGACTCTAGCAGGGGGGTCGAGACCTCCCATAAACGTTCTATACCCTCGGCGGTCGTAAACAGAGTACGGTCGCCGCGCATGGCATCCAGGATCAAACGCTCATAGGCCTCTAATACCTCGCCCACCATACCGGTATCGTCCATCGCGAATTGCAGACTTAGCTTGTCCAGCTTCATGCCGGGACCTGGGCGTTTACCATAGAACGACAGTGACATCTTTGACGCATCGGCCAAATCGAAGGTCAAATGATCGGGGCCTTGCGCGCCCACGCCGGAGTCCGCGGGGAACATACTCTTAGGTGGTTCACGAAAGGCGATAGAGATGATGCGTTGCCCCTCTGCAAGGCATTTGCCCGTGCGCAGATAGAAAGGCACCCCGGCCCAGCGCCAGTTATCGATAGAGCATTTGAGCGCGATGAAGGTCTCAGTATCCGACTCCGGCTCCACCCCCGGTAGGTCGCGGTAACCAATGAATTGCCCACGCACCACATCGCTAGGCTTGATCGGCAGCATACTGCGGAACACCTTGTTCTTCTCCTCGCCAATGGATTTTGGATCCAGCTAGGGAGTCGCGCCGCGACTCCCTAGCCCGATAGTTTCCGGCACGTCGATCTGCACGTGGTCGATGAAATTGCGATTCCAGATCGGCTCGAATAGGCCGTTGGCGAAACGAAAGGCGAGGATATTCTGTGCAGGCTCTTTGCCTAGGAAGTGATCGATGCGGAATACCTGGTCTTCCGCGAAGACCTCGTGCACCTTGGCGTTTAGCTCCACGGCACTCGCCAGATCGGTACCGAAGGGCTTCTCCATCACTACGCGGGAGCGCTCCACCAAGCCGGCGTCCCCCAACATCTTCACTGCAGACAGGGCCGCATTAGGCGGCACGCTCAAGTAATGCAGGCGACGACTCTCCTCACCTAATGACTCCTCGGCCCCTTCGACCGCACTCTTCAATGCCGCCGGACCCGCCCCGATGGGCAGATAGTCCAGGCAGGCCGCGAAGCGCTCCCAGTCCGACTCCTTGATCTTGCGTGTGGCCAGCTCATCTAAGGCCTTGCGCACGAACACCTTGAAGTCCTCAGTGCTCATGTCATCCAGAGAGAGGCCGATGATCCGGCACTTGGGGATGAAGCCCACGTTGGCCAGATGGAAGAGCCCAGGCAAGAGCTTACGCCGGGAAAGATCGCCGGTGGCCCCAACCAGCACCACTACTTGGGGAAATTTCGGGCCTACGCCTGGTGGAATCTTTGCCATGCTGTGCTCCTCGAGGAGTTTAAGTTAATCTGTTTTGCAAATATCTCGCTATTCTGTGGCTTGTCCATGCAAGTTAAACACCAAGCAAAGAATCCTGGCCACTGTGACCACCGTCCGTCGCACCACACAGCAAACTGTAACCCAAAGTGGTGCACAGCGCGCTAGATTAGCGCAGACCATTAAAGCGCAGGAGGATGAAATGCCTATTACAGCAGAACAGTTTCTCAACATCGCCATGTCTTTCGAGGCGGTAACCCAAAAGCCCCACTTCGACCGCATCGCCTTCAGCGTCCACCGGACTTTCGCCACCATCGCCGCAGACCAAAAGAGCGCCAACCTCCTCCTCACCCCCGAGCAACAAGAAGGCCGCTGCGCCATCGAACCCACCATCTTCACCCCAGTCCCGAACAAGTGGGGCGCACAAGGCTGGACCGTCTTCACCTTCGCCAACGCTGACGAACTCACCGCCCGCGCCGTCCTACAAGACGCCTGGAACAACAGCCACAAGAGAAAAAAGTAAACCAGCCCGCGTCCTACCACTGATTCAAAATCCCAAAATTGCCCCACCTCGCCTCAAAGGTTACAATCGCGCTCCCATAAAAAGAACACTTACCTTTTGCTGTTCCACCAAATCTGAAGACGTGAGTTTGGTGTTCGCTTCTGTGTACCGTCGCCAGCATGGTCGATAAATTGCTCCTGCATTCTCGACACGCCCGCCATCCGTGGCGGTCGGATGCTGGCGTCGAGCCCCCATGGACGGGTTCACGGCGTGTCACAGAAGCGAATACCGAACTCACGTCCATCGCTGATCTAATTGCTTGAACCCTCTAGCGTCTGGTGAATTTTCACTCTTGAATCAGAGTTTGGAATAGCAGTTGCGCTACGCTTTTTAGAATCTAGACTCGGCGCTAACCTGCCTTTGCCTAGCAATGCTCAATAACAACGGAACTTACGTGAAAAATACGATACGACAGGACTGGCTCTCCAACGTCCGCAATGACTTACTCGCTGGCCTCGTGGTCGCACTAGCACTAATCCCAGAGGCGATCGCCTTCTCCATCATCGCCGGAGTAGACCCCAAGGTCGGCCTCTATGCCTCCTTCTGTATTGCAGTGGTCATCGCCTTCGTCGGCGGCCGACCTGGCATGATCTCCGCCGCCACCGGCGCCATGGCCCTAGTCATGGTCACGCTTGTCAAAGACCACGGCCTGCAATATCTTTTGGCCGCCACCGTGCTAACCGGCCTACTGCAGATCATCGCCGGCTGGATCAATCTCGCCGTGCTTATGCGCTTCGTCTCACGATCCGTCGTCACGGGCTTTGTCAACGCCTTGGCGATCCTAATTTTCATGGCACAGCTGCCCGAGCTTACGAATGTCACATGGCACGTCTATGCGATGACCGCTGCGGGCCTGGGGATCATCTATGGCTTCCCCTATATCACCAAGGCCGTTCCTTCGCCCTTGATCACCATCGTGGTGCTCTCAGCGGTGGCGATGTTGCTCCAGCTCGATATCCGCACCGTGGGTGATATGGGCGAGCTGCCCGATGCACTACCCGTTTTCCTGATTCCCGATATCCCACTGAACTGGGAAACCCTCGTCATCATCTTCCCCTTCTCCCTCACCCTGATGGTGGTGGGCCTGTTGGAGTCCTTGATGACCGCCACCATCGTCGATGATCTTACCGACACCAAGAGCGACAAGAATCGCGAATGCGTGGGTCAGGGCGTGGCGAATATATTTAGCGGCTTCATAGGCGGCATGGCGGGCTGCGCGATGATCGGTCAGTCGGTCATCAACATAAAGTCTGGCGGGCGCGGTCGCCTGTCCACTCTCTCGGCGGGTATATTCCTGCTGTTAATGGTGGTGTTCCTCGGAGACTGGGTCAGCCGTATTCCGATGGCGGCTCTGGTGGCCGTGATGATCATGGTTTCCATCGGCACCTTCAACTGGGCCTCCATCAAGAACCTGCGTGAGCATCCCAAGAGCTCCAGCGTGGTCATGATCTCCACCGTCGTGGTCACAGTGGCAACACACGACTTGGCGATGGGTGTGCTTACGGGCGTGCTCGCCTCGGGCTTCTTCTTTGCGCACAAGGTCGGCAGCATCCTCTCCATTCGCTCCTTGGCCGAGGACGAGGGCCGTGCGCGCACCTACACGATTTTGGGGCAGGTGTTCTTCGCTAGCGCGGACCGCTTTACCAATGCCTTCGACTATAAGGAAGTGATCGACAAAGTGCGCATAGACGTGAGTCGCGCGCACTTCTGGGACATCACGGCGGTCAGCGCACTAGACAAGGTCGTGCTGAAGTTTCGCCGCGAGGGTACAGAGGTCGAGGTAATCGGGCTCAATGCCGCCAGTGCGACGATGGTCGATAGATTCGCCGTGCACGACAAGGCCGGCGCAGACGACATATTGTTGGGCCACTAGGGGTAGCAGATGAAGATTGAGAAGAAAGTACTGGCCTGTGTAGACCAATCGCAATACGCCGAGTATGTAACGGACTTCGCGGCATGGACAGCGCAGCGCATGAGCGCGCCGCTGGAATTGCTGCACGTGATCGACCGCCACCCAGAGACCTCCAGCAGTCAGGACCACAGCGGCGCGATCGGCATCGACGCGCAGGAACATTTGCTGGAAGCGCTTACCGAGGAAGACGAGTCGCGCAGCCGTGAGGCACGCGAGAAGGGTCGCCTATTCCTCAACGGATTAAGACAGCGTGCGGTCGCAGCGGGGGTGGCGGAGCCAGACGTGAAGCAACGCTATGGGCAATTGGAAGAGACACTGACAGAGCAGGAGCAAGACGTGCGCCTCTTTGTCGTCGGTCGCCGCGGAGAGTCAGCCGAGCACACCCATCGCGACTTAGGGCGCCACGTAGAACGCATTGTACGTAACCTCCATAAGCCCGTACTGACGATCACAGAAGAGTTTACGCAGCCCAAGAGAGTGATGATCGCCTTCGATGGCGGCATCGTGACACGAGAGGGCGTGAAGATGGTCGCAAAGAGCCCCCTGTTCAAAGGTCTACCGATTCATCTACTGATGTCGGGCAAGGACCGCGCGGATGCGGCAAAACAACTGAAGTGGGCGCGCAAGACTCTAGAGGGAGCCGGATTCGAGACCAGTACTGCACACACCCCCGGGGATGCCGAGACAGTGATCGCTAAAACAATCAAGGACGAGTCTATCGACATGCTAATCATGGGCGCTTACTCGCACTCGCCACTGCGCAGCCTACTATTCGGCTCTAAGACCTCCGACCTGCTACGCTCCACGAAGATCCCGACACTGCTGCTGCGCAGCTAGTCCTTCGCCTTGGCCTGCCGCACCAGCGCAATGAGCTGGCCGCGGTTCTTCACGAAGGTCTTCTGATAGATACGTGAACTATGATCCTTCACCGTCTGTAAGGAGATGAACAGCTGGTTCGCGATCTCTTGATTCGTGTTGCCCGCATAGATGCCCAGCACGATGTCCGCCTCCCGCTTGCTGATGCCATACTTATTGAGAAACGCGGCGAAGCCCTCGGTATCCTGTGGCTGCGAATGTGGCGCTCGGTACACATAGAACACCACCAAGGCCGCATTGAACAGATAGAACAGAATCACGAAGCCAATCTCATACAGGGGCGAGAGCGCCAGCGGCGTGAAGTAACTCACGTGAATCAAGCCCGCCGCCGCCACCAGTGCTTGCAAGGGTAGCTCGCTGCCGCGCTGCACATAGCTAGGCGTGCCCATAGCCAGAACCGCTAATACGGCAACATAGGCGACCAAACCACAGAAGGACCACGCCCCGCGCACCACATCATTAGTGGGCAGCCCCGTAAGCCAGATCACATAGGCGCCGAGAACGCAGAGCGTAATGACCCCCGCTACCACCCAGCGCATTGCGCGTTGCTGCATCTTGCAAGCCCACATCACCAACATGAGGGCGCCTAGCAGGAAGAAGGGCAAGCCCATATAGGCGACTACACGCGCCACGGTCTCGGCATTTTCGACAACAAAGAAACCGCCAAGCAGAATCTTGCTCCAAAGGGTGTAGTAGCCGAATACGGTAATGAGGATAAAAAAGAACTGCAGGTATTGCAGAGAAGGCCCCAAGGCACTCTGTCGAAACCGAAACAGAATGAGGATGCCCCCCGCCGTCATGGAGAGGCAGAATGCGAGGCTAAGCCAGAGAAAGAGTGTGGCTACAGAAATCATAAGGGCTGATCGGGGCGCTTGTTCATGAAGCGAAATATAGCACTGCGACCAAGGTAGTGTTCCCTACCAAAGTAGTTAATTGCAAATCACTACCTTAGTCGCTATGCACTTTTAAGGTCCTGCGGCACATTAGCCCCATCTGGCAAGCTCGACCGCAGCAATAGCGATGCGGCGAAATCCAAAGGCCAGCCAAGGAGTATCAAGATGCAAACTGAAGTGAATACTGTGGACTTCGAACCGGGCACGGGACGTGCCTTGGCCTACGGATGGAAACGGATGAAGGCGAATGCCCTGCTGTTCTTGCTCGCCGCGTTTGTTGCCATCGTAATAGATATCCCCATGCAGGGGAACACAATGGAGTTTGGTGGCGCGGGTATCGATGCCCTCTTCGCGCTGTTGTTTTTTGCCTATGCGCTTTTATTCCATCCAGTGGTCGACTACGGGATTAGTTTTATCTTCTTAAAAGGGGTGCGCGGCGATCAGGTACAGATACAAAGCGTCTTCGATGGTTTTAAAAATTATGTCAATATCATCTTGGCCAGCCTATTAGTCTTTGGGCTCGTCATCATTGGTTTGATCGTGTTTATCGTGCCGGGCATCTATGTCGCTTGCCGTCTCGCCTTCGTTTCCTACTTAGTAATGGATGAAGGCCTAGACCCAGTGGCCGCGGTCGAGGCGAGCTGGCGCCTCACCAAGGGACATGCCTTCAAAATATTTCTGCTAGGCGTGACCTGTATCTTCATGTTCCTCGGTGGCTTAATACTACTGCTAGTGGGTGTTTTGCCCGCCATCATGTGGGCATGCTCATCGTTCGCGGCCTTATATCTTTCCATATCGCAAAACAGTGAGCCTATGGGTGAACAACCCGCCGCAACAGACGAGCTATTCGAAGAAACCTGAGTCCTCCCATTCTAGGGCATACGTGCATCCGCACGTATGCCCTAGAACGTACCCCGCACCTTGAACGCCAACTGCAGCCCATTCTGGCTGCAGGAGCGTTCGATCTCGGTCAAGACATTGTCCCGAATGTACCCAGCATAGCGACGTCGCTCGCGACAGGACTCGTGATCCAACAGATTAATTGCCTCGAAACGATAGCTCAGGCCGGCAAAACCGACCTTCTCGGCGAAGACGGTCAGATTACTGGACGAGCCGATGTACAAGACATTGTCGATATCCCAGAAGGGACGATTGCCGTCGATACCATCACGATAATTGAACCCATAGTTCATGGACAATGCCGGCATATCATGGCGAAAGCCAAGGCGGAAGTTGCCGCGGTCATAGGGCACGACCCTGCGCTCACGGGCGATCAACGGGTCGTCGATAGAGGAGTCCTGCACTAACACACCCGCCGTTAACAGGCCCTGTGGTAAGCCGATCATGCCGAGGCGGATACTGGCGTCTAGGTTTAGCCCAAGGACCTTGCCGTTGCCCACATTGCCATTGGTACTGGCAACGGACTTACCTGGAACCGTGATATCGATCTTGCCGATGGTGTTATCGATGTCGTAGTAGAACAGGCGCGAATTCAACACGCCGCCATCGTTAGGCAGACGATAGTCGAGGTTCACGGTATAGCGCCACCACTCTTCCTGCTCGAGCGAGGGGTTGCCAGCTACAGTGTCTTGGTCGTCGTCGCGGTTATTCACGTTAGCGGAAAAATCCGCGAAGCTAAGTTGCGACACGAACTTATCGACGGTGCCCCGCAGCTGAAAGGAATTGCTGAGGTTGTAACGCAGGTCCCACTTAGGCTTGAGAAACTGAAAGTCCCGCGTGTTGTTCACGTCGCCGCTCTGGGATATCTCAGAGAACTCGGCCACTAGACTAGTCTCCAGCGACAGACGCGTGTTGATCTGCCAGTTATGTACACCGAACACTTCATAGCGCTGCTCTTCAACCGTCGAGACGGCATTGGGCTGGAATATGGGGACTAGGCCGCCGTACTCATCGGAACGCGTACCGGGAACATTCAAACCGCGCTTGAGTGCAGAATCTTGAATAGTCTGCGCACCCTCCACGCCTAGTTCCATGCCCTGGTTCTGGGCGAGATTCCAAGTGTAGGAAGAGCGCATGATGCGTTCGCGGTAGCGGCTTTTGGTATCTAGGTACAGGTTCTTGGTCTCCGCTCCGCCGGGAGAGCTGGAGACATAACGCTCGCGCGTAGTGGCGTCGTTCTTCTCGTTTACTATGAATAAGGCCTTGAACTTGGCGCCGCCGGCAAAGCCGTGCTCGTAGTCGCCGCCTATCTCCCAGTTGTCAGAGGTGGACGGCAAATCCTCGCGCTCATAGCTGATAGTGGGCGGATTGCGATTGAAATTGGTCGTGCTGCGGTACAGGTCCGCTGGCGGGTCGGACTCGTTGTAGAGCATATTCAGCGCGAGGCGGTCTGCTGCACTCAACTGATAGGTGAAATTGCTATTGAGGGTATAGGTGGTTTGCTCGCGCTCGCGCTCGAAGGCGATCGCGTCGTTATAGTCTAAGCCTGGATGCAGGCTCAACTCGAAGCTCTCTAACATCTCATAACCGGTCTTCACGCCAGCGGAGAGACGATACTCGAGGTCGCCGCGCTGGCCGCTATAGGCCAACAGGCCCTCGGGCCTCATCTCGCCATCATGGAAATGTACCATGGCGAGCTCGCCTGCCAGGCTAGAGCGCGAGGCACTCTGCCGCAATACGATATTCACAAGCTGCCCACTGCTGCGGACGTCGAGATCACTGGAGGTGCCGCGAATGATCTCGATGTAGTCGACCTGTTCTGCAGCGATGCGGCTTAGCTGCTCACTAGCCTCGTTGGCCTTGCCCGCCAAGCGCTTGCCATCGATCAGTATCTGCGAGCTGGCCCCAAGACCGCGGTTGGCGGCGTTATTCAGGCTCGAGCCACCCGCGTTGGCATCCAACGCAAGGCCGATGCCGGGAATCTGATTGAGCATATCGTTCACCGACACGGGCTCGAACTCGGCGAAATACGCGGCGGGATAGGTGAGGGTAGAGTCCGTGCTTTGGTTTGGATCAGTAGTTGTTTGCGCTAGGCTCAAGGGCGCTGCAGCAACAAAAAAGGCGAGCAGTAGAAGTGGGGATTCAAGCAACTTACGGCATGAATAGTTTTTCACACGCGACCTCCCGTCTGTCATTTTTATTATGGGTACTCGCCTTAAAGCGAGTCTTTCGAAGGAGTCTAGCACCAGCGGGGAGAATATCACTACTGTCGTGGGCTCCATCACGCCAGCAGTACGACCTCCTAGTGTTATCATCGGCACTTGCATCCCTTTTGGAAACAGGAATTACCGTATGAAAAAACTTCTCATTACCCTAGCAGTGCTCATCATAGGCGGCGGGGTATTCGCCTATCTGTACTACGAAACTGGTATTCGTCGCGCGATCGAGATCGCCGGCAGTAATGCGCTAGGCGTGCCGGTCACCGTGACTGGAGTGAGTATTTCCCCTTTCACTGGCGAGGGCAGCATCCGCGGCTTGAACATCGCTAACCCCGAGGGCTTCGATGCACCCTATGCTATTGAGCTGGGCGGGCTCGACCTGAAAGTCAACGTGGGCAGCCTTGTATCCGACGTCATAGAGGTCAATAGCATCGTGATAAGCGATGCCAAGATAACTTATGAGACCAAGTTGGTGACGGATAATATTCGCACCCTCCTGAATAATCTCCCCAACGACGGCGCTGCGCCAGTGGTCGAGGCGAACCCGGATGCGGCGGCCAGTAAACAAGTGATTATCCGTGACCTACGCATTATGAACCCGCAGATCAGCCTACACACCGCGGTGGCGAGCGCGCCAATCCCCTTACCCGATATCCAGTTGCAGAACATCGGCGAGCAGAGCGACGCGGTCACAGTGGCGGAGGCTGCAAGGCAGATCCTTGCGGCAATCAACCGTGCGGTGATCTCCGGCGGAATCCCCAATATGGATGTGCTGATCGATGGGGCTAGGCAGCAATTGCAGGAAGGCGCTCGGAAAGTTGGCGACGCAGTAGAGGAGCTTGGCAACGGCATTCGCTCTCTCTTCGACCGTCAGTAAGCGCAAAAAAAACCTCCGTAGCGCGTGGAGACCGCCACTACGGAGGCAAAGCACTGTCAAACCTTGTTCGGTCTATTGGGCGGAGAGTTCCCATCCGCCACCTAAGGCCTTGTATAAAGTAATCACGTTCAAGGCCGCGTCGATCTCACTCATGGCCAATTGATCCTCCGCAACAAGTTGGGTGCGCTGCGCATCTAGCAAATCTAGAAAGCTATCCGAACCTGCCTCGAAACGCTGCATAGCGAAACCCGATGACTGAGCACTCGCCTGAGCAGCAGCGCGCAGGCTGGCCTGACGCTCTAACTCTGCAGTCAGGGAGTACATCGCGTTGTCCACCTCTTCGAATGAGGTCAGCAAAGTTCTCTCGAAGTAAGCCAACTGCAAGGCGATCTGCGCATCTGCGGCGTCGATGCGATTGCGTACGCGACCGAAGTCGAATGCGTCCCAGCTAATCTGCGGTCCGATGATATGAGTCAGCGTGCCGCCACTACCGAGGTCCGCGAATGCCGTTGCCAGAAAGCCGATGCTCCCGGAGATGCTCACTCGCGGATACATATCCGCCACGCTGACGTTATAGCCTGCGATAGCGCTAGCTAGCTGACGGTCGGCACGGCGAATGTCCGGGCGTCTTTTAAGCAGGTCCATCGGTGCGCCAATTGCGATGCTCGGCGGTATCGAGGGCAGCCCCTGTGCCTGCTCTAGTTCTCTGCGCAGCGTCGCGGGCATATTGCCCGTGAGTACGCTCAAGCGATTGATGTTCAATGCAATCTGCTCGCGCAGAGCCGGCAAGTTAGCGCGAGCTAACTCGAGCTGTACCGTGGCCCGTTGCACGTCGAGATTGTCCCCAAGGCCCCCATCCAAAAGCTGCTGCGTCATCTGTGCAGACTGGGTTAGGATATCCACGTTACGCTCGGCTACTTGCAGACGCAGCTGCGCACCACGTAGCTCTATGTAGCTACGTGCAACCTCTGCGGCCACCGTCACATAGGCCTGATCCAACTCCGCCTCCGTCGCCTCGAACTGCGCGCGGGATGCGAACTCTTGTTGCTCCAGTCGGCCGAATAGGTCTAGCTCCCAACTGGCATCGAAACCGGTCTGATAGCGGCTAGTGCGATTGTCACTCGCACCCAAAGTGGCGGCGTCTGCGAGTCGCTGCTCGCTAGCACTGATAGAGCTGCCAATGCTTGGTAGTCGATCCAAGGATGCGCCACGCAAGTCGGTGCGCGCGCGTCTCAAGTTAGCCACTGCAATCGCGATGTCCTTGTTATATAGCAAGGCCTCATCCACCAAGGCGCTAAGCTGCGCGTCCTCGAGGGAGTTCCACCAGTGCGCAATCACTTGCTGCTCCGAACTTAATAGCTGCGCCTGGGCAGGAACTTGATAGGCTGGGCTCTGCGCGGCCGGCACCTGCATGGACTCATATGGCCCGCCTACTGCGCAGGCAGAAAGCAGAAGCGCAAGTGACAGAGTCGCCAGATATTGAGGCTTTCGTTGTAGAAATATCATTGCACTCCTCCTATGGGAATCTCTAGCCCGAGCGGCTCTACCTTTTTGCTACGCACTCTCTCCTCGAGACTGCGCAACAGCACATAGAACACCGGCGTCAGAAACAAGCCGAACAGCGTTACACCAATCATGCCGGAGAACACCGCTACGCCCATGATGTTGCGCATCTCGGCGCCAGCGCCGCTGGAGAGCACCATCGGTGTTACGCCCATGATGAAGGCCAGCGAAGTCATAAGGATGGGACGCAGGCGCAGACGCGAGGCCTCTATCGCCGCCTCGCGTATTGCCATTCCCTTGTGTTCCAACTCCCGCGCAAACTCCACGATTAGAATCGCATTCTTACTCGCTAAGCCTATTAAGACGAATAGCGATATCTGCGTGAAGATGTCGATGTTGCCTCCTGTCAACCAAACCCCAGTTAAGGCGGCCAATACACTCATCGGGACGATCATGATCACCGCCAACGGCAATGTCAGGCTCTCGTATTGCGCCGCCAGTACCAGGTAGACGAGGAAGATACATAGGGGGAACACGAGTAGTGCTGTATTACCCGCTAGGATTTCCTGATAGGTCATATCGGTCCA
>CAXBOY010000087.1:0-12819 GCA_963977405.1 uncultured Gammaproteobacteria bacterium
ATTATCTAAATGGCCGTAACGGCGCTGGCGCTTGCTGTAGTCCTGCATGGCCAGCTCGAATTCCTGATCGTCGAACTTAGGCCAATAGCAATCGGTGAAGTACAGCTCGGTATAAGCAAACTGCCAGAGTAAGAAATTGCTAATGCGGCTTTCTCCGCCAGTGCGGATACACAAATCTGGGGCTGGGTCGTTGGCCAAGGATATAAAGCGCTGCACCTGCCCAATGTCGACTTGGTCCGCGCGCAGATTGCCCTGTTCGACCTCCATGGCGATCTGTTTGGCTGCATTCGCAATATCCCACTGGCCGCCGTAATCGGCCGCCACAGTGACTACCGTGCCAGTGTTATTTGCCGTCAAGGACTCTACATCATTCATATGGCGTTGTAGCGTTGGCGAGAAACTCTCGCGATTACCAATGAAGCGCAGCTTCACATTATTGTTGTGTAGCTGAGTGATCTCTTTACGCTTCAAGACAGCAAGAAACAGCGCCATCAATCCCTTCACTTCCTTGTTAGGACGTAGCCAATTTTCGCTGCTAAACGCAAACAGGGTGAGGTATTTGATGTCACGACTAATACAGGAGTAAACGACTTTGCGCGCGGCCTCAGCGCCAGCTCTATGACCAGCTGAGCCAGAAAGGCCACTGGCCTTCGCCCAGCGGTTGTTACCATCCATGATGATGGCGACATGCTGTGGTAATTGGCCGACTTCAGATTGGGGAGGAGTTTCTTTGTGCATCCGACATCTATGTCTCTTATTAAGTGAAACTCACGTGCCGCTAAGTAAAAACGGCACGAGTAGGTCCACTTATAGCGGACTTATCAATTATCATCCAGTCAATATTAGCTAGACGAAAACTATATAGACAATAGGTCTGTTTCTTTTGCGGCGTAGTGTGAGTCTACAGAGGCAATATACTTGTCTGTAATCTTTTGAATACGCTCCTCAGCGCGACGCTGATCGTCTTCGCTGATCTCCTTGTCCTTTACTAAGTCTTTGATGCTGCCATTGGCATCGCGGCGGATATTGCGCACTGCAACGCGCGCGTTCTCAGCCTCAGCCTTGGCCTGCTTGGTATATTCCTTACGAGTTTCCTCTGTAAGTGCCGGCATCGGCACGCGAACCGACTCGCCATTGCTGGAAGGGTTCAAGCCGAGGTCAGATTTCATGATGCCTTTCTCAACTTCGCCGATCAGGGCACGCTCCCACGGCACAACCACTAGGCAGCGGCCGTCTTCGACGGTGATATTGGCTAATTGATTGAGCGGAGTATCGGCGCCGTAGTAAGACACAACGACCGTGTCCAATAAACTCGGGTGGGCGCGGCCTGTGCGGATCTTGTTGAAGGCGAGCTCTAAAGAACTCAAGCTCTTCTCCATACGCTGCTCGGCGTCTTTTATAATGGTTTCAATCATCTTTTATCCCCATAGGCTCGGGTGGTTTTAATTTTATGCGGAAGGGTTCTCGATGATCGTGCCATCTGCAGAGCCCATGACGTTGTTCAACAACGCGCCTGGCTTGTTCATATTGAAAACGCGCACGGGTATGTCGTGTTCGCGAATCAAAGCGATCGCAGTGAGATCCATGACCCCAAGCTTCTTCTCCAACACTTCATCGAAGGTGAGTCGGTCATATTTCACGGCGTCAGGTACTAGGTTTGGATCGGCTGAATAGACACCATCTACCTTGGTCGCTTTGAGAACCAATTCAGCATCGATCTCAATGCCACGCAGACAGGCGGCCGAATCAGTCGTAAAGAAAGGATTGCCGGTGCCGGCTGCGAAAATTACCACATCGCCTGCGCGTAAATGGCGAATGGCAGTACGACGATCATAGTGCTCGACAACCCCACTCATGGGAATTGCCGACATTACACGTGTCGCGATACTGGCACGCTCTAAAGCATCGCGCATTGCCAGGGCATTCATGACTGTGGCCAACATGCCCATATGGTCGCCAGTAACCCGCTCCATACCGGCGGCATTCAAAGCTGCACCGCGGAACAGATTACCACCGCCAATTACCATGCCGATCTGCACGCCAAGGCCGACCAACTGGCCGACCTCGACTGCCATACGATCGAGTACTTTAGGGTCAATGCCAAAATCCGCGTCCCCCATCAGGGCCTCGCCACTGAGCTTTAGGAGAATGCGTTTATACTTCTTATCTGGCTTAACCATGAGCACTGTGCCTCGGTGAGTTGTGCGGACCCTAACTTAACCTTTTGATACTGCTGCAACTTCTGCAGCAAAATCAACTTCTTCTTTCTCGATGCCTTCGCCAACTTCGTAACGCTTGAAGCTAACAACATCTGCACCGGCCTTCTTCAGCAAAGCGGCAACAGTGATTTCACCGTCTTTCACGAATGCTTGGTCAAGTAGACTAACTTCCGCTACATATTTGCGCAAACGCCCTTGAATCATCTTCTCGATGATCTCTTCAGGCTTACCGCTCTCACGGGCCTGTGCAGAGTAAATCTCGGACTCTTTAGCTAGCAACTCAGGAGGCACATCTTCTGCGCGCACTACGATTGGGTTAACCGCTGCAACATGCATCGCGATGTCTTTAGCAAGCGTATCGTCGCCGCCAGTGATCGCAACCAATACGGCAATGCGATTATTGCTGTGGATGTAGGTGTCTACGATCCCGTCGTTCACATTCTTGAATTCGATGATCTCGACACGGCGCACATTGATGTTCTCGCCGATCTTCTGAACCAACTTCTCACGCGCATCTTCCAAGCCTGTAGACATCAGCTTTGCAACATCGGTTTCACGGCTTGTGAAGGCGAGTTCAAGAACTGAGTTGGCAAAATTGAGGAAGTTGTCGTCGCGGGCAACGAAGTCTGTTTCGCTGTTAACTTCGAGAATCACACCGAAATTGCCGTCTTCGGAGATCTTCGTTAGCACTACGCCCTCTGCCGCAATACGGCCGGCTTTCTTAGCGGCTTTCATGCCACTCGCTTTGCGCATCTCGTCGATCGCCTTGTCCATGTCGCCATCGGCTTCAACGAGTGCTTTTTTGCAATCCATCATGCCTAGACCAGTGCGCTCACGCAGTTCCTTGACCATTCCCGCTGTAATATTCGCCATTTTCTTGCCCCTATCGATATCTTAAAAATTCAGTGATTTAAATCTGACTTAAAAAAAAGGGGCTAAGCCCCTCTCTTTTCATGCGTTTCGACCATTCTAGTCGTTACAACGCGTTCTCCAAAGCGAAGAGACCGCGGATAATACCGGGCCTCTCGCGGAGCTTGCGCAGCTTACTCAGCGGCAGGTGCGCTAGCTGGCTCTACTGCCGTCACTTCGGCTTCTTTCTCATTTACTTCGATGAACTCGCTGTCACCGGCGACTACATTCAGATCACCGCGACCAGCGATACAGGCATCAGCTACTGCTGTTGCGTATAGCTCGATTGCGCGAATCGCGTCGTCGTTGCCAGGAATTGGGAAATCGATGCCATCAGGGTTGCTGTTGGTGTCGACGATGCCAATTACTGGGATGCTCAGGTTGTTTGCTTCGGTAATAGAGATGCGTTCGTGATCAACGTCGATTACGAACAAGGCGTCAGGCAAGCCGCCCATTTCCTTGATTCCGCCGATGCTGCGCTCCAGCTTCTCTTTCTGACGACGACGCACAAGCGCTTCTTTCTTAGTTAGACGATCGAAAGTGCCGTCAGTTTCCTGAGCCTCAAGATCGCGAAGCTTCTTGATAGAACCACGGATAGTCTTGTAGTTCGTCAACATGCCGCCCAACCAGCGGTGATCAACATAAGGCATGCCAGCGCGTTCAGCCTGCTCTTTGATGATTTTGCCCGCGGCGCGCTTAGTACCAACGAAGAGTACTTTCTTCTTCTTGGCAGCGAGGCTGTGGACTTGTTCGAGGGCTGCATTGAGCGCTGGAACAGTGTGTTCGAGGTTGATGATGTGAATCTTGTTGCGAGCACCGAAGATGAATTTGTTCATCTTAGGGTTCCAGTAGCGGCACTGGTGACCGAAGTGTACGCCCGCTTTGAGCATTTCTTTCATTGAAACAGTAGTCATAACTTTTCCTTTTTATCGGGTTAGGCCTCCATACACCCCATGGTTAAACCCTTCAGCCTCGCGGCTTTCGGGCACCCAAAACACATGTGACGGTGTATGTGCGACGTTAAATTACATTTATTTACTTTAGCGACCATGGGCTGTGACCCACGAAGCGCGCAGCTTTATACCACAAAGCGGTGCGGACTTAAAGCTTTAGCGTGCTAGATAGGGATTGGGATACCCACTCAAGTAGGACCAAAGCAAGGGGCCGGTGGTAACTGTCAATCCCCGCCCCGCTAGATTACAATAGGCGATCGAGAATAGTGCCACCCAATACAGCCAAGAGAAGACTTTCCACACTATGGCCATCAGCATCAAATCGCCTGAAGATATCACCAAAATGCGCGTTGCCGGACGCCTCGCCGCCGAAGTCCTTGAGATGATCGGTCCGTTTGTTAAAGCCGGTGTCAGCACAGGTGAGCTGGACAGAATCTGCCACGATCATATCGTCAATGTGCAGCAAGCCATCCCTGCCCCCTTGAATTATAACGGTTTTCCGAAATCGATCTGCACCTCTATAAATCACGTCATCTGCCACGGCATCCCTAGCGATACCAAGATCCTCAAGAAAGGCGACATCATCAATATCGATGTCACCGTCATTAAAGACGGCTTTCACGGGGACACCAGCAAGATGTTCGTAATAGATGAAGCGCCCGCCCATGTGACGCGCCTAATAGAGGTGACACAGCAGTGCCTATATAAGGCAATCGAGATAGTGAAACCCGGCACGCAGCTCGGCGACATAGGCCACATCATCCAGGTTCATGCGGAATCCAACCACTACTCAGTGGTGCGAGAGTACTGCGGTCATGGCATCGGCAGAGTGTTCCACGAAGACCCCCAAGTATTGCACTACGGCAAGCCTGGCACTGGACTCGTATTAACCGAAGGCATGACCTTTACTATCGAGCCCATGCTCAACGCCGGCACCCATCACACCAAGCTTAACAAGGCAGATGGCTGGACCGTTACCACACGCGACAGAAGGCTTTCTGCACAGTGGGAACACACCCTCGCGGTGACTGCCGACGGCTGTGAGGTCCTGACTAAACGCATTGAAGAAAACTTCTAAACCCGTCGCAGCATCCCTCAGCTGACCTACTGGCTCCTATTTATGAACGACATACACAATGGCTTGAGCGCTCATTTCAAAGATGAACTGTTCGATATTGAACAATTTCGTACTCGATTGGCAAACTCCCAAGATGCCGTAGCCGTGTTTCGCGAAGCACTCTCTAAATCCCGAGAATTACTAGACGAACACTATCGAGCCAACGATGACATCGTGAATTTAGTGTGGGGCCGCGCCTGGCTCATGGACCAACTGCTGCGTTGCGCTTGGGAGCGTTATGATTGGGGCAAGCCCAATGAGATTAGTTTACTTGCCGTGGGCAGATACGGACGTGGCGAGTTGCATCCACATTCGGATATCGACCTGCTGATCGTGACCCGTGGTGACGATCATACCGAATTCAAACAGAGCATCAGTGCCTTCTTCACCTTTCTTTGGGATATCAATCTCGAGATCGGCCAGTCCGTACGCTCGATAGCACAGTGTCGCCAAGAAGCCCTCAAAGACATCACCGTAACCACGAGTCTCATGGAGTCACGCACCATCATCGGCCCAGATGATCTGCGCGATGAGATGATCCTGCAGACCCAGAACAGCGATGTCTGGCCTGCTAAGTCTTTCTTCGACGCCAAGCGCGACGAGCAACAAGCGCGTCATGATAAATACTACGACATCGACTACGCCCTAGAACCAAACGTCAAGACTTCCCCCGGGGGGCTGCGCGACATACAAACTATCGCCTGGATTGCCAAACGCTATTACAAGGCCAATCAGTTGGCTGACCTCGTAAACCTAGGCTTCCTCAACAGCAACGAATATGAGCAACTTGCCGAAGGTGAGCGCCTATTGTGGAAGTTACGCTACGGCCTACATCTTCTAGCAGGTCGCAAGGAGGATCGCCTGCTATTCGACAAGCAGCGAGACCTCGCGCAGATGTTCGGATATGTCGACGACGAGAAGAGCCTAGCTGTCGAGAAGTTGATGCAAGAGTATTATCGCGCCGTAGCCACCTTGCGTGCACTCAACGACGCACTATTGCAGCATTTCGACGAAGCAATCCTGCGCGCCAATGAGCAAGAAGTGATCGAGGTAATCAACAATCGCTTCCAGCTGCGTAACGACTACATCGAGATCCGCTATGGCGATGTCTTCAAGCGCTTCCCCTTCGCGCTCCTCGAAGTTTTTGTGCTCATGGCGCAGAACCCAAGAATCAAGGGCGTACGCGCTATTACCATTCGCTCCATTCGCGATCATCGCTACCTAATTAATGAGACGTTTCGAAAAGATCTGCGCAACGTCACTCTCTTTATGGAGTTGCTGCGCTCGCCCCATGAGTTGACATCGCAATTGCGCCGCATGGCTCGTTACGGGGTGCTTGGTTTGTACCTCCCAGAGTTCGGCGCCATCTCCGGCAAAATGCAACACGACTTATTCCATATATACACGGTCGATGCCCATACGCTGCAAGTTGTCGAGAACACACGACGTTTCTTACTGCCGGAAGCCGAGGAGAAGTTCCCGATCGCCTTCCATATCGTACGTCGCCTACCTAAGCTCGAGTTGCTGTATATAGCAGGCCTCTATCACGATATCGCCAAGGGCCGTGGCGGCGATCACTCCACGCTCGGCATGGTTGACGGTGCAGAGTTCTGTCGCCTCCATCATCTAAGTGCATGGGACACAAAACTCGTTTCCTGGTTGATCGGCAAGCACCTGCTCATGTCGATGACGGCGCAGCGAATGGACATAGCTGACCCAGAAGTAATCCAACAGTTCGCACTGGAAGTGGGCGATAAGTTGCACTTGGATTATCTCTATGCGCTGACCGTGGCGGACATCAACGCGACCAACCCAACATTGTGGAACACATGGCGTGCCGCGCTATTGCGTCAACTCTACTTAAGCACTAAACGCGCCCTGCGCCGCGGACTCGAAAACCCCATCGACCGAGCCGACCGAATCAAGGACAAGCAAGAGAGTGCACGCCTCAAACTCACCGAGCGCGGCATAAGTGAAGAACAGATCGAGAAGATTTGGGACAACATCGACGATGAATACTTCGTGCGCGAGTCCACCGCGAACATTGCCTGGCATACCGAGGCGATTGCAAAGAGCAATGGCGTCGACACACTCATACTTGTGGAAGACCCGACGGATAATTTCACTGCAGGCGCTACACAGATTTTCATCTACACACTTAACCGCAGCCATCTATTTGCCAGTAGCGCAGCCGCGATCGGCAAACTCGGTCTCAATATTCAAGACGCCCGCATTTTTACATCGAGTAAAAATTACTGCATGAACACCTATACCGTGCTCGAAAACGATGGCAATCCTGTGCAAGCTAGCGCAGCACGACGCAGCCAAATTGTGACGCTTATGCGCGAATATCTCTCTGAGCCAACGCGTTATCTACGCGGCCCAGAAACGCGAATCGCACGTAAACTAAAGCATTTTAGCCAACACGTGGAAACCGAACTCATCAACTCGGACGACAAGCCATACACTACAATCGAGATCAATTGCCCGGATAAACCTGGCGTTTTAGCTTCTATCGGGAAAGTGTTCGCGCAACACAATATCCAACTGCAGAATGCTCGCATCGCCACACTGGGCGAGCGAGTAGAAGACTTATTCTTCGTGTTGGATAGTAACTTTAAAAAAATCACAGCTCCGGAAGAGATCGATCGTCTGCAGAACGATATCAAGCAAGAGCTCGGCAGCTAGCGCGGAGAGCAGCAAAGTGACAGATAAGTCAGCAACCCTCTACGGCATCGCTAATTGCGATACCGTAAAAAAAACGCGTAAATTTCTAGACGCTTCAGACGTGGAATATTTTTTCCATGACTATAAGAAAGCAGGCTTAGATAGCGATCTTGCTGCAACACTGATTGCGGCAATTCCTCTCGACACCCTAATCAATAAACGCGGTACCACGTGGCGCAAACTCACCCCAGAGCAGCACAATAGTCTTGCGCAAGACAGCGCTGCTCAGTTAATCATGGCGAACCCATCTGTCGTCCGCCGCCCCATAATTCGCCATTCCAAAGGCTGGATAGTTGGCTACGATGAAGCACAATTGCAGACACTAGCCCCCTAAACACATAGCACTATTTATTTTAGTTTTAAGGAAGACAATATGAATCAAAGCACCTCACTCCATAGCCTTGGAATAGGTATCGCCACCCGCAATAGCCGCGACGAAATTATCGAGGTCTATTACCCACTAGTACTACGCGATCCAAACTCGGAGTTAGTCGAGGCGCTGCGCTCATGTTGCGCATACGAAGGCGGCAATGTGCACAGCGTGGTAAGCGAAGCACAGCTAACACAGCTTCTGAGCTCGCCGTTCGTGGCTGCTGACAAAGCACTTAACGCACTGCTCAGGCAGTTAAACGAGAGCACGCAGGACGTCTGTGCAATGTTCATTAGTGAGGACAGCGCCCCTAGCTCCGTACCCGAGGTGTATCTAAAACTGCATTTGCTTTCACACCGACTGTGCAAGCCCCACTCTCTGAACCTAACGGGAGCTTTTGGTGTGCTGCAGAATGTGGCATGGACAAACCAAGGCGCAATAGATCTCGCGGATCTTCCTGCTCGCCAACTACAGGCGCGCTTGAAAGGCGAGTTGCTCGAAGTCATGTCCGTAGACAAGTTTCCGAAGATGAGCAACTACGTAGTTCCCAAAGGCGTGCGTATTGCCCATACGGCAAGAGTGCGACTCGGAGCATATCTCGGCGAAGGTACGACGATCATGCACGAAGGATTCGTGAATTTTAACGCGGGCACCGAAGGTCCAGCGATGATCGAAGGCCGCATATCCGCAGGAGTCATGATCGGCTCCGGCAGCGATTTAGGTGGTGGCTGCAGCACCATGGGAACACTCTCCGGTGGCGGTACTGAAATAATCTCCGTCGGCAAGGACTGCCTCATTGGCGCTAATTCTGGAATCGGCTTCCCATTGGGAGACCGCTGTATCGTAGAGGCAGGACTGTATGTAACCGCCGGCACGAAGGTCTTGGTATTGGACAATGCCAACCAAGTAGTCGGTACCATGAAGGCGCGGGAGCTATCGAACAAGTCCGACTTGTTGTTCCGTCGCAATTCCATCACCGGTGCCGTTGAATGCAAAGCAAATAAGACCGCTATCGCTCTTAACGAAGAACTTCATACTCACAATTAATATAGCCTAGTGCTAGAGACTACCTTTATGAGCTCAACCCTTTCGCTGTGTATGGCATTGATCGAGAAAGCCTCTGTCACGCCCAACGACGCTGGCTGCAATCAGCTGCTTATAGACCGCCTTCAGGGTTTAGGCTTCAAGATAGAGACCCTGCCCTTTGGTGAGGTCAATAATTTCTGGGCCCGTTTAGGCAATAAGGGTCCAGTGTTTGCATTCGCGGGCCATACAGACGTTGTACCGACCGGCCCAATAGAAGATTGGTTATTTGATCCCTTCACCCCTACGGTGCGTGATGGGGTCTTATACGGCCGTGGGACAGCGGATATGAAGGGCAGCATCGCCGCCATGGTCACCGCATGCGAACGCTTCCTTGCCGAAGGCAAAGCATTCGAGGGATCTATAGCCTTCTTGATCACCAGCGACGAGGAAGGCAGTGCGATCAACGGCACACGCAAAGTCATCGAAGTGCTAGAGGCCAGGGATGAGAAGATCGATTATTGCATAGTAGGCGAGCCATCCAGCAGCAAGGAGCTGGGCGACGTTATCAAGATCGGTCGACGCGGTTCGCTACACGGGAAACTTAAGGTACACGGCGTCCAAGGACATGTGGCTTACCCACAGCTGGCCAGCAACCCGATTCACAAGGCGATGCTCCCGCTACATGAACTTATTAAAGAGACCTGGGACGAGGGCAACGAAGACTTTCCGCCCACTACTCTTCAGGTCTCGAATATTCACTCGGGCACTGGCACCGACAATGTCATACCCGGCACTTTGGATGCGCAGTTTAATTTCCGTTTTTCAACTGCCCTTACAGAGGCTCAGATTCGATCTCGCACAGAGGCAATCCTCGATGCCCACGAATTAGAATACACCCTCGACTGGCAGCTCTCCGGCAATCCTTTCCTAACCTCGCGTGGCACCTTGATCGATGTCGTGTCGCAAAGCATTAAGCACATCAATGGTGTCGAGACCCAGTGCTCGACTACAGGCGGTACATCCGATGGCCGCTTTATTGCCCCAACTGGGGCCCAGCTTTTGGAGTTGGGACCGTGTAACGCCACCATTCATAAAGTGAATGAGAACGTCAAAATTAGCGAATTGGATGAACTAACACGTATCTACGAAGAAGTTTTGACACGCTTGCTACGCAATTCTTAAGCGCTAGCTAGAGGAATTGGCGATCGGATAGACATCGAAGCGGCTCGATTTACCTTCTAGAGAAAAACCCGGCGCGCGGTCTTCTAAAAACGGAGCGTGTCTAGGTCGTTTCACTACCACTCGTTTGACCGCCAACTCCAGAGCTTGCGCGAGAAGGCCCGGGGCATCCTCCTCACCATGCAGGAGTTGCTGAAGGAGAAACATATTCTTCTTCACCTTTGCACTCTTCTTCTTACGCTCGGGAAACATCGGATCGAGATACACAATTTCCGGACGCTCCGGCCAATGGGTGTGCATAAGCGAAAGACTATCCCCGGAATG
The DNA here is from genome assembly GCA_963977405.1 of uncultured Gammaproteobacteria bacterium. Taxonomy (GTDB): domain Bacteria; phylum Pseudomonadota; class Gammaproteobacteria; order Pseudomonadales; family Pseudohongiellaceae; genus UBA5078. The sequence continues at coordinate 10,825 of CAXBOY010000087.1, forward strand.
CAAATGCATTCGAGCAACCGTTTGCCTAACTAGCGCTTCTTCACTGTTTGAGGCACGACGAAGACCGTCTTCGAGCATGGCATGCAATATCTTCGAGCGCTCGCACAAAGTCACCATACTTCCCGCTGCTGCGAACAAGTATGCATCTAGTCCGAAACCCGCCGTCGCATCTAAAACACGAGTCATATGGCTTTGCTTAACAGCAGCGGCCTTCAGAAGCGCTTCAGGTTGCGTATGATGTCGTTGGCGGTATTGCAGACTATTATTATCGAAATCGACACACACGGCGCCTGGAGCGCCTTCTGCAGTGCTACGCAAACATAGACGTGCATTCTCGTAAAACAGAAGGAATTGGCAGAAATCTTGAGGCGATTGCTGCGCGGGCAAGAGCGGCACAGACAAGCTTGCGGAAAGAGCTTCGAGGCTTTGCACCGCACTCGCGTCACAATCGGCTAGGGCAATTAGGCATTGCTCAGGCATTTTACTGATCCCCTAGGCGGCGCCGGATCTGGTCTGCACTCAACGCAAAAAATAAATTGCGAACAGCGCCAATCCCATTAGTACGCGGTAAATGATAAACGGCATGAAGCCAACGCGATCGATCAGACGCAGAAAGTAATGTATGCACAGCCAAGAGACCAGCGCCGAAACGGCAATCGCATAAAGCAACATTCCCCATTCGCTCGCCTGCTGGGAGGAGACCAATTCGTAGCCTTCCAATAAACCGCCCGCCGCGATGATGGGTATGGCCAGAAGAAACGAAAATTTTGCGGCGGCCCTGCGATCAAGGCCGCAGAGCAATGCAGCGGTCATAGTGGCCCCTGAACGAGAAGTCCCTGGCAATAAGGCGAGGACTTGAAAGAAACCGATTGTGAGACTCGACTTCAAAGTCAGTTTTTCAATTGAGAGTGTCTGTTTGCCAATGCGATCTGCTACGTAAAGCAGAAACGCAAAGAAAATCGAGGTGAAAGCAATCAACAGCATCGAACGCGAATACTGCTCGACGACATCACTTAACATAAAGCCTATCAAACCGGCGGGAATTGTTGCGGCAATCACATACCAGGCTAGGCGCGAATCCGCGTTTTGCGGTTTACCCAAGCATGTGGCTAACCACGCATTGAAAAGAATAACGATATCCCGTCGAAAATACAGCAGCACCGCAATAAGACTACCTACATGTACTGCGACATCAAAAATGAGCCCTTGGTCTGGCCAACCTAATAACTCTTTCGGCAAAATAATATGGGCGGAACTAGAGATAGGTAGAAACTCTGTGAAGCCCTGTAAAATCGCAAGGAAAGTTGTTCTGAAAAAGTCCAGTTCCATATTATTCCTGATAGTCCATTTGTTCTTTGAGATAAACCGGAAGCGCTAGCGCAGGCTCTACGGATTCACCAGCTGCGAAACGCGTCGCAGCCAAAACACTAAGCGTGTGCGCGTCACTGACACAAACTTCTCGGTAGACCTGTATCTGCACATCAGCTCTTGCGGAATTCGCCTGCAACGCCAAGTCGAGCCCATCACCTACTAAGTAGGCGTCTTGCGGCTGCGTAAGCGCGGCAAAATCAATGGATTCTATGCCACCGACACGCTCCTTCCCTAGGAGCTGTACGTCATCACCTTGTGGTCGATAGGTTGCGCTATACACTTCATTCTCACGCGCCTGCAAACAGATCAAAAATTCTTTGCCCTGAGTGGAACCCGCAGCCTTTAGAGCCATAACGGCCATGGAAGAAAGTCCAAGAACAGGAACTTGAGCACCGAGCGCTAAACCTTGAGCTACTCCTGCGCCTATGCGCAGACCAGTAAACGAACCCGGACCGCTGACAAATGCGATAGCGTCTAACTCACTCAAGCTAATCGAGTTGCGCTGCATTAGTTCTTCAATCATAGGCAATAGTCTACGAGCGTGCGCGCGTGGCTCGGTAGTAGTCAGGGAATCGATCTTGCCGCCTGTGTTTAAGGCAACAGAGCAATGAGAGTGGGAGGTAT
>CAXBOY010000088.1:0-12725 GCA_963977405.1 uncultured Gammaproteobacteria bacterium
GCCTCGGGCTCTGACCCGACAGGCTTAAACGCCTCACTATAAAGGAAGAAGTCGGTCAGCACTGTGCGCAAATGAATTGAAGCATTCAAATTGTCCACTACTTCTGAGCCAATCTTAGCCTGCGCTAGAACAAACCCAGTTGCAGCGATTGCCTTATGCAGATCTGCGTGAATGACTTGTTCGAAGTCATTGCTAGATCCCGCTAGAGCCTCTGCAGCCTTCTTCATGGCAGCAAGCATTGCAGTCAACTCGGTCCTTGCATGCGGCCCAGGCCCCGTCTCTACTTGTGCTGGTCGGCCCTGCGCAGCGAAAGCCAGCAGGAATTCATAGCCCGACTCGATTACTTCAATTTCTTCTTCCAGATTGATCACGGTGCTTCCTTAATCCTGCTTCCACTTGTTGGTGTCATGGTTCTCTTTGAGCTCGTCTTCGGAGATCCAACCCTTCACCATGGAACGTGTATAGAAACGCTTCTCTGGGCGAAGTGCAAAGTAGATATGAATAGCAGTGAACGCGATCAATCCGAGTGTTGCAGTGCCGTGAAGAAGGAACCAGATACCTAGTGTGCCTTCATCGTCGACGCTAGGTCGATCCCACCATGGCGTATCGATATGCAATAGCAGTGTAATGCCAGTTGCAATCACAGCAACAACAAGTACTGTCATTGCCCAATGCATGCCTTTTTGTTCAAAGGAATACTTGCCAGGCTTAATGCTTTCGTCGAAGGGCTCTTTGAAATCAGCTGGTCCAAGCAGCATGGACTTAAAGTCTTGCCAGAACAGTGCGCGAATCGTATGGAAAATACACACAAAACTCAGGACTAAGCCTGCAATCCAGTGAATATTGAGCCAAGAGACGCGGATCCCAATGATGGGTGCAATACCCGTGAAGATCAGTACCAGAACGCTACCAGCCATGATCCAATGAAATGCTCTATCGATCGCGTCGTGACGATGAACGCGTTTGCCTTCGGCGGAAGGCATGGCTTTCTTCTTAGCCAGTGCCGCCATGAAAATTGCGTGCGCTGCAAGCAACAGAAATGCTGTTACCGCTATAACCCATAGCAAGTCCCAAGACACTCCAAGTATTACTTCTTCGCCCCACACGTCTTTTCTATAACGAATAATATCCACAATCTAGTCCTCAATATTTCGATCTATTGTTATTTTATAAACAAAAGCCTGTTGCTCATGTCGTAGCGCATAGAGAATATGCGCGCGAGTGTGCAACAGGCTTCTGTTTATCAAGCTTGGCCGCGAAGGGCTCGTTTCACCAGATTGTCCATCAAAGGCATCTTAAAGTGATTGTAGTTCAGTGGGTTCGCTGTGCGGCTCGCCAAGTCCCCAATGCTGTCTGCAGTGGAATCATTACGTGCCTTGCCGCGAACGGCCTGTTCTACCTCAGTAAGACGACGCGGTGTAGCTTGTACAGCGCCAGCGACTATACGAGAGTCTTCAATCACTCCGTTGTTGACGCGCATTACGGCAGACAAGCTCACTAGAGCGAAATCCCAAGCGTTACGGTCTGCGACCTTCTCGAAATAGAACTGTGCATTCGCCCACTTGGAAGGAATGCGCACAGCAGTCAAGATGTCACCAGGACGCAAAACGGTCGTATTTTGGATATCGAGGTTAGGACCTACAAAGAATTCCTCTGCAGCAACCACACGCTGACCGCTCGCGTTGTTGATAACCATTTGTGCTTCCAGAGCAACTAGCGCAGGGCCAGTGTCGCTTGGAGTCACCGCCACACAACGACTCGCGTTGAAGATGGCGTGTTCACGGTTCATGCCTTCAGGCGTGTCCGCGTAACAAAGGTTACCACCAGCACGGTAACAGTTCAGACCGCGACGGTAATACCAGCAGCGTACGTCTTGTGAGACGTTGCCCGCGATAGTGCCGACGTTGCGAATTTGTGGGCTTGCCACACGACCTGCCGCTTGAGCTAGTAGTGGGTAGCGCTCCGCAATGATTGGGTCCTTAGTAATTTCTGTCAGAGTTACCAGTGCACCAATCTCGATGCCATCGGCTGTCTCTTTAACGCCACGCATAGACTCGATTCCTTTCAGATCGATCAATGCATCAGCGCTCTTAGCGCGGTCTTTAAGCCACCCGTAAGTGTCTTGACCACCCCCAACCAGCCAGCCTCTGTCGGCGAACTGATTGGCGATTCCTATTGCGTCCTCTACTCTTACCGGCTGGTAGAGGCTCATTTCGGGCATAACGTCGTGTGATGACATAGCTTAAACCTCAGAATGTATTTGTTTTCAAGTTGCCAGTGTTAAAGCCGTTTTGCGCGACGTGATTCACGATCATGTCAGCAGTCACTGGAGTGCGATTGAACAAATGACCGTCAAGGGCATCGGAGAAAGCGCTCATCAATGCTGCAACTGCGCAACCTTGAGCAGGCTCACCGATACCACGCGCGCCAACCGGGCTCTGTGGATCAGGCATATCCATACCAACCGTATTCATGTTCAAAGGAACATCGAGATACGTGGGAGGCTTAGACTGATACAGGCCAACGTTGGCCGGGAGGCCGTTCTGAGGGTCGTAGACGTGACGCTCGGATTGCGCCATGCCAAAGCCCCACACACCACCACCGTTCATAGCTTGGCTGAGCCCTTGTGGGTGCACAACCGTGCCACATTCGGCAACAGCACTGTAGTCTAGGATTTCGAATTTACCGGTCTCTTTGTCGAGCTCAATTTCAACGAAAGCGATCGCCATTCCAGGAACTGCGCCCGAGCGTGGCAGTAAGTCTTTCGCTACGCCGATAAGGCCAGTACCCGCCATTGCCTGCACGGAACGCTGTGTAGTGGCATTGATGTTCTCTGGATACTCCATGCCACTGTACTTGCCGCCCATATCAATAGCTTTCTGTGCGGCTTCGCCGTAGCTCATGCCCTTAGAACTATCGCTAGTCAGGAACACACGCTCGTCACCAATGCTGTAGTCGGCAGTAGTGCCGCCGAACTCGGCCATTGCGATCTCTTTCATCTTCTCGATGATGTCCAAAGCAGCGACGTGGCTAGAACGAGTTTCAGTGAAGATAGTGTTACTACCGCCCTGATAAGTACTGTGTGGGAGGTTCAGTTCGCTGTTGCCGTGGACAACAACGCAGTTGTCCCAGTTGCACTGCAACGCTTCTGCAGCTGCACGCACTACTGCGGCATACGAATAAGTACCTAGGTTACCTACCCCGGTGTGCAGGTAGATAGTGCCGTCCGGAGCAATGCGGATTAGACCGTCATAGCCGTTCGCACCAGCAGTGTGGAAGCCTTGACCTACGCCGATACCACGCACTTTCGTCGCGCTGATCTGCTTAGGCTGGGCGATCTTCTGCTGCCAATTGAACATTTCTGCAGCCTTGTCGATCGCTTCAGGCATATAGGAGCTAGAGAGCCCACCTTGACGCTCACCGATCTTGCCATCCATGCGCGGAGCATTGGTACGGCGGAATGCGACTCGGTCGAGACCGGCTAAATTAGCTGCCTTGTCCATCATCGGAGCAAGCACTGCGGCCATTTCGTTCTGGCCTGGACCACGCTGAGCGCCGCGAGGCGTCGTGTTGGTATAAAGCGAAAGTCCACGGAAGCGCATAGCTTCTGGCTGGAACATAATAGAGATGTGCTCAGCAGAAGAACTACCGCTACCGCCGCCACCTGAACCAGCGTCGTTGATGATTGCAACGTCGACTGCGCCGACTCGGCCATCTTCTTTCAGGCCGATCTTAATCCAACCCTGCATGCCTGAGCGCGCAGAACCGATATAGAACTCTTCATCACGTGTGATACGTAGTTGCACTGGGCGATTAAGCGCACGCGCGAATCGGCCAGTGACTGCCATTACTGGATACGGGAAAATCTTAGAGCCGAAGCCGCCACCAGTATTCTCATTGATGAATACGAGGTTAGCTGGATCCATCTCTAGCATTCCTGCCAAAGCATTGTGGCCCACTGTGTGGCTCTGCAAAGAACCGTGGAAGTAGCACTTGCCGTTTTCCCAGTACGCCATGCCCGTTCTGGACTCTAGCGAATGGTGAGGCTGGCCGATTGTGACGAAGGGCTCTTCGATTACAGTCGAACATGCAGCAAACTGGGCAGCAAGATCGCCGTATTCCCACTCGGAGCCGAACTCGGCACCCATGGGCTCGCGGCCGTTACGGAAGGCAGTCACTTGGTCGATGGACCATTTGATGCGACCCACGTCCGTGCCAGAAGCGGTAGTACCCGCAGCGGCTTCGCCGGAGTTACGGATCAGAGTGTTACCCATTGGGTAAGGGTCTGGACCGCCTTCGACTAGTGTATCTAGCGGATCGACCACGAAAGGGCGACGCTGATATTCCACAACGATCTTCGAGAGAGCCTCTTCCGCAAGGAAATCGCTCTCTGCTGCAACCGCTAGGATAGGTTGCCCTATATAAGTGACCCATTCTTTTGCTAGAGCGGGGTTTGCGGGCGGCTTTGCCTCTGGCAGGTCGTCCGCAGTGAAGATACCAAGCACGCCTGGCATCGCCAAGGCTGCAGACGCATCGATGTTCACTACTCGACCAGCTGGAATCGGGCTTGTCAGCAAGCGCGCGAACACCATGCCGTCTTTCTTGAAATCTTCGGCGTAGCGGGCTGCGCCGGTGACTTTTGCCTCTACATCAGGCGGAGTGAAGTCTTTACCGATATGCATATAGGTCATGATAATTGCCCCGAGGCGCGCATTACGCCATTCAGATAGTGATCATATGCCCCACAGCGGCAGAGGTTGCCGGACATAGCCTGACGCGCTTCTTCGCGAGTCGGACGGGGGTTCGATTTAAGCAAGGCGACTGCAGACATCACTTGGCCAGAGGTGCAGAAACCGCACGCTGGGCTAAGCTCTTGTACGAATGCAGCCTGCACTGGGTGTAACGTACCGTCGGCGGCGCGCAGGCCCTCTACAGTCGTTACAGCCTTATTCGCCACTTCATGAGTAAGAGTCGAACATGCATAGATATTCACGTCATCGGCAAGGACTGTACACGCACCGCATTCACCGCGGTTGCAACCAAGCTTAGTGCCAGTCAGACCCAACTTATAGCGAAGTGTATGGGCTAGCGTCTCTTGGGGGGCGACGTCCACACGGCGCGTTTGGCCGTTAACGTTGAGGGATAGCAGTCGCTCTACAGCTCCAGCCGGGCGATCAGCACCAATAGCTGAGTACCAGAGCGAGGTTGATGCTGCGGCTGCACTGGAGGCGATAACCCCCTTAATAAATCGTCGTCTTGTTAGTTTTGGATTCACAGGCTTTCTTAGCCTCCCTATCACAGGTGGTATAAAGGGAAATGCTCTTTTGAGGGGGTCTAGGGTAATCCACATATCAGGCATTATCAAGTTATTAACCCAGCACCACGCCGCGTATTAAATCCACTTGACCGAGAGCAGTTCTGGTGCACCGATTCAAGCGAGTGATCGCTCTACAACGTTGCCGGCCGGGCACTTGTGGTCAACTTGACTTATTTTGGTTCGGTGGTATTGTGTCCGGCCCCCGTGGAATTACCGTCCCGGTTTTCGTGCGCCCAGCATTTTTAAAACCTTTTTGGTTTGTACGACTTGGTAATGGTAGGGGACTGGAATAATTCGCCGATCACCGCGTAACAACTACCTCACAATGAGCAGAACTTCGACTCAGAGGGCTCTCGGTAGCGCATTGAGCTGCCACTGATTGAGACGCGAGCGAACTGTAAATGTAATTCGAACATTGAGAGCTGTAGATCTATGAGCATCAAAGCCAACCCCCCTTTAACATTCGGCTACCCAGAAGCAAGCGGCCTGTATGATCCTATTAATGAAAAGGATTCGTGCGGCGTAGGGTTTGTGGCCGACATCAAGGGCCGCCCAAGTCACCAAATCATGCTGGATGCCTATCATCTGAACTCCCGCATGGATCACCGCGGCGGTTGCGGCTTTGAGGCGAATACTGGCGACGGCGCCGGCATCCTCATGGCACTTCCTCACACCTTCTTCATTACTACTATTAAAGAAGAGCTAAAGGCTAACGCCCCAGAGCCAGGCAAATACGCCGTAGGTAATGTCTTCCTGCCGCAAATCGAAAGCGAGCGTAAGATCTGTATCGCCACAATTAATGAAATTGTCGCCGAGGAAGGCCAGACTCTGCTGGGCTGGCGCGAAGTCCCCATCGACCCCGTTGGCGCTGATGTTGGCCCTACCGCTCGCGTCGCGCAGCCCCATATTGCGCAACTGTTTATAGAGGCGGAAGATGCACTTAGCCAAGACGATTTCGAGCGTCGGCTCTATATTATTCGTAAGCGCTTCACACGAGCCTTGCGCCGCAACTCAAGCCTTTCGCAAGCCAAGATGGTCTATGCCTGCAGCCTCTCGACGAAAGTAATTGTCTATAAAGGTATGTTGACGCCAGGGCAATTGTTTCCTTTCTACAAAGACCTAACCAACCCCGAGTGCGAGACGCACATGGCGATGGTGCACTCGCGTTTCAGCACCAACACCTTCCCTTCATGGGATCGAGCACAGCCTAACCGCTTCATGAGCCACAACGGCGAGATCAACACGCTACGCGGTAACCGCAACCAGATGGTCGCCCGCGAAGGCAGCGCCAAGAGCGAGCATTTTGGCAAGAAGATGTCGCAACTGTTTCCGGTGATCAACGCCAACAGTTCTGACTCAGGCTCTTTCGATGCAGTGCTCGAATTAATGTTGATGTCTGGCCGCTCTTTGCCCGAATCCGTCATGATGATGATTCCTGAGGCCTGGCAGTCCGATGTCAACATGCCTCAAGACAAGAAAGATTTTTACGAGTATCACTCCGCTCTTATGGAGCCTTGGGATGGCCCTGCGTCCATCGTATTCTCCGATGGTCACTATATCGGCGCCGTACTCGACCGCAATGGCCTAAGGCCTAGCCGTTATTACGTCACCCATGACGATAAAGTCATCATGGCCTCTGAAGTCGGTGTACTCCATGTCGATCCCGCGAATGTTCGCCTGAAGGGCCGCCTGCAACCAGGGCGGATGTTCCTTCTGGACTTCGAGCAGGGACGCCTAATTCCCGACGAAGAGCTAAAGACCAGCATCGCGGGCCGTCGCCCCTATGGCGAATGGCTAAAGAATCAGAAAGTGACACTAGACGACCTGTCCAGCGAGACAGCGGAGCATTCCCTCGACGCCGAGAATGTTCTGCAGCGCATGCAGGCCTTCGGTTACACCACCGAGACCATGCAATTCATGTTGCTGCCCTTGGTAACAGAGCTACGCGATCCACTTGGCTCCATGGGCAATGACTCTGCGCTTGCCTGCCTGTCCGATAAGTCGCGCATGATCTATGACTATTTCAAACAACTGTTTGCGCAGATCACCAATCCACCTATCGATTCGATTCGTGAAGAAGTGGTGATGTCGTTGCAGTGCTTCATAGGACCAGAAGGTAATCTTCTGGAAACCACCGAAGGTCAGGCCCATCGCCTAAGCCTTGAGCACCCAATTCTGTCGAATAAACAGCTCAGTGATTTGCGTGACATGAACTACCGTGGCATGCGCTCGAAAGTAATCGACATTACCTATGACAGCGAAGCCGAGAACGGCTTCCAAGCGGCTCTGGATCGTATTTGTTCCGAGGCTGAAACCGCCATCGTAGACGGTTTCTCCTTTGTAATATTATCCGACCGACAAATCAGCGCTACACGCATTCCATTGAGTGCTCTGATTGCCTGTGGTGCGGTGCACCACCATCTAGTCGGTCGTCATCAGCGTTCGCGCCTTGGTCTGATTATCGAAACCGGCGAAGCGCGCGAGGTTCACCACTTCTGCCTACTCACTGGTTATGGTGCCGATGCGGTTAACCCCTATCTTGCTTTCGAGGCACTGTGGCAGGCTCGCAACGACGGCCTTCTGGGTACTGCGTACGACACCGAAGACAGCCTGGTTTACGCTTACAAAAAAGCGGTAGCTAAAGGTATGCTCAAGGTAATGGCAAAGATGGGCATCTCCACTTTGCAGTCATATAAAGGAGCGCAGATATTCGAAGCGGTAGGTTTAGCTAGCGAAATCATTAAGCGCTGCTTCGTGGGCACCGCAAGTCGCGTGCAGGGTGTGAATTTCAGCACGCTAATAGAAGAGACAGAGCGTCGCCATCGACTAGGCTACCCCAAGCAGGGTGAAAACCTAGCAGTCCTTACCAACCCAGGTGATTTCCACTGGCGTAATGGTGGCGATGGGCATATGTGGGACCCAAATAGCATTGCTAATCTGCAAGTGGCTGCGCGTACGAACAGCCCCGATGCATACGCAGCATTCTCGAAACATACCAACGAGCAAACCACTCGCGCCTGCACTCTGCGCGGCTTGCTCAAGTTCAAGACTGACGCCAACAGCGCCATACCTTTAGAGGAAGTTGAACCAGCCAGCGAAATCGTCAAGCGATTCGCCACTGGCGCGATGAGTCTTGGCTCCATCTCAACCGAGTCACACGAGTCTCTCGCGATCGCGATGAACCGCATGGGCGGCAAGTCCAATACCGGCGAAGGCGGCGAAGATCCTATTCGTTTCGTCCCGATGGCTAATGGCGACTCTAAGCGATCTGCGATTAAGCAGGTTGCGTCGGGCCGTTTCGGCGTCACAATTTGGTATCTGAACAACGCCGACGAACTGCAGATCAAGATCGCACAAGGCGCGAAACCTGGCGAGGGCGGTGAATTGCCCGGTGGCAAAGTCGATGAATACATCGCAAAGATTCGTCATTCTACTCCTGGCGTTGGACTTATCTCTCCACCGCCGCATCACGATATCTATTCGATCGAGGACATCGCTCAGCTGATTCATGACCTGAAGAACGCCAATCGCCAGGCACGCATCAGCGTCAAATTAGTCTCGGAAATCGGCGTCGGCACTATCGCCGCAGGCGTCACCAAAGCAAAGACTGACCACCTCGTAATCGCTGGCCATGACGGCGGCACTGGCGCATCGCCCTTGACCTCTATCAAACACGCGGGTCTACCTTGGGAACTAGGTCTAGCAGAGACTCACCAGACACTGGTGATGAACAATTTGCGCTCACGCGTTGTGCTCCAAACCGACGGCCAATTAAAGACAGGTCGCGACGTCGCTATAGCAGCATTACTAGGTGCAGAGGAGTATGGTTTCGCCACGGCGCCACTTATCACTCTAGGTTGTATCATGATGCGCAAGTGTCACTTGAACACCTGCCCAGTGGGTATCGCGACTCAAGATCCAGAGCTGCGTAAGAAGTTCAAAGGCAAGCCCGAGCACGTGGTGAACTATCTGTTTATGGTTGCAGAGGAAATGCGTGAAGTCATGGCAAGCCTCGGCATGCGCAAAGTGACCGATATGATCGGTCGCGTTGATCTTCTCGAAACCGATGCCGCCATCAATCACTGGAAAGCTAGCGGTCTCGACCTAAGCTCAATGCTGGCACCTGCGCGCATCATTTACGAAGGCACTCAGGTTTACCAGACCATCGGCCAGGATCATGGTTTAGAGAAAGCCTTAGACAATCAGATCATCGACATGGCGCGCAAAGCCATCGACACCGGCAGTAAGGTCAATATCGAGCTACCCGTAATCAACATCAATCGCGTCGTGGGTACTATGCTTTCGGGCGAAGTGGTCAAGCGTTGGAAAGAAGAGATGCTGCCAGAGGACACCATCAACATTAAGTTGCATGGTTCCGCAGGCCAGAGCTTGGGCGCATGGTTAGCGAAAGGCATTACTATCACGGTTGAGGGCGATGCCAACGACTACGTAGGCAAGGGCCTCTCCGGCGGCAAGATCATCATCTACCCACCCAAGAACAGCACCTTCAAAGCGGAAGATAACATCATCGCCGGCAACGTGAATCTCTACGGTGCCACCAGCGGTGAAGCTTATTTCCGCGGCATCGCTGCAGAGCGCTTCGCTGTTCGAAACAGTGGCGCCACTGCAGTAGTAGAAGGTATTGGCGATCACGGCTGCGAATATATGACAGGCGGACGAGTCGTCATTCTGGGCAAGACTGGCCGTAACTTTGGCGCCGGCATGAGCGGCGGTGTCGCCTATGTCCTCGACAAAGACAAGGACTTACATAAGCAATGCAACAGCGAAACTTTCGAGTTGGAACCGGTTGAAGATGCAGCGGATATCGCAGAGCTCAAGAATCTGATTTCCCGACATCTGCAGTACACCGACTCTACAGTCGCTCGCGACATTCTAGACGATTGGGATACAAGCTTAGCGCAGTTCGTTAAAGTGATGCCTATCGACTATAAGCGTGTATTGTTAGAACGCGCAAAGCGGCAAGAAAAGCAGGCTCTCGCAGTTTAAGTGCCTGTCAGCGATGACAGGCGCAATGACTCGCGATGCGGGAAACCAGAAAATATTTGATTAATTGGACGTACTGATGGGCAAAATTACTGGCTTTAAAGAATTCGATCGTAGTGTAGAACCGTACCGCGCTCCGGCTGAGCGACTTCTCGACTATAAAGAGATTTACACGGAGCACGACGACCAACACTTGAGCACTCAAGGCGCTCGTTGCATGGACTGCGGCGTTCCTTTCTGCCAATCAGGCGAAGGCTGCCCAGTTTATAACTTGATTCCCGAGTGGAACGACCTCGTCTATAAAGGACGCTGGGAAGAAGCTCTCAATCGCCTCCATAAGACTAATAACTTTCCCGAGTTTACTGGCCGCGTTTGTCCAGCACCTTGTGAAGGGGCTTGCGTGCTTGGCATTAACGAGCCAGCTGTCACTATTAAGAATATCGAAAACGCCATTATCGACAAAGGCTTCGAGAACGGCTGGGTAAAGGCAACTCCTCCAACTTTTCGCACCGGCAAGAAAGTCGCGGTGATTGGCTCTGGCCCTGCCGGATTGGCAGCCGCAGCGCAGTTGAACCAAGCCGGTCACGAAGTGACAGTGTATGAGCGCGAAGATCGTATCGGTGGCCTCCTCATGTACGGCATTCCAAACATGAAGCTCGAGAAAGACGTGGTCAATCGTCGCGTTAAACTCTTGCAAGATGAAGGCGTGAAATTTGTAGTCAACGCGGACGTCGGCGGCGCAAGCTCCAACGCCATCGATGTCGAGAAGTTATTGGCAGAAGTCGATGCACTCTGCTTAGCCACCGGCGCGACTAATGCACGAGATCTTAAAATCGCCAATCGTGATGGCGACGGTGTGCATTTTGCGATGCAGTTCCTCACAGCGAACACTCGCAGCCTGCTGGACTCCAACTTGGAAGATAACAATTACATCAGCGCGAAAGACAAGAATGTCATTGTGATTGGTGGCGGCGACACGGGCACCGACTGTATCGCCACATCTCTGCGTCATGGCTGCAAATCCCTGGTCAACTTCGAGATTATGTCTCGCCCACCAGTGGACCGTGCGAGCGATAACCCTTGGCCATTATGGCCAAAGATTTATCGTGAGGATTACGGTCACATAGAGGCACAACACCGTTTCGGCACAGATCCACGCACTTACTCTATTTCCGGAAAAGAATTTGTCCGCGATCACAATGGTAAGTTGCTTGGTATCAACACAGTGGAAGTCGACAATAAGTTCCAAGAAATACCAGGCACTATAAAGTTCTGGGAAGCCGACCTAATTTTGCTTTCTATGGGTTTTCTAGGACCAGAAAACTACGTCGCCTCGCCTTTAGGTATAGAGCTAGACCCACGCTCAAACTACAAGGCAGCTTATAAGTCCTTCGCCACTAACTCTCCCAAAGTTTTTGCGGCTGGCGACTGTCGTCGTGGTCAATCATTGGTTGTGCGTGCTATCGACGAAGGACGCCTAGTAGCAGACGAGATCACTAAGTTCCTTGCGGACTAATCAGCTGATCAAAGGGGCTGCGCTCGCGCAGCCCCTTCTCCTCGCTCTGCTTGCTTGGCCTTATTGAAAAGGAGTGCGCAGTGCAAGAGCATGTTTTGGAACTGAACAGGGTCAGTAAGCACTACGGCAAATTCACCGCCGTGGACGATATTAGCTTCGCCATTCCTACCGGCAGTATCTATGGTTTCCTCGGCCCCAACGGCGCGGGCAAAACCACCACCATCCGCATGATTCTCGATATTCTTAAACCCGACACAGGCAGCATTAGCATTTTGGGCGAGAGCTGTGCCTTGAATGTGCGCCATCGCATCGGCTATCTACCCGAAGAGAAAGGCCTTTATAAGAAGATGCGCGTCTGGGCGATCATCAGCTATTTCGCGACCCTCAAGGGCATGGATAAGAACACAGCCAAGGCTCGCGCGTTTGAGCTCTTAGAGCGTTACGGCCTTAAAGATTATGCAGAGGCTAAGGTCGAATCGCTATCCAAGGGCATGGGCCAAAAAGTTCAAGTACTCTCTGCAGTAGCTCACCGTCCGGAACTCGTAATCCTCGACGAGCCCTTCTCGGGACTAGACCCGGTCAACCAAGAAGTCTTAGAGCAGCTCATCCAAGACATGGCAAAGGACGGACAAACCGTTATTTTCTCTACCCATATCATGCAGCACGCTGAGCGCTTGTGTGATCGCATGCTCTTGATCGCCAAGGGCCAGAAAATATTCGATGGCACGCTAGCCGACGCGCACGCAATCATTCCGCGCCGAGTGACTCTTGAGTGCCAAGGCGACATCTCCGCGGTGATGAAGTCCGCCGATGTTCTCGGTGCTATCGAGCGTTTTCCAGACATTCCGAGTCGCGCTATCGGCTCACGGCACTGGGAGTTGCAGATAA
>CAXBOY010000089.1:0-12343 GCA_963977405.1 uncultured Gammaproteobacteria bacterium
TAGCCATGGCAGGGGTCATGGGTGGCGAGAACTCAGGTGTTACTACTAGCACTAAAGATGTCTTTCTCGAGTGCGCCTTCTTCGCGCCCCTCGCGATCGCTGGACGTGCACGGCGCTATGGACTACATACCGACGCCTCACATCGCTACGAGCGCGGTGTGGACTTCGAGATACAGACCCGTGCCATGGAGCGCGCGACCAGTCTTCTCATAGAGATTGCCGGCGGCAGTGCAGGACCAATCGTCGAGACTCTCGGAAATCTGCCTGAATGCCCAGAGATTACGCTGAGTTTTGCCAAGCTCAGCAAATTCCTTGGTATGGAAATTCCTGCTGAGGAGGTCGAGGCAATCCTCACCCGCCTAGGCGCACGGGTTTTGAACCTAGACTACGCAGGCATCACTGTGCAAGCGCCCAGCTTCCGTTTCGATCTAAGTCTAGATGTTGATCTGATCGAAGAGGTTGCTCGCGTCTATGGTTATAACCGTCTACCGAAGACTAAATCCCTGAGCCGCAATAGCCTGGGCACGCGCACTGAAACTCGTGCAGAGCTGCCGCGTCTGAAGGACCGACTGGTTGCACTAGGCTATCAAGAAGTCATTACCTACAGCTTCGTAGAGCCAGGCTTGCTGGAAATGATCAATCCCGGAGTAGAGGCGACGCCTTTGCAGAACCCAATCTCTGCGGAGATGTCTGTGATGCGGACCAGTCTCTGGCCGGGCTTATTATCGACCTTGCGTTACAACGCTAACCGTCAACAAGAGCGCGTGCGCATCTTCGAGACCGGTCAGGTATTCCTGAAACGTGATGGCGCTCTGATGCAACCTCCTTGTCTAGGTGGATTAGTCTACGGACCGCTTCATCAAGAATCTTGGAGCAACCTTAAGAAAAGCGTGGACTTCTTTGATATTAAAGGAGATATTGAGTCATTGCTGGGTTTAACGCGCAATGAAATCGATTACTCTTTCGAGAAGGCGAGCCATCCTGCGTTGCACAGCGGGCAGAGCGCGGCGTTGCTATTGAACGGCCAGCAGATAGGCCTTGTGGGTGCTCTAGACCCTGCATTGCAGCGTAAGTTAGATATTAGCAATCGTGTCTATCTGTTTGAAATTGATTTGAATTCTCTGCAACACGCAAGAATTCCGAAAGTATGCGAATTGTCGAAGTTCCCTGAAGTGAACCGAGATCTCGCGATAGTGATCGATATCGAGGTGTCCGCACAGCAAATTCTAAGCGCAGTACGTGATTGCGCTGGTGATTGCCTAGTCGACCTTAGAATATTCGATGTATATCAAGGTGATGCGGTAGAAAAAAGTAAAAAAAGCATCGCTTTGGGCTTGACCTTACAGCATCCTTCGCGCACTCTAGGCGACGAAGACATAAATGGAATAATTAACAGTTGTGTCAAAGAGCTACAGACGCAATTTAATGCAAAGTTAAGGAATTAACTATGGCAGACGGGGCACTGACCAAAGCGGAAATGGCCGAGCGCTTATTTGAAGAGCTTGGCCTGAATAAGAGAGAAGCCAAGGAGCTGGTTGAACAGTTCTTTGAGGAAGTCCGTTTGTCTTTAGAATCTAATGAGCAGGTCAAAATTTCCGGGTTTGGCAACTTCGATCTGCGCGATAAAAAGCAGCGACCGGGCCGTAATCCTAAGACAGGCGAAGAGATTCCTATTAAGGCACGACGCGTAGTGACGTTTCGACCAGGTCAAAAGCTGAAGGCAAGAGTGGAAAGCTATGCTGGAACCAAGCAATAACGACGAGTTACCACCAATACCCCCGAAACGCTATTTCACTATTGGCGAGGTGGGGGAACTTTGCACGGTTAAACCTCACGTATTGCGCTACTGGGAACAGGAGTTTCCACAGCTAAAACCAGTTAAACGCCGTGGCAATCGTCGCTATTATCAGCGTCAAGATGTCATTCTGATCCGACAGATTAAGTCACTCCTCTACGATCAAGGCTTCACCATAGGCGGGGCCAGACAGCGTATGAGCGGGGCGGAAGAGCCGGTGAAGTCGGGTGTCGATGACAAGATCTTCAAAGAGATGATAAAAGATCTAGAAGAAGTCATAGCACTATTATAAAAATGCGGTAGAATTGCCGCCGCCTTAACAAGACAGGCAAGGCAGTACAGCAGGGGTCCTCGATTTACGCCGTTGCATAACTGACCAAAGATTCGATATTTAGACTCCTTCGGTTTCACTTCAGAAGAACTCTGCATATATCAAAACATTCGGGGCATAGCGCAGCCTGGTAGCGCACCACACTGGGGGTGTGGGGGTCGTAGGTTCAAATCCTGCTGTCCCGACCAATTAAAGAAGGGTATCCGTCAGGATGCTCTTTTTTTTCGCCTGCTGATTTTGTGAGCTAGGTATTTGCTAGATCGTGCTTAGTGCTCCGTAGTTCGCGTTCGCGGCAAGGCATAGGGTTTCAGGACACGCTCCAAGCACATCCATGTGGGCTCGACGTCCGCGTCCGACCGCCATGGATGGCGGGAGTGCCGAAAATGCAGGAGCAATTTATCGGCCCTGGCTCCCGACGGTCCTGAACCCCTACGCCTCACCCCGAACGCTGGCGTAATGCCAAGCCGCTAAGTTGATGCCTCTTTTACAGGGAATAAGATTAAGTAAGCTATGGCGTGATGCCAGCGTTGGATGTCGGGTGAAGGGGTTCAGGAATGTCGGGCGCCTGGACGGCGCACGTCAAGCCTGCACATGGATGTGCGCTTTTTGGCGGTTCCAGAACACCTTTACCCGGCAGCCAATGCGACCTACGGAGTTCCTTTCCCCGAGCCGTTCATTGCCAATACTCCAAATCGCAGGCAAAAAAAAGGCGCCTCGGGGGCGCCTTTTTCTTAAACACCGAAGTGTTTAGTTCTTTACGTAGCGCTTGATGCCGCCAACTGGGCCGACTTCTGCGCCGTAGATCACGCCATTGCGGTCCGCTACTACGCCTTCCGCTGTGCATGTGCCTGTGCAATCAGGATTTGGATCTGGGATGAACGCAGTAACTTCACCTGTAACGGCGCTGCCAACACGTATGCCGCGGAGCCAATCGCCATGGTCTGGGTTTACAGAGCCAGATTCAGAGTCCGCCGCGTAGAGGATATCGTTCGCGTCGATGTAGATGCCGCTGTTACGGCTGAACTGGTACCACGTGTCCAGACGGTTGCCATCTTGATCGAAGATTACGATGCGGTTGTTGCTGCGGTCTGCTACGAATAGGCGGCCACGAGAATCCATCGCCAAAGAATGTGGCTGCATGAAGTCATCAGGACCGGTGCCTAGCTGTCCCCATGCCTTAATGAACTCGCCATCTTTGTTGAATTTCAGCATGCGGGCAGTCGAGCCCTCACTGTTCGCGTGTCCTTCACCAACAAAGATGTCGCCATTAGGGGCTACAAAGACATCGTTTGGTTGGAACAGATAGCCAGGCTCGCGCGCGCCACCAGGCTCGCCGAGGGTCATCAGCAATTCGCCCTCTGGGCTGAACTTGAGTACTTGGTGGCCCTTTAGCTCACCACCGACAGGATTGCCTTCACGATCTAGATTGTCACGGCCGTCTGCGATCCAGACGTTACCTTCGAAATCGACGTGAATACCGTGGGGCCACATAACGAGCCCGGCACCGAAACTAGTAAGCATATTGCCATTCGCGTCGAACTTCATAACGGGATCGACATTGCTGGTTACGCATGCGCCGATGTTTCCGCCACAACGCTCTGCAGCCCAGATCGAAACGCCATCTGGATCAACGTCGACGGTACTAGATGAGCCCCAAGCACGGCCCGCAGGCATCTTTAGATAGCCTTCGATAGTAGTGTAGGGATTGGGTAAGGAGTTCACCGGATCCATGTTCATATCGGATTGGGCAAAGCTCATTAACGGGAATACTGCGACTGCTGCTGTGAGACCTATAAAGGCTGATTTAATCGTTTTATTATATTTTGACACGGCGGAGAACTCTCCCATGGATTGCTAAAATGGACGAACAGAATAAAGCTTCTTTTTTTTTAATTCAATCAGTACTCAGGATGCTAACAATAAGGGCGGCAACTGACACTTTTTATTTCACTAACGTGCTAAATTATCGTTATTTTGCGATGCTCCGCAGGCCTGCGTGAGTGGAGGTTAATATTGGATATTCGCAAATTTGCCTGCGACGAACCGACAAGGAAGATTAATGAAAGACTTAGAAGCAATACGACAAGGCGTTGCCAAGTTCGCCCAGGAACGGGACTGGAATCAGTTTCACTCACCTAAGAATCTGGCCATGGCCCTGAGTGTTGAGGTCGCTGAGCTGATGGAACATTTTCAATGGTTAAGCGAGGCTCAGTCGCGAGAGTTAGATGAGAGCACTCGGGCTGCCGTTGCGGAAGAGATCGCCGACGTGCAGGTATACCTAGTCCGTATAGCCGATAGCTTAGGGGTCGATATTCTGTCGGCTGTGGCGACTAAGATGGAGAAAAATGCACAGAAATACCCGGCAGATAAGGTTCGCGGTAGTGCTAAGAAATACAATGCGTATTAGTGATTCTATTAGGCTGCTAGTAGCACAATGATCGGAACAGTCCTCGTAGCAGTCTATGGCACCCTCAAAAAAGGCTTTGGAAACCATGGCCTAATGGCGCAAGCGCAATTCCTAGGGTGCGATACGCTGACGCAGATTTGTCTATACGATATTGGCCCATATCCCGGTGCGCGCTTGGAGGCTTCTGCGGGGATAGAGGTTGAAGTCTATGCCATCAGCCAAGCACATTTAGCCGAGTTGGACGTGTTGGAGGAATATGACTTTGCCGCACCTGCCAGAAGTCTGTACATACGCGCACTTCTACCAACCCGCTATGGATTGGCGTGGGTGTATCTCTATCAGGGGCAGGTATCGGGAAAACCCTGCTTACGCAGTGGCACATGGCAGCCGCAGAGCTAACAGCCCATCGATTTACTAAGTGAGGAAGAAGCGTGAATAGTGAAGGCATTATCGATCTGCGCAGTGACACGGTTACAGAGCCATCGAGCGCAATGCGCTCCGCTATGCTAGCGGCACCGGTTGGCGACGACGTTTATGGCGAAGATCCTACTGTTAATAAACTGCAAGCTGTCCTGGCGGAGATGACGGGTATGGAGCAGGGCTTATTTATGCCCTCTGGCACTCAGTCGAATTTGGTGGCGCTCATTAGCCACTGCGCGCGCGGTGATGAATATATAGTGGGACAGCAAGCCCACACTTATAAGTATGAAGGCGGTGGTGCTGCAGTGTTAGGTGGTATTCAACCACAACCCCTCGAATTCAATGAGCAGGGTGGCTTAGATTTGGACGCGGTTCGAGCTGCCATTAAACCGCTCGATAACCATTTCGCCAGAACGCGGCTACTCTGTCTCGAGAACACTATGCAAGGAAAGGTGCTGCCACTTCCCTATATTAGTGAAGCTGTTCAGTTTGCTAAACAGCATCGCCTTGGCCTGCATCTAGATGGTGCACGGGCGTTCAATGCGGCGGTCGCTAGCGGTGTGAGTATTGCGCAACTCGTTGCCGGTTTTGACAGCGTGTCGATTTGTCTCTCCAAAGGACTTGGGGCGCCGGTGGGTTCAGTACTCTTAGGAAGTAGAGACTTCATAGAATCTGCGCGGCGTTGGCGCAAGATTACAGGAGGAGGTCTTCGCCAAGCAGGAATACTAGCCGCAGCGGGTCTTTTTGCACTGAGCCATAACATCGAGCGCCTCGCACAGGATCACGAACGAGCCAAGTTGCTCGCGTCTAATTTGAGAGCACTGGGTTTTGCTGTGGAGCCTGTTCAAACCAATATGTTGTTTGTACAAAGTGGGCAGCACGACCCTAAAACGCTTTGTGAAAAACTGCTAAAACAGGGCATAAAAGTCACGGTAGCGCCCCGTCTTCGTTTGGTCACACACTTAAATATCGATGACGCTGATATCGTGAAGATATCGTCCGCATTTCGCCAAATTATGGGCTGAAATACGGGCTATTACTCCGGTTTCATTCGCTAGGCCTTTCCTTTATGATGAACGCTCTTTTTATGGCAGGCGGTTTTTTGAGGCCGCTCGATTTGCCACTGCGAGTTAGGTAGACCAACGTATGGAAACGCCCAAGGCTGAAAAGTTATTTAAAGCCGGTGAAGTCATCATGTCCCAAGGAGAGATGGGATCATGTGCATATTTTATTCAGGAAGGTCGTGTAAGAATTGTTGTCGAAAAGGCGGATGGTAGTTTTCTCGACATGGGTACTCGCGGTCCCGGGAGTATCATCGGTGAAATGGCTATTGTTGACAATCAGCCTCGCAGCGCCACCATTGAGTCTCTTGAAAACTGCACACTTTTAGAGATCACTAAAGAGGATTTCGCCCGTAGTGTTAAAGGGGCTAACCCTATTGTGCGGCTCATCTCGCAAGTCATCTTGATGCGCTATCGCGATATCTTACGACGTTCGCACACTCTCACTGAAGACCTTCCCGGAAGTCCCTCGCCAGAGGATTCTGAACGCGCCTATGCGGAACAGACTAATGTTGTCGAGTCGATCAAGCTCGCCAATGAATTCAAAGTCGCGATCGCAGCCAAGCAATTGATTTTGCATTACCAGCCTATCTACTCTATCTCCACAGGGCAGGTACTTGGCTTCGAAGCGCTTATGCGCTGGCAGCATCCTCTGCGCGGTCTTGTGTCACCAGATGAGTTCATCCCGATGGCTGAAGATAGTGGCTTGATTATAGAAGCATGTCGCTGGGCTCTTGGGGAAGTATGCGAAATGTTGAGTAGGCTCGATGCAGTCCGTCCGGAACTCAAAGATCTCTATGTCAGCGTTAATTTCTCTGCCACCGATTTTGAAGAAAGTAATTTTTTGGAAGTGTTTAGTGAGATTTTGCAGCGCAATAGTACTGCCGCTAAACGGATCCACATCGAGATTACTGAGCGACTATTGTTGAAGAGGCCTAAGAACGTTAAGGAGACTCTCGACAATTGCCACAAGTTAGGCATGAAGGTGGTTATCGATGATTTTGGTACAGGTTATTCGTCCTTGAGCTATCTACATCAGTACCCAATCGATACCCTCAAAATTGATCGTAGCTTCATACACAATATGCGTAGTGACAAAGCGGTGTTAGGACTGGTTAAGTCTATTCTCACTCTACGTGAGAATATGGGCATCGCTATCATCGCAGAAGGGGTGGAACAATTGGAAGAGGTCCAGCTGCTTTCGCAGCTCAATTGCGATACCGCGCAAGGCTTTTATTTCTCCCGACCTATTTCCGAAAGTGCGCTATATGCTTTGCTCGAGAAGTCGAACCCACCTCGTCACTGAACAGCGGGTATGCAGAGTCTTAAAACTAAATAGGTTTAGCGTTAACACAACAAAAACAATAACACTCGTTTAGGAATTCAATTGGAAAGTTTCACCTCTTGGATCGCAAATAGTGCTGCCAATGATCTAGCATTGGCATTGCTCAGCAATGTGCCCGGTTCTCCTCCAATCCTACAAACGATACATCTACTGAGTATTGTCGCCATCATGGCCTCCGCATTGATGATCGACTTGCGCATACTCGGCCTTGCAGTTCCCTCGCAAGAAATTCATGAGATGGCAGGGCGCTTACGCTTCTGGGCCTTGGGGGGAGTGTTAGGGGTCTTCTCCTCGGGCATATGGTTCGTGCTTGCAAGGCCTAATCGCTATTTCAATAATCCCGTCTTTCAGATTAAGTTCACGCTGCTTCTACCCGCTTTGTTATGCAGCTATTGGATTTTCCGCACGGCCGTTCGAAACCCGAAATTCTTCGGCACCCATCTGTGGCGTGCAAAGCTATTGGCAATGATCTCGCTATTGCTCTGGGTGGCTGTCGTACTTGC
The DNA here is from genome assembly GCA_963977405.1 of uncultured Gammaproteobacteria bacterium. Lineage (GTDB taxonomy): Bacteria > Pseudomonadota > Gammaproteobacteria > Pseudomonadales > Pseudohongiellaceae > UBA5078. Next base: position 7,863 of record CAXBOY010000089.1, read on the forward strand.
AGGGCGTTGGATAGCTTACGCGGAGTATCTGTTTTGGCCAGCCTAGAGTTGTACAGTTCGACCGAACGCTTCTACCAGTTTGCAATGCAGGAGGAAATCCTGTGAGTGATTTTTGGCTTTGGCTAGAGATGCTGCCAATAGCGTCAGAGATTGGGGCTACTTGGTGGTTTCCGTTTATGGAGTCGCTGCATGTCCTTAGTTTGGCGATAATGCTTGGCGCCATAGTGATGCTCGATCTGCGAGTACTAGGATGGGCAGCGCTGCGTTACCCAATTTCCAGTCTCAATCGAGAGTTGGTGCCTTGGTCCGCTGGTGCGTTTTTTATCGCTAATATTACGGGGCTCGCGATGTTTATTACACGTGCCTCACACCATGTTGAGAATCCCGCGTTTCAAATAAAAATGCTCTTGCTCCTGCTCGCAGCTGTCAATATTGGCTTTTTCCACTTCCGTGTTTTACGCAGCGTTAGCGCCTGGGATACCCACTCGCCAGCCCCGCTTGCGGCGAAAGCGGCCGCTGCTTCCTCCTTGCTTCTGTGGATTGGCGTGACGCTCACGGGTCGGTGGATAGGGCATGTCATCTAGCTCAGCTTAAGTCGCGTCTATGCTAAACTTACGCTTTCGTCCTAATAGGAAGTGTTCGCAATGGCGGCTATAGAAGATTCTTCTCGCACTGATATCGTGCCGGGTGCTCCGACGGTGAGTTCGCGCTATATGAATCTATTGCCAGGAGATGAGCAGCGCGCGAATTATGCACGGCAAGTGAACTCGGCTCTGTACTCCATTGTTGCTCCCACCCCAGTCTCTGCACCTACAACTCTTCTTTGGTCAAAGTCCCTAAGCGCCGAACTGGGTTTCGATAGAAAATTCTGCGAAAGTGAAGAGTTCGCCGCCTTGATGTCGGGGAATAAGTCCTTTCCCGGAAGCGAGCCGTTCGCTATGCGTTATGGAGGCCATCAGTTTGGGCAGTGGGCGGGGCAGTTGGGTGATGGCCGCGCGATTAATTTAGGCGAGTTGGCAGCAAGCGACGGCCGGATTCTCAATCTACAGCTCAAAGGCGCCGGTCCTACTCCTTATTCAAGAGGCGCGGATGGTCGGGCCGTATTGCGATCCTCTGTGCGTGAGTATCTTTGCAGTGAAGCTATGTTTTATCTAGGTGTGCCTACTACGCGAGCGCTTAGCCTTGTTCTTACCGGAGACGAGGTGCTTCGAGACATGTTCTACGACGGCAATGCGCAGCAGGAGCCCGGAGCAATAGTGTGTCGTGTGGCGCCTACGTTCATACGCTTCGGACACTTTCAGTTATGTGCTTATCGTGGTGAGACCGAGCTTCTAAAGCAGTTGATCGATCACACTATAGTCGCCGATTTCCCTAATCTACCCAATCCTACTTCGCTCATTGAGGCGCAGCGTCGCCAAGTTTACCTGCGCTGGTTCGAAGAAGTATGTCGACGAACTGGTGATATGGTGCTTGCCTGGATGCGCGTTGGCTTCGTGCACGGTGTGATGAACACCGACAATATGTCGATACTCGGCCTCACCATCGACTACGGGCCTTATGGTTGGATCGATGACTTTAATCCGGAGTGGACGCCCAATACTACCGATGCGCAGGGGCGTCGTTACCGTTTCGGCCAGCAGGCAGATATTGCCCTATGGAATCTCTATCAACTGGCCAACGCTCTTCTTGTTGTGCTGGAAGACCCAGAACCTGTGCAGAAGATACTAGAGGACTATCAGCATTATTATGATGACGCATGGACCACTATGATGCTCAGCAAATTAGGTCTCACTACTAATCTGGGTAAGAGCGACGATGCGCTGCTAGCAGAGTTGTTAGCATTGCTAGCGCAGCAGGAGACGGATATGACCATCTTCTACCGCAAGTTAGCTGATTTCGATCCAAGCCAGCCCGGTTCGGACCTGCTTAATGTTGTTGAGGATGCCTTCTACGCACCAGAGGCCATGCCTCAGGAGCTGCGTGCTCGCTATAAAGTATGGGCAAAAACCTATGCCACTCGTATTCGCGGTGAAGCCGTCGATTTCGCAACCCGCAAGGCAAGCATGAACGCAGTGAACCCGTGGTTTGTGCTGCGTAATTACCTCGCCCAAGAGGCTATCGAGCACGCCCAGAAAGGCGACTATAGTATGCTCTACGCCTTAGACGAGGCTCTCCTAAACCCCTATGTGGAGCAAGCACAGTTTGCTCAATTCTTTGCTAAACGACCCGAATGGGCCCGTCATCGTGCGGGCGCCTCTATGCTTTCCTGCAGTTCCTAAGAATTTTCAACGGAAATTAAATAAATCCACGTAGAACTCTGCGGCGTAATATTCCTTTGTAAGAATATACGTTAGCGGGGAGTGCTTCACTTCTGAGTCGTTCACTCGCTTTTGCTTAGTTGCTTGTTAACACGCCATTTTTCTCTTAGGCGGATAGGTCTGATCCATTTGTCATTGCCCCATGGGCACGGAGAACGTCATTTTGAAATTTCTTTTAAGGCATCCCCTTGTTTGTGTGTTTGCGCTGGCAATGATAGGTCTAAGTGTTGCGGTGATTAGCAAAGTTCAGGAAAAGGAACAAGGCGGCGGTATACCGGCGTTCGCCAGAGGAGGCGCAGGTGGGGCGACAGCGGTCAGTGTTGCACAAGTCTCTCAGCAGCTTATGTTCGATCAGGTTGAATCCGTTGGCACCGCGGTGGCTAACGAGTCAGTCAATTTGACACCGAAAGTCTCGGACACAATCAGTCGAGTTGGCTTTCAAGACGGTGACTTAGTGCGCGCGGGCGACATACTTGTCGAACTCACTAACGCTTCAGAGACAGCGCGACTCTCAGAAGCGCAGTCCACTGCCGACGAGGCGGTGCGTCAATATGAGCGGCTGCGAACGCTCAATGGCGACAATCTTATTTCAGCGACGGATCTAGATGCGGCAAGGACTCGCGCGGAGACCGCACAAGCACGCTTAGAGGGTGTAATCGTAGCGATGGATGATCGACTGATCCGCGCTCCATTCTCGGGTGTGCTCGGATTTCGAAATGTCAGTGAAGGGTCTCTAGTGTCTCCCAATACGATCATTACGACACTTGATGATATCTCTGTGATCAAACTCGATTTCAGTATCGCCGAGGCCTATCTGGCGCAGATTGCTAGCGGTCAGACAATCCGAGCGGAGAGTATCGTGTACCGCGGTCGTCAATTCGACGGCACTGTTCAGGTTGTAGGGTCTCGCATAGACCCTGTCACGCGTTCGGTCCAGGTTCGCGCAGTCATCGATAACACCGGAGGAGAATTGCGACCAGGTATGTTAATGACAGTGTCGGTAGCGCTGAACTCTGTTCAGGCTGTCGTGGTTCCAGAACAGTCTTTAGTGCCGCGCTCCGGAAAGCAATTCGTGTTCGTCGTTGATGAAGCGAATGTGGCGAGTCAAGTGGAGGTTGAAATCGGACGGCGCCGCCCCGGAATAGTGGAGATCATTCAGGGGGTGAGTGTGGGGGACATGGTGGTAACAGAAGGGCTTGCACGATTACGGCCAGGGCAAGTTGTGCGGATGTTGAATGCGGCTAGCTTCGAGCCAACGATTCCGGCCGAGCGAAGCGTCGGCAGCAATGCGGCGTTCCCTTCAACTTGAACCGAATTTTATTCTAGGCGTCTCCTATGATTCTTTCCGATATCTCCGTTAAGCGTCCCGTTTTTGCTACCGTAATCAGCCTGGTGTTGATCTGTTTCGGTGTGCTTTCTTTTCTACAGCTACCTCTTCGGGAGTATCCGGATACTAGCCCTCCGGTTGTTACAGTGAGTACAAGCTATCCCGGTGCCTCCGCTGAGATTGTTGAGACTCAGATCACGCAACTGATCGAAGATCAGATCAACGGAATAGAGGGAGTATCGTCGATCAACTCCTCTAGCAGTGATGGTAGTTCCCGAGTGACCGTGGAGTTCAACGTCGGTAGAGACATCGATCAAGCCGCCAACGATATTCGCGATAAAATTTCGCGAGTCACCCGTGCTCTGCCCGAAGAAGTCCAGCCACCGCAGATAGCGAAAGCAGACAGCGAAGCTCGCCCTATTCAAAATTTTAGTCTCACTAGTTCCGAGATGGATTTTCTTGCGCTCAACGACTATGCAAATCGGTTCATTGTTGATCAATTTGCCGTGATTGATGGAGTCGCCAGTGCGCAACTGCGCGGTAATGGTGGTTTCGCGATGCGGGTATGGCTCGATCGTGTCGCCCTCACTGCTCGAGGTCTTACAGTAATCGATGTGGAGAACGCCCTACGTCGGCAGAATCTAGAATTGCCAGCGGGCCGCATCGATTCGACTGATCGAGAGTTTAGTGTGAGGGTTGAACGAGTCTATCGATCCGCTGAAGATTTTCAGCGATTAGTCATAGACCGTGGCGATGATGGGCATCTCGTGACTTTAGGAGAAGTGGCGCGTGTCGAAATCGGTTCAGCCAATGATCGCAGTACTAATCAAGGCAAT
>CAXBOY010000090.1:0-12148 GCA_963977405.1 uncultured Gammaproteobacteria bacterium
ATTGGCATGGTGAAGCGCGCACAGAATTCCAAGCCCCCGATTGGGCGCATGGCCGATGTCATCTCCTCCTATTTCGTCCCGGTCGTGATGATCATCGCGGTGGTCAGTGCACTCGTGTGGCTTAACTTCGGACCAGAGCCCACAGTCGCGTTTGCGATTATCTCTGCCACTACCGTATTGATTATCGCCTGTCCCTGCGCACTGGGCTTAGCAACGCCGATGTCGGTAATGGTCGGCGTGGGCAAGGCCGCCGAGGCCGGCGTGTTGATTCGCAACGGCGAGGCCTTGCAGACCGCGTCCAAGATTACCGCGATGGTATTGGACAAGACAGGCACGATCACGGAAGGGGTTCCGGCTGTGACCGACGTGATTACGACGGGGGACAGAAACGAGGACGAAATACTACGTCTTGCATCAAGCCTCGAGGCGGGTTCCGAACACCCTCTCGCGCTGGCCATCGTCGAATCCGCACAGAAACGCGACATCAAACAGGCCAAGATAAGCGGTTTTGACGCTATCTCTGGGCAAGGCGTCAAGGCGACTCTAGATGGCTTGGAATTACTTTTCGGCAACCAAACACTCATGCAGGAAAACGCGGTTGCGATCGATGACTATATCGATAAAGCTCAGGCCCTAGCAACGCAGGCGAAGACGCCGATGTATTTCGCAGTGGATAATAAACTGCAGGCGATTATCGCTGTGGCGGACCCTATTAAGAAAGACTCCATCGCCGCGATCAAGCGCCTGCGACAGCAGGGGATCAAGGTCATTATGTTGACCGGCGACAATCGCGATACGGCTAAGGCAGTGGCTCGCTTAGCGGGCGTGGAAGACTTTTTTGCCGAAGTCCTGCCAGGGCAGAAAGCCGAAAAAATCAAGGAGCTACAAGCACGGGGCGAGATCGTCGGCATGAGTGGCGATGGCATCAATGATGCCCCTGCGCTCGCACTGGCCAATGTCGGCTTTGCCATCGGCACCGGCACCGATGTCGCCATCGAAAGCGCCGACGTCACGCTGATGCGTGGTTCCCTGCATGGCCTGGCCGATGCAATTGCCATAAGCAAGGCGACACTGCGCAATATCAAACAGAATTTGTTTGGCGCCTTTATCTACAACATTGCGGGCGTGCCCATCGCGGCCGGTTTGCTCTACCCCTGGATTGGAGTCCTGCTCAATCCAGTGATCGCTGGCGCAGCGATGGCCTTCTCGTCTTTGACAGTCGTCAGCAACGCCAATCGATTAAGACTATTTAAAGCGAACACTCATTAAAGGGAACTGGATTATGCTGATTATCAATATTGCCGGCTTGGCCCTAATAGCACTCATCGTGTGGTGGTTCTGGCTCTATAAGCCTAAGGAAGCTGTTCTCACAGACTCCGATATAGTGATCAAAGTGGAAAACGGGGTGTACCAACCCTCGCGCCTGAAAATAGCGGCAGATACACCCATGACGCTCTACTTTCAACGAATGGACCCTTCACCCTGCGCCGAAACTGTACAGTTTCCCGATCTCGAGATCAGCGCAACATTGGCCTTGAATGAGAAGGTCCCCATCGCAATCCCTGCCCTTGCCCCTGGCAAGTACGCCTTTCATTGCCAGATGCAAATGTATAAAGGGGAGTTACATGTCGAGTAACTGAAAAAAAATTGAATAGCACAGACACTCTATATAAAAACCTTGATAGGTATTCACCAAAACAATGGTTAGTTTCTAATTACCGGAGAATTCTCATTGGTACTGGCACTACGCTTGCTGCCCACTCAATGAAGTGAATCTCTCACCTAGGAAACGGCTCTAAAGCGAGTGAATGGACAAATTTTTTAAAACTAGAACCTTACCCTTGATTATTCTTTACGTTAGTCCGCTATTTTTTACAAGGTGTCCAAATGATCAGCCCATATCTGTAACCATGTACGGCATTCTCGATCATAACTGTGCAAATCGTAAGTTCCTTCTATCCCTTTTCTAGCATGCCCAAGTACAGCCTCTGCGACTTCGCTCGGGCACTGCAATCTAGAAAGCCCCGTCCTTACAGACCTTCTTAAATCATGAGGCGTCCACGAATCGATATTTAACATTTGTCCTGACTTTCGTAGCACCCAGGAATGCTCCGACAAAGATTTCTGAGTCAGATGAAAATTTGAAGACCCGGACCTAAACAGATATTCCCCGTTTTCTGGTTTAATAGAGACTAAATACGCTATCGCTTGGCGCGGCAGTTGAATATAGCGCTCCACATCAGTCTTGGACTCACTAATTCGTAAAGTTGAGTTCTTGAAATCTATATCCTTAATCTTGATCGCACAAATTTCCCCAGTTCTACATCCTGTCCACAACGTCAATCTTAGAATCGATTTATGCTTTGGGCGAAAAGCAGAATTGGGTAACCAAGCTAAAAACTGTGAGAGCTCAACGTCGGAAAGTACTCTCCTTCCTTTATTACTTGTCAATTTAACCTTTGTTTGCCTTAAGCTGGCCTTGGCAAGTAGAGCTGGGTTCGCAAATGAATCGGAAAACTTTCCATTGCCAATTGCAAATTCATAAGCAGACGAGAATTCACGAAGTACGTTTCCAGCTTGCACTTTAGCTCCTCGCTCAATGATTCCATTTACTAAATCGACTACATCTCGTCTTTTAATCTCCATTGCTAGCTTGTCGCCCAACTTCACGACTACATCAGCATAAAGAGTCCGCCTTGTTTCATTTTGACCTTTCTTCTTTCGAGCTCCTGATATGATCTTCCCGTTTGGAGACCTCCTATCTTCGATGTAATTTTGAAGATAAAACTCTATAAGGCTAGTTACCGTAAATTGATCGATATTATTGGATTCTCGACTAGCACTCTCTTTCTTTTTTCGTTTCAGATCTTTCAACTCTGTCGCTGGACAAATCCCGTCACTTCTTTTGGATTTCAGATCAAGCAAGGTGGCTCTAGCCTCGACTAATGAAATCGAAGGGAAATTCCCTATTTTCACTTGAGTTAGCTTGTTATTTATTGGACTTCGATACCTATAGAAGAAAGTCTTCGTACCAGACTTACCTGAGCGAAGATGAAGCCCCCTATACTCTCCTATATCTCTAGTTAAACTGTCATCGGGTTTCAGATTTTGAATTGTTCTAGTTGTTAGTGGTTTGCTATTCTGCTGAGTTGGCATTGTAATGCTCCGATGAATGAGCAGGCTGAATCTTGGTGAGTTCAATTAATATCACCATAACAAATACTACACTTTTTGCTACACTTATTTGTAAGATTTAGCGACATCTAATGACACGCGGTGAAATCCAATGAGACTCAATAGATTTATAATACCTATAAATATCAACTATATAAATGACACAACCCAATGAATTCTGAAACTAATTTTTCTCAACACACACCAATGATGCAGCAGTTTCTGCGCCTCAAGGCACAGCATCCGGACGACCTATTGTTCTATCGGATGGGAGATTTCTACGAGCTGTTCTTCGATGATGCCCGTAAGGCCTCCAAGATTCTCGACATTACTCTGACCTCCCGCGGCAAGACCGATGGCAAAGACATTCCCATGTGCGGCATCCCCTTCCATGCGGCGGACCGCTATCTAGCCAAGCTCGTCGAGGCTGGAGTATCGGTGGCGGTTTGCGAGCAGATCGGCGACCCAGCGACGAGTAAGGGTCCAGTCGAACGAGCAGTAATGAGGGTGATCACGCCGGGTACGCTGAGTGATGAGGCACTGCTCAACGAGCGCCGCGACAGCATTCTCATGGCCGTAACGGGCATCCATACCGGGGAGCGCGAGAAAGGACACTTCGGATTAGCTTGGTTGGACATCAGCAGCGGCCGATTCGTCTTGAGTGAGGTGCACTCCTTCGAGGGCATGCTGGCTGAGATCGAGCGAGTACGCCCTGCGGAGATCCTGCTAAATGAGAGTGTGCAGGCACTAGAGACATTGGAGTCTCGCCAGGGCGCAAGGCGTCGCCCACTCTGGGAGTTCGATCTGGAGAGTAGCCGCCGCAGCCTTACTCAGCATTTTGGCACCAAAGACTTACAGGGCTTTGGCTGCGACACTCTGACCGTAGCACTAGAGGCGGCCGGTTGCCTATTAGCCTATGCCTGCGAGACGCAGCGCTCGAAACTACCCCATGTGCAGACTTTGCAGTTAGAACAGCCGAATGATGCTCTGTTATTGGATGCTGCCAGTCGCCGCAATCTGGAGCTCGACCGCAATCTCTCCGGGGGTACAGACAACACCCTGATGTCAGTGCTAGACAATACGGCCACGGCCATGGGAGGCCGCCTTCTTAGTCGTTGGTTGCATCGCCCACTGCGAGACCAAGTAACGCTTGAGCTTCGCCAACATGTAGTAGCGACCCTCATCGCACAATACCGCTTCGAACAACTACACCCCCTCCTCCATGAGATCGGCGACATAGAGCGCATACTTGCGCGGGTCGGCTTGCGCTCTGCTCGTCCACGGGATCTGGCTCGCCTTCGGGACGCTTTGCAAATAATACCGCAGCTGCACAGCCTACTGGCGCAGATCATAGGCGAGAGCGAGTCGCCGCGTTTGTCGCAATTACAGACCCAGATCAGTGACTACCCCGAGCTCGCACAGTTGTTAGCAGGCGCGATCATAGACAACCCTCCCGTGGTGATTCGCGAGGGCGGTGTGATCGCCGAGGGTTATGACGAGGAGCTCGACGAGCTACGCAATCTCAGCAGCAATGCGGGGCAATACCTAATCGACTTAGAGATACAGGAGAAGGCGCGTACTGGCCTTAGCACGCTCAAGGTCGGCTATAACCGCGTGCACGGCTATTACATCGAGGTGAGCAAGGGCCAGGCGGGCGAGATGCCGGCCGACTATATTCGTCGTCAGACTCTTAAGAATGCGGAGCGCTTCATTACCCCTGAGCTGAAGCAGTTCGAAGACAAGGTGCTCAGTGCCAACAGCAAGGCTCTGACCCGTGAGAAAGCACTCTACGAGCAATTGCTTGAAACCATTGCAGAAGACCTTAATCCACTACTGCTAAGTGCGGCCGCCTTGGCGGAACTCGACGTCCTGAATAATTTTGCGGAACGTGCGCGCACCTTGGACTTCTGCCAGCCGCAGATCAGTACAGAACCGGGCATCCATATCGAGCAGGGCCGGCACCCAGTGGTGGAGCAAGTCAGTGACGCCGTGTTCGTGGCCAACGATGTACGGTTCGACCCAACGCGGCAGATGTTGATCATCACCGGCCCGAACATGGGCGGTAAGTCCACCTATATGCGCCAGACCGCGTTAATCGTGTTGCTAGCGTTCACGGGTAGCTTCGTGCCCGCGCGTAGCGCACAGATAGGGCCGATCGACCGCATCTTCACCCGTATCGGTTCATCCGACGATCTCGCAGGTGGCCGCTCGACCTTCATGGTGGAGATGACGGAGACCGCCAATATCCTGCACAACGCAACTCAGCAGAGCTTGGTACTAATGGACGAGGTAGGCCGCGGCACCAGCACCTTCGATGGCCTCTCTCTGGCCTGGGCCAGCGCCGTTTATATAGCAGAAAGACTGCAGGCATACACTCTGTTCGCCACCCACTATTTCGAGCTAACCGCCCTGCCCGAGCAATTTAACAGCATCGCCAACGTCCATCTGGATGCCTCGGAACATCAGGACGGCATTGTATTCCTGCACAGCGTCAAAGACGGCCCGGCCAACCAGAGCTATGGCTTACAAGTAGCGCAGTTGGCAGGGGTGCCCATGCCGGTAATCAAGCAGGCCCGCAGCAAATTACAGCAGTTAGAACGCGATAGTTTGGCTCAGACGCAAGCCCCGTTGAGTATCACTAAGCATGCGCCGCAGCAGACCGAACTGTTCGTAGAGGCAGAACACCCAGTATTACTCGAGCTGAAGAGCCTCAATCCAGACGATTTATCGGCGCGCCAGGCCCTCGATTTGCTCTATAAGCTCAAACAATGCCTCTGAACGGCGAATTAACTAAGCGATATCGGAAAAAGAATTTTCCATGTTCGGCGCAACCTATTTATAATTGCCCCCTTTGAATGACCCCCGACTACTCGGGCCCTGTGAGATGGAGAGATCATGACTTTTGTTGTTGGCGAAAATTGCATCCTTTGTAAGCACACAGACTGTGTGGAAGTATGCCCCGTGGACTGTTTCTATGAAGGCCCGAATTTCCTAGTCATCCATCCAGACGAGTGTATCGACTGCGCGCTATGCGAGCCGGAGTGCCCTGTGGATGCGATCTATGCCGAAGACGAGTTGCCGGAGGATCAGCAGCAGTTCTTAGCGCTCAATGCAGAACTGGCGGAGAAATGGCCCAATATCACTGAGATGAAACCCGCCTTGGAAGATGCCGAGAAGTGGAAGGGTGTGCCCGGCAAGATCGAACATCTGATAAAAGAAGCCGAATAGCCAGCGCTTCGGCTACTCCATGGAGCCTTCTAACCTAGAAGGCTCCTTTATAGAACCTACCAACTCTTAGCATCGAAGCCCGACTCCGACGCTAGTTCCCGCAATCGCTGTAAAGCGTCTAACTGAATCTGCCGCACACGCTCCCGTGTGAGCCCAATCTCTCGGCCAACCTGCTCTAGCGTTCCCGCATCGTGGCCATGAAATCCGAAACGCCGTACGATTACATCGCACTGCTTAGTGTTGAGCATATGCAGCCAACTTAACACGGCCTCACGCACCTCGTGGTTCTGCAAAATGGTATTGGGTGCGTGCTGCTCGGAGGCCTGCATTGTCTCTACAATAGTCTGATCTTGCCCAGGTACTAATGCACTGTCTGCCGATATGACCCGCTCGTTATAAGCGAGTATGCGCTGCACATCGGCCAGCGGCTTATTCAAAGCCTTCGCGATCTGCTCCGGCAGGGTCTGTTGATCGTCTTCGTTGAGGCACTCGCGCGAGATACGCAAATAACTGTTGAGTTCCTTTACGATATGAATTGGTAGGCGAATCGTGCGGGTCTGATTCATCAAAGCGCGTTCGATGGTCTGGCGAATCCACCATGTGGAATAAGTAGAGAATCGGAATCCGCGTTCGGGATCGAACTTCTCTACCGCTCGCAGAAGGCCGAGATTGCCCTCTTGAATTAGATCTAGAAGTGTTAAACCGCGGTTGAGATAGCGTCGCGCGATGCGCACTACCAAACGCAGATTGCTAACGATCATGCGCTGGCGACCGGCGGCGTCGCCGCGACGCGCGAGTCTGGCGAAATGAACCTCATCTTCCGCACTAAGCAAATCTGCGGCGCCTATCTCATTGAGATAGAGCCTGGTCACGTCGGCCTCTCGCCTATGCCCTGCTGCTTTCTCTGCCTTCAAATCGAAGTTCTTAATCAGCCCGCTGATCGCAACTCGACTATCAGTTTCTTCTTCGCTCTGCTGCGACCCCGCTAGGTCTGAACCCCCGTCCTTCGCTAATTGCTCCATGATGCGCTCCTTGTCATCTTGAGAATTATCGGTCATTAATACCCTCCCACACGGCTTTCTAGTGGAAATTCGGAGCAGCCGAAGGGAGAAATGAGTGAATTATTTTTGTTACAACGCTCGTTCCGAATCCCCAGTGGAGAAAATACTAGCATCGTCATATTTGTGGGACAACAAAAAATTCCACGAATTTAACGGAAGATAAAAATCGATTAGTCTAGAACAGACTGCCTGCGCGCTTAATGGCGCAGACAGCGCTGGACCTGATTAGCGAGGAGGAAGGTATTGGATAGGGTCTGCGGGCTTGCCGTCGACACGCACTTCGAAATGCAGTAGTTCGGCGCCGCGCGGGTCGGTGCCAAGCTCTGCTATTTTATCACCGGCGCGAATGCGTGCGCCCTCAGTCACTAGCATATTGCGGTTGTGAGAATATGCGGAGAGGAAACGCGCGTTGTGGCGAATAATAATGAGATCGCCCTGCCCTTGAATGCCACGACCTGAATAAACCACATCGCCATCCGCTGCGGCATATACGGGTTCGCCGCGGCGCCCGCCGATATCTATGCCTTTGCTTGTGCTCTCGGCGCTCGCGCTATAACCACGCAGTACACGCCCCTCAACAGGCCACTGCCACAGCACACCCTCAACAACCCTAGTAGCGACACTGTCCACTCTACGATTAGCGGCAGCCGCAACTGGACGCTCACCGACATTCACCGCTGGGTCGCCTGCTGGAGCCACTGGAATTGTAGGTACATTGCTTATGGCATTGTTACTGATGTTGCTGATATTCACATTCAACTGCTGATTAGGATAGATGGTATAGGGTGGCGCGAGATTATTAGCTAAAGCCAATGCGCGATAGTCCACGGAATAGCGCCATGCGATTGAGTACAGAGTGTCCCCCCGCACTACCGTGTGCATCTGCACGCCCGTCGATGCGGGAGCTGTGTTTGCAGAAGGAACGCTCGACGAGGCAGCTGGACTACTTGCCACAGGGCTAACTGCAGCAGAACTTGACGACGTAGCGCCGCCAATAGGCGCACGACCGATACTACTGCGCTGGATTGCGCCTGGTTCGTTCGCCACATTGACACTAACGCCGGGTGCTGGTTGGACCCGAACGCCCGCCCCAACAGTCGACGCACTGCTGCGAGCCGCAGGTGCTTGCACAGGCGCTGTATTGCTCGAAGTGCCAGTAGTGGAATAGATAGGGGGCGCTTGTCTCTCCAGTACGCGGCTCTGGTCGTCAAGCGGTGCCTGGTAACGACCGCCGCAAGCCTGTAGTAGCAATAAAGCCAACAGCGCGGCGCTGCGCCCTAATGATTCTTGGCGAGGCAGGCAGATAGTAAATTTAGCTAGCAACATAAGGTTTCCATTGATTCGCACATAGAGCGCACCAGGTTCAGGAGCGCCTGCGACTGATTCTTTCAAAAATAGTCACTAAAGCAAAGCCTAGTATAAAGAAGCTAAGGGCAGTTAACACATTAACCGAGTTTCCGGTCGCTGCTGCATAGGTGCTCGGCGATAGATAGCTTGCGCCTATAGAGCCATGCTCGGGTGCTAACTTCCAAGGCCACAGCACCACTATAGAGGCTAACAACATGCCAGTAAGGAACGCGTAGGTCTGCTCGCGGTAATGGCGAAAGGTCCAAGACAGCAGGTGGGAAAAACTTAGCAGCCCCGTGGCACAGCCTGCAGCGAAGACTACGATAACCCCGGCATCGAGTGCTCGCAACGCCGCCAGTACATAGTCGTAGACCCCCAATAGAAGCAAGATGAACGCCCCGGAGATGCCGGGGAGGATCATCGCGCTAATGGCGATTGCGCCACATATGAATAAATAAAGATATCCGCTCTGGCCATTCAATGGATTGATAAATGCGATAAGGAGCGTGATCCCGATTCCCAAGCCAAGAAACGCGATCTCCAAGCCACCCCAACGAAGCACTTGTCGACGCAAGAAAAACGTAGAGGCAAGCACTAAGCCGCAGAAAAAAGCCATCAGCTGTGGGTAGTGCGTCTCCAATAAATACAACACGGTATTGGCACTTAGAAAGAGTGCGCTGACGATGCCTAGTAGCAGGAGCAATAGGAAGTTGCCATTGATGCTGCGCCAAAACCCCGCCACCCCCAGTTTGCGATAGCTCCAAAGTGATACAGGGTTCAGGTTCTTGAGGGAGTGAATCAACTCCTCATATATGCCCGCCATCACGGCGATAGTGCCGCCGGAAACACCTGGCACGGAGTCCGCAACCCCCATCGCCATGCCTTTGAGGAACACGAGCAATTTGCCTTGCAAGGTCTTGGCTGAAGAATCTTCCATAGTACTCCGCTGCAAGCTCTAGCTTTGAATCGAACCGATGAAAAGTGGTACGAAGCGCACTGTTGCCACAATCTCGGTGTGGAATGCATCACCCTGACGAGTGATCAACTGAAGCTCCTGTGTATCTTCGCCGCCAATTGGAATTATTAAACGGCCACCTTCGGCCAATTGCGCTAATAACTCTTCTGGCACTCGCCTTGGCGCAGCTGCGGCGATGATGGCATCGAAGGGCCCCTTCTCTTTCCAGCCCATGCTCCCATCGTCGTGTTTGAACTGCACATTGTTGAGGCCAAGAACACGAATATTCTTACGCGCCTTCTCCAGCAATGGTTTGATGCGCTCCACCGAATACACCTTGCGAGCCAGTGGCGCGATAATCGCCGTTTGGTAACCGCAACCCGTACCAATCTCCAACACATTATTGAGTTTACCAGTGTCTAAAGACGGATGATTATTAAGAACCGCCTCGGTCATCTTGGCCACTATATAGGGCTGGGAAATCGTCTGGTTATAACCGATGGGCAAGGCGACATCTTCATAGGCGCGATGGGAGAGAGCCTCATCGAGGAAGATATGACGTGGCGTACTACGCACAACATCCAATACCCCCCAATGTTTTATTCCCTGCTCCAACAATCGCCCTACCAGACGCTCACGCGTCCTCTGGGATGTCATACCAATGCCAGCCAAATTCATAGTCGTCACTCGTTCTTTGCCTCTTTGAGCACACACAGTTCACGCAGTACCGCGGTGGCATAAGTGCCCGGTGGCAGCGCAAAACTCAATTCTAAACTATCGTCGTCTAACCAATTCCAATTCAGGTCGGCTGCAATGAGCCTGAGACTGCGACGTGCCTGCTCTAGACCCGCTGCTTCTAAGCCCTCGCAAAGCACGGCCTGCTCAGAGGCTACTGCCATCTCCACCGCAGCTGCGTCGGCACTGCTGCGCAGAGCTCCTTTTCCCCACAACGGTCCCGTAGGATGAATATCTTTTGCGTCCAGTCGCCCGGCCAGAGTCTCGTCCCATTCGGGTGCCTCGAACACACTGCCGGTGCCGGCAAGGTTCATCACATCGCCAGGCAGATGTTGATCCCAATTGTTCTGCTTTACTCTCTCACTTAGCACGGCATTGAAGACGAAAGAGCGCGCCGCCGAAAGTAACATGCCGCGCTTAAAGCCCTTCTTGAGACGCAACTCGCCACTAAACAGTCGCCGTGCCATCAAGATATTGCTATGAGCGTGCCCAAAGCGCTGCTCCCCGAAATAATTCGGGACACCTAGGGCGCGTATTTGGCTCAGTCGTGCCTCTACATCTTCGCGCACTTCTTCAGCCGATAGCGGGACCATTGCAGTGCTGACAAAATCACGCAGGACGATGCTGAATCCGTTGCTGCGATGGCTACCTCGACGAATCTTGCGGCTATTGCGGACGGTGCTTAATACTTCTACCCCGATTTGCGCAAGACTACTAAAGTCCACCTCTTGCGCCTTTGCTTGGTAGATACTCAACCACTGCTCGCACACGCCCATATGGTCCTTCAATCCAGCATAGCCAATATCACGCTCTTGTACATTGGCAAGACGAGCCAGATGTCTTACTACATGCTGCGTATTCACCTCGGTCTTACTGATATGCAAGCATAGATGCTGGCCTTCACCGCTTAACTCGAACCCTAGGTCTTCATTAACGCGAAAATCTTGCGCCGATTGCTTAAACACAGCAGTCACTTGTGGCGCCCCGAGAGCAAATCCTAAACGTCCGAACGCTTCCTGCGCTTCACTCATCTTGCCGTCCTACCTGTGGTGCGCCAGATGCGCCCATATGAGACTTATTTGTCGCGATAGATCAACACCACGGCGTATGTTTCGATCCCTTCTTTGCGACCAACGAAGCCCATTCCTTCGGTAGTGGAAGCCTTCACATTCACTTGTTGCGCATCAATATTCATAAGACTAGAAAGGCGTTGGCACATCGCGTCGATATGCGGGGCCATTCGCGGAGACTGGGCGAGAATCGTGATATCGACATTGCCCACAAGCCAATCGCTATCTTCTAAAAACCCGCACACACGCTGTAGCAGTAGTCCGCTATCGATGTTGCTAAACTCAGGATCTGTATCGGGAAAGTGCCGTCCAATATCACCGCGGCCTATTGCCCCTAGCAAGGCATCGCAGAGCGCGTGGATTACGGCATCACCATCGGAATGGGCCAGCAGACTCCTATCGTGAGGGATGCTAATGCCCCCTAGCACAAAAGGCTTATTAGGCAACAAGCCTGCGGCGAAACGATGTGCGTCATAGCCGTGCCCAGTTCGAATTCGCTCCCACATACGCCCTATGCCTCTTTGTTCATAACGCTTTGCGCCTGCGCCTGCAATATCACGCCGGCCATACGCAGGTCG
>CAXBOY010000091.1:0-12093 GCA_963977405.1 uncultured Gammaproteobacteria bacterium
CCCGACGAGTTGATTGCCCATTTCCCTTCCGCGGAGCGCACAGGCAGCCGCTTGCTGTGTATGCAGCGCAATACTGGGGCGATAGAGCATAAGCAATTCAAGGACTTAGTCGATTATTTGCGCCCAGAAGACCTGCTGGTGTTTAACGATACACGGGTGATTCCGGCGCGCCTGATGGGCCAGAAGGCGAGTGGGGGCAAGATCGAGGTGATGATCGAGCGAGTGCTGAGTGATACCGAGGCCCTGGCGCAAATTCGTGCGAGCAAATCGCCTAAGCCGGGGGCGATGCTGCGCTTTCCCGGTCCTTCGGGTTCCTTATTGAATGCGCTGGTGTTGGGGCGAGAGGGGGAGTTTTTCCATCTGCGCTTCGAGATCAATGCGCCGCTGACCGATGCGTTGGAGCTATTCGGACACATACCGCTGCCACCCTATATAAAGAGGCAAGACGAGCTAGAGGACCGCGAGCGCTATCAGACTGTCTATAGCGAGAAGCTGGGCGCGGTTGCGGCGCCCACGGCGGGGCTGCATTTCGACGAGGACCTGATGCAGCGCATTCGCGAGATGGGTGTGGATATGGCCTATGTCACGTTGCACGTGGGGTCGGGCACCTTCCAGCCGGTGCGGGTGGACAATGTTCTAGAGCACCATATGCACAGCGAGCGTATCGATATCTCCGAGGCAGTCTGCGAGCAGATCCCGGCCTGCAAGGCGCGGGGCGGAAGGGTAATAGCGGTAGGCACTACATCGGTGCGCACGCTGGAGAGTGCGGCAAAGCTGGCCGAAGGCGAATTGATCGCCCCCTTCGCTGGCGAGACAGATATATTCATTTACCCTGGCTACGAGTTCCAGGTGGTGGACGCGATGGTCACCAACTTCCATCTTTCCGAATCCACCCTGATGATGCTGGTCAGTGCCTTCGCTGGGCGTGAGCACATCATGGACGCATATAAGGTGGCGGTAGAGCAGCGCTATCGTTTCTTCTCCTATGGGGATGCGATGCTTCTCTATTGATGATCGGGCACCCGGAAATGTTTGGCACCCATTTCGATCTATGCCTCTGCGTACGGGAGGCTGATCGCCTGCGGATTAGCTCCGATCTACGAAGAGGGTGTAGGAGCGGGCTTGCCCGCGAATAGGCATGTGCCGCACCGGACCCATTCGCGGGCAAGCCCGCTCCTACCTACGGATGTCAATTGCCGACATAAGACCTAATCTAAATTCTTTGGTATACTCCCCGGCCTTCTTTATGTTGCTTTTTCCAACCACCTCAATCAAGGATTCAGAGACCGATATGAAATCTCCCGTACGAGTTGCTGTCACCGGTGCAGCAGGCCAGATTAGTTATTCTTTGCTATTTCGCATTGCCGCTGGCGATATGTTGGGTAAAGACCAGCCAGTGATCCTGCAATTGCTCGAAATCACCCCGGCTTTGGGCGCGCTGCAAGGCGTGGTTATGGAGCTGGAAGACTGCGCATTCCCATTAGTGCAGGGCATCGTACAGACAGATAAGCCAGAAGTGGCATTCAAAGACGCAGACATCTGTCTGCTGGTTGGCGCACGCCCACGTGGCCCAGGCATGGAGCGTAAGGACCTGCTAGAGGCTAACGCGGCAATCTTCTCTGTGCAGGGCAAGGCGATCAATGATCACGCCAGCCGTGATGTAAAAGTGCTAGTTGTTGGCAACCCAGCTAATACCAATGCGCTGATCGCGTTCCGCAATGCGCCAGACTTGAAGCCTGGTCAGTTCACGGCAATGACCCGTCTTGACCACAACCGCGCAGTAGCACAGTTGGCAGCCAAGACTGGTAAGCACAGCACGGATGTCGATGGTCTGTTCATCTGGGGTAACCATTCCTCTACTCAGTATCCGGATGTGCATCACACCACTGTCGATGGCAAAAAGGCGACTGATCTGGTCGATCAAAACTGGCTAGTGTCCGACTTCATCCCAACCGTTCAGCAGCGCGGCGCGGCCATCATCAAGGCGCGTGGTCTCTCTAGTGCGGCCTCTGCTGCGAACGCGGCAATCGATCACATTCATGACTGGGTGTTGGGCAGCAATGGCAAGATCGTTAGCATGGGTATTCATAGCGAAGGCGCTTACGGCATCGCCAAGGGCTTGATCTATTCTTTCCCTGTTACTTGCGAGAACGGTAAGTACACTATCGTCGAAGGCTTGGCTGTGAATGATTTCAGTCGTGACCTGATGGAGAAGACGGAGAAAGAGCTTTCCGAAGAAAGAGACGCGGTCAGCGCCCTGCTGCCATAAGCGTTGCTAGCGGCAGCGCGTAGTGTGCTGCCGCTATCCCTTATCTTGATCCCGTTCTAAGAAGGGTTGCCCCATGAGCGTCAGCACACTGCGACCTCTGTTAAGTGCTCAGTTCTGGATCTTTCAGCTATTTGGCTGGAGCACCTGGGTCGCGTTATTAGTATTGCGCGACCTAAGTTTTGTGCCCGCCGAGTACATGACTGCCCGCGCTGGTATCTTCATGATCGATGCCGGCGTGGGCATGTTCCTCACCACGATGCTGCGTTATTGCTATCGTTATGTATGGGAATTCAGTATTCCTGTGCGCGTGCTTACCGCCTTGTTCGGCTCCCTTCTGGCTTCCTTTATCTGGTTGGCGACCAAAGCGATTATAGGTTCTACAGAGGTGGGTAGTGCGGTCGATCTCACCGACTATGGCCTTGTTTCCATTACCATTTTCTTTCCCTTTACCTATGCCTTCATCTTGATGTGGAGCGTGCTCTATTTCTGCTTCAAGTACTATCAGTTGTTCCAGCTGGAAAAGACCAAGAGCCTACGCTCCGAGGCACTGGCCCACGAGGCGCAACTGCGCATGCTGCGCTATCAGCTGAACCCGCACTTCTTGTTCAACACGCTCAATGCAATATCGACGCTGGTGTTAGAGAAGAACACCCAGTCGGCCAATTCGATGCTGACTAAACTCAGCCAGTTCCTGCGCTACTCATTAGATAATGACCCTCTAGACCAAGTGGCATTAAGTTATGAGCTAAGTTCGGTGCGACTGTATCTGGATATAGAGAAGGTGCGCTTCGAGGAGCGCATGCAGGTAGAGGTCGATATAGCGGCTGATGCCGAGCAGGCCTTGGTGCCAAGCATGCTGCTACAGCCTCTAATTGAGAATGCAATCAAGCATGCGATAGCCCGCAGCGAAGAGGGTGGGTGTATCCGCATCGCGGCGTGCAAGAAGGGTGATAAACTCATCATCGAGGTGGAGGATGATGGGCCGGGCATCGAAGATACTAGTGCGCTCAATGGCAGCACGCGAGGTTCCGGGGGCGTTGGACTGAAAAATATACGAAACCGTCTTAAAGAGGTTTACGGCACGGCACATTCTCTGACATTTTCTTCCAGTTCACCGCAGGGCTGCCTAGTAACGGTTGTAATCCCCTATGAAACGAAGTGATTCCTTATGAAATCAAGTGATAGCGAAGTGAAAATTCGCGCCATAGTCGTGGACGATGAGTCTCTCGCTCGCAAGGGCCTGACGATGCGTCTTGTGCAATTCCCACACGTGGAAGTGGTGCAGGTGTGTAAGAACGGCAAAGAGGCTTTAGCCGCCATTGCCGAAGAGGCGCCAGATCTCGTTTTTCTCGATATTCAGATGCCGGGTATGACGGGGCTGCAAGTGGTCGAGAATCTTCAGCAAGACAATATGCCGATGATCATCTTCGTGACGGCCTACGATGCCTTCGCCATTGATGCGTTTAGTGCCAATGCCGTGGACTATCTGCTTAAACCTATAGAGGACGAACGCTTGGCTATAGCCGTGGCCAAGGTCACCTTGCAAGTCGAGCGCAAGCAGTCGGCCATAGAGAAGCAGCGCCTGTTGGAGATAGTAATTGGTCTTACAGGCAAGTCTAAGCTTGCTATCAATGAGTGGCTGCAAAACCCCGACGAAGCCTCAGAATATTCTGATCGCTTGGCGATCAAAGACGGTTCTTCTACCACCTTTGTGCCCGTGCGGGATATCGATTGGGTAGATGCCGCTGGCGATTATATGTGTGTGCATGTGCAGGGCCAGACCCACATTATGCGCACTACCATGAAGGAGCTAGAGGCACAGCTGGACCCTAATATCTTCCAGCGTGTGCATCGCTCTACTATTGTGAATCTGCAGCGAGTTGAAAAGGTGTCTTCCCATATCAATGGTGAGTTCCACCTGACCCTTAGTTGCGGTTCGTCCTTGAAGATGAGCCGCTCCTACAAAGACAAAGTTAAGCACTTCTTCTAAGCGCGACCTGTCTCTGGAATATAGTCTAGGGGCAGAGCGGTGTTCTCAATGACGCGGCGCATGATGAAGCTAGAGTGCACGTCCGCCACACCTTCGATGCGCGTAATCTTGTTGAGCAGGAAGTCGTGGTAGTGGTCCAT
This sequence comes from uncultured Gammaproteobacteria bacterium, assembly GCA_963977405.1. Taxonomy (GTDB): domain Bacteria; phylum Pseudomonadota; class Gammaproteobacteria; order Pseudomonadales; family Pseudohongiellaceae; genus UBA5078. The sequence goes on from CAXBOY010000091.1 coordinate 4,400, forward strand.
GTCTGGCAACACCAATTTCAATAGATAGTCCGCAGACTGCCCGGTGATCAGCATTAGATCGATCACTTCTGGGTGTTTCTTGACCTCTGACTCGAAGTGCTCGAACCGGTCCGGCGTGTGCTTATCCATACTGATCTGCACTAGGGCATGAAGTTTTAGCCCGAGCTTGGAGGGGTTGAGTAGCACCACGCGGCGCGCAATGACGCCTTCGTCCTCCATTTGTTTGACCCTGCGAGCGCAGGGCGTGGCGGAAAGCCCGACGCGCTCGGCAAGCTCTGCATTAGTGAGTGTGCCGTCTGCTTGCAGCTCGCTAAGAATGCGTTTATCCAGTCTATCCATAGTGTCTCCGTGAAGCGAATATCTCATGGCTTGGCATTGAATGGGTATAATAACTAAAAAATACAATATAAATAGAGGTAAAAACCAATATTACACCAAATTACTAGAAAATAAGCAGAGAAAAACTAATGGAGTTTGTTTAATCTAGTCAACATTGAAAAGCGGCCAGGGATTGTCCGGCCTCAGGAGCGAAAACATGTACGACCACAGCAAATACAAGCCATTCCAGCCTATCGCGATCAAAAATCGTACATGGCCGGACAACGTCATCGAGCGGGCACCCCGCTGGTGTAGCGTTGACTTGCGCGACGGCAACCAGGCTCTGATCGAGCCGATGTCAGTAGTGCAGAAAAAGGCAATGTTCGATTTGTTGGTAGAGGTGGGTTTTAAGGAGATCGAAATTGGTTTTCCTGCCGCCTCGCAGCCGGACTTCGATTTCGTGCGCAGCTTGGTCACGGAAGACCGCATTCCCGATGATGTGACGGTGCAGGTGTTGACACAGGCGCGCCCTGAGTTGATCCAGCGTACCTTCGAGTCGCTAAAGGGCGTCAAGAAGGCGATTCTACACGTGTATAACTCCACCTCTACGGTGCAGCGCCAGAAGGTCTTCAAGCTAGACAAGGCGGGCATCCTCAACATCGCCGTCAATGGCGCGCAGGAGGTCAAACGCTGCGCGGAGCTAGCGCCAGAGACCGATTGGACCTTCCAATACTCTCCCGAGAGTTTTACAGGTACGGAGTCTGACTACGCGGTAGAGGTCTGTAATGCAGTGTCTGCGGTATGGCAGCCAACGCCCGAGAAGCCCATTATCTTCAATCTGCCCTCCACGGTAGAGATGGCAACCCCGAATGTTTATGCAGATCAAATAGAGATGTTCTGCCGTAATATCAATAACCGCGATTCTATTATCGTGAGTTTGCACACACACAATGACCGTGGCTGCGCAGTCGCAGCGGCCGAGTTGGCTGTGATGGCAGGTGCCCAACGTGTCGAAGGCACGCTATTAGGTAATGGCGAGCGTACCGGCAACATGGACATCGTGGTCATGGCAATGAACATGTACAGCCAGGGTATTGATCCCGAGCTGGACCTGCGGGATATGGATAAAATCGTCAGTGTGGTCAAAAGCTGCACAGCGATCGATGTACACCCAAGACAGCCTTACTCGGGCGACTTGGTGTTCACCGCCTTCTCCGGCAGTCATCAGGACGCGATCAAGAAGTGTCTGGACATGTACACAGAGGGGGAGACTTGGGAGATCGCGTATTTGCCAATCGACCCTCGGGATCTGGGACGCACCTATCAGGATGTGATCCGTGTGAACAGCCAGTCAGGTAAAGGGGGCGTGGCCTATGTATTGGCCAGTAAGTTCGGCTTCCAATTGCCGCGCTGGCTGCAGATCGAATTCTCACGTGTAGTGCAAAAGCAGGCCGAAGACACGGGGCAGGAGATCTCCCCCGATGCGATATGGGGCCTGTTCAAGGAACATTATCTGGACGACTCACACCCAGTACGTTTGGACAGCTTCAGCATGCAGCGCGCCAATGCGGCGGGCCGCGAGTCTTTCACTGCGGGCATCAATTGCTTCGATGACTACCTGAAAGTTGAGGGCGAGGGCGATGGCGTATTGGACGCGTTCGTTGAGGCTCTGAAGAAGCAGACAGAGGTCGATTTCGAGATCATGGAATATGGGGAGCATGCACTGGGCCAAGGCGCAGACGCCGAGGCAGTCACCTATATCCAGCTCAAAGACGGCAATAAACGCTATACCGGTGTGGCGATTAGCCGCGACATCGTCTCTTCCTCGCTCAACGCGCTATTGCGAGCGGCCAGCGCGCTGCTGAGCAAGAACCGCGAGAAGAGGGTGGCTTAAGAGAGGGCATGCCCGCGAAGGGGGTCTGATTGATTCAGGTCTATAGATAAGGCAGGTCCTTCGCGGGCAAGCCCGCTCCTACAGATGGTAGATTCTGTATGTATCGGAGCAATGCTCTGACGGTAGGAGCGGGCTTGCCCGCGAAAGACCTGACGTACCCGCGGACCAATTCATAATTGGCACCCCATCCGCGGGCAAGCGCTCCTGCAGCGTTTCGGGAACAGAATTATTTCCCCCCAAATCAAAACTAAAAATCCCCTTCTTGCGACTATTCACTTAAACACCTTATCCTTGTGGCACTTTTCACTGCGGCGTGCCTAACGGGCGTGCCGCGTCCCAAAGTGTTCCCGAGGTCACCGCATGAGTTTCACAGATCAAGACGAGGCGTTAATAAGCGCTGCCCTCGACGGATCTGCGCGGGCGTGGGAGAGGCTGGTCAAACGCTATGAAACACGCGTTTATAACTTCAGTCTTCGCCTTACCGGTAATCAGACTGACGCCCTCGATCTCATGCAAGAAGTGTTTCTAGGCGTTTACCGAAACCTGCATCGCTTTCGCGGTGATGCCCAGTTCACCACTTGGCTGTTTCGGATCGCCCATAACAAAGCCGTCGACATGAGTCGGCGCAAGTATATGGTGACCTCGCTCTCCTCGGTCGCTGGACAGGACCAGAGCGATGAAGAAGTCTTGGACCATATTGCTAACGACAATGGCGAGCACGATCCTGAGCGACTGCTTAGTGCTGTGCAGGGTAATGCCGAGATTCTCAACTGCCTCGATATCTTGAACTGGGAGCAACGGCTAGTGGTCGAGCTTAAAGTGTTTCAATCGCACACCTTCGACGAGATTGCTGAGATGCAGGATATCTCCGCCAACACCGCTAAAACGCGCTTCTACACTGCGCTGAAATTACTGAAAGCCCATATGGAGCAAAGCCATGAGTTGTCATGAGTCCTCAAAATTAGTTCCGGATTACTTCGACGAGACCCTATCGCTGCAGCAACGCAAGGTCATGGAGACGCACCTGCAAAACTGTGCAGATTGCCAAGAAGCATTGGCGGAGGCCAAGAGTATCAATGTGCATCTTCGTCAGTGGCAGGATGAGCCTGTGCCGCAGTGGCAACGCATACCGAAACATTTGCATGTTAAGAGTGAGCCCGCGCGGCCGCGCTTCTCCTTTTGGGGGCAATGGGCGCCGCTGGCCGGTGCATTCTTGATGGCCGTAGCCGTGCTGTTCAACGTGCAGCTACAGGTGCAAGAAAATGGTTTTAGTATCGCCTTTGGTGGTGGTTCCGAAATCGATGCGGGCGCCATCGCTGCGCAGCTCGAAGAGTTCGAGAACGAGCAGCGTGCCGCACAGCAGCAGACTCTACAATTGTTGACCGCTCAGCTCGAAGAGCGCCAGGCTGGCAACAATGCTCGTCTTCTCGAGACGGTGATCGAGCAATTTGGCGACAGCACTACCCGTAGCCTAGAGCAGGTGATGGCCTATTTCGAGGCGCAGCGACAGCAAGACTTGCAGCTGATGCAGACTAGCTATCAACGCTTGGCAGATAGCGATTTTCAAACCATTCGGTCGATGCAGCAGTTGGCGAATTACGTGCAGTATCAGGGTAACTCACTGCAATGAGTGCGGCGTTAAGGAGTGAGAAAATGAAGGCAGCAAAACGACAGATTTGGGCGCGTCCCGCCAGTATAGTGTGCATGGCGCTGTGCAGCATGGGGGCGACAAACCTCAGTAGCGCTCAAGATGGAGCGCTGGACGATATGCAGCGAAATATCGAAATTTTCTCTGGAGTATTGCGTGAGGGCCTAGGCCTGAATAGCCGTGCAGGGATCTTTAGCCCGCTCAATGGCTCCGTGCGAGGAAGCTATCTCTTAGAGCAGGGCATCGTGCTGGAAATAGTCAGCCCGCTAGCAAACAGTCGAAGCTCGTTCAATTGGCAAACGCTAGAGGGCTCCTTGCAACAACTCTCCGGACAAATATCTAGCTTTGTGAACAATCAGACGTCGCGGGTAAACCAGCCGGACTTGGAGGCAATGCGCGAGTCCATGGCCTTGTCGCTGCGGGCAGAGAATGCACGTGGGGTCTACGCGCAATTGTTAGAGCGCCTGCGCAACATCGATTTTTCTTCGGAGATCGAGAGCGCGCTTGCCAGCGCATCGGAATCCGCACGCTCACTTCATCAAATGGGCAAGATAGACGATGCTAGGCTCAATGCACTAATGGCCGAGATAAGCGAGCAGCGTGCACGCGTCAATGATCGTATCGCGGCGCTGCAGGCTCTGCGCTCGGACGTGAACGCGGCTGCCAGCAATGACAACACGAACACCGTAAGCAGCGCAGATCAGTTCCAGGCTACGCTCGATCAGATCGTGGCGGCCGTCACCCCGGTGCGTGAGGCGGCGGCAAGTCGTGCGCAGGAATTAAACGCCTTGGCCGAAGAGGCCAAGATTGAGCGAGAGCTACGGTGGCAACAAGAGCTGGAGGTGTTCGAGGAGAACTTGTTTGCGTTAGTGTGCAACTACGCGGCAGGCCTGCGCACATTGCCAGACGGCGAGCACCTCACCTTGGTGCTCAAGGGCTTGGGTGATGAGAGCGAGAGTCGCCGTGAGGATCGCATTCATGTGCTGAGTAAAACCGACATGCAGAGCTGCCTACAGGGCGATCAGACACAACAGCAATTACGCGAAAGTGCACGTACTTATAGCTTCTAGAGTAGCCGGCCCTACCAGGCAGGGCCAGTGATGTTGGAGTCGGCAGGTACGAATTGTCGCGCGCTATCTTCAGCTTGGTACAAGCGGGTGATCAACAGTAATACGCCTGCAACGTCTAGCAAATCGCTGTCGTTCAAGGCGAGTTTGCGGCGAATCCTTTCTCGTGTGATATAGGGGTTTCCTCGGCTGTCGAAGTTAAGGAAATTAAAGTCCTCGTCGTCATAGCCCCAATTGCTGGAGATCACTTCCTGACCAATTCTCCCGTCCAATCGAGGGAAGGGGTAGAACCAACGCCCGCCCTTTATGCCTGCCTCATAGGTGATGATCTGTCCGGCTGGGTAGTACCATGTCTCATTCGAATAGCGCAGCCGAAAAGTAGCTATCTGACCGTTCGGCCAAAATACCGCCTCTCCACCGTGGGTCCAGTGATAGCTCATGATACGGCCATTCGGGTAAAAGATGCTGGTATCGCGGCCTGCTTGTGCCATGAACAGTTGTCCATTGGGGAAGTACCAGGCAGCGTTGTAGAGGTCCCTGGAAATGCGAACCCCACTGCTATAGCGCGATTCATAGCGAGTATCTTGGGTCAGTATCACCGATTGGCAGACGCGACGATTTAGTTCCTGGAGAGCGTTCTGCATATCGTTTAGCTCAGCAACGCTGTCGTGGTCTGCTGGTATTAGAATATTCACGGCGACCATTTTGGCCATGAACTCTACAGTTGCGCAGGCGGTACTGAAATTATCTGAGCCGGTGGACTCGGCCATGGACTGCTGGCTGAGTAATAGCCATAACATAATTGTTGAAAAACGCTTCATCGCTTTGTTCTCCTTAGGGCTTTCGAGTGCCTTTAGGAGCATCATGGGCTGTGTTAGGTGAATGCGAACTGAATAAGTGCTGGAATTTGGCTTGAACGCTTAGCGCTGTTGGTAACTTGGGCGTTTATCTTATAAAATGCCCGAGTACCTTTGGTGCCGCTTTCGGAACTTCTCTTGAGTTCCATGTAGGTTTAAAATGGCACTGCGCCTAAAGCCGAGAGTCCCAATAACAAAATAAGCAGTTGTAGAAGGAGATAAAGATGGACTGTCCTAAATGTAATGCCAAGATGACAGAGCGCAAAGTTGAGGTTCTTCACGGAACAGTAATAGTCGACCAGTGCACAAGTTGTCAGGGGCTGTGGTTCGACAATGGCGAAGCAGAGCAGTTGAAAAAGTCCTGGATGTCAGATTTCTTGGATAACGGTGATCCTCGTATTGGCAAAACGTATAATCGCGTACGAGATATCCAATGCCCGCGCTGCGGCAAGGCAATGGTTAAACTGAACGACAAGCATCAATCTCATTTGGAATTCGAGGCCTGTGAAGAGCACGGTATGTTCATGGATGCCGGCGAATTTACAGACTACAAGCACGAGACGCTCATGGATGTGTTCAAGGGGCTCATTGCCTCGGTGAAGCGTCGCTAAGCACTAGTCGATACACTGTGTCCCGGCCAACCGGGATGCAGCCATATCGCCCGCTGTGCGCAAAGCGCGGGCAAATGCCGAAACCTGCCTACATCCATCCATTGGTACTTAGGGTCATGAAAGTCCGACCCCGTGGATGCCCATAGATCGTTCGCCTCGCAAAGACTTGCCATATAGCTCATCTTATCGGGGGCTATGTTTGAAAAACTCACTTCCATGCCTTCCCCTTGCCAGAGCGCAAACTCACTGACCAAGCGGCGTAGCTTAATATTGCTCAAACCGTAGCGATTTGGGTGCGCTAGGATGGCGATACCACCTGCGCCTCGCAATGCCTGCACCGCGACCGGGATTGCGCACCACTGCGCCTCAGCGCTGTATTTACCGCGCTGACCTAGGAAGCGCTTGAAGGCGTCATCTTTGCTCTTGGCAATGCCGCGGTCCATTAGGAACTGCGCTACGTGATTACGGCTGATGGCCTCGCAGGGCAGTTCATCGAGGTAGCGCATCAGGCCTGTGTGGCCGGCTTTCTGCAGGCGCATGTCAATGGCCTCTGCGCGCTCTCTGCGCAGTGCCTGCTGTCCGCTTAACAGGGTTTGCAATGCCACATTGTCGATGTCGATCCCTATGCCAACGACATGAATCTCAATACCTTCCCATAAGCAGGAGACCTCCACGCCGGGGACGAGGCGGAAGTTCTCGGGCAGGCTCTGTAGGTCGATGGTGCGGAGCGCGGCGGTGGTGTCGTGATCTGTAATCGCGAGAAAATCCACCTGATTGGCTAGTGCCCGGGCGATTAAGTCCGCAGGCGCGAGTGCGCCATCGGAGAAATATGTATGAGAGTGCAGATCGGCTAGCATGGGCTAGGGCTCCTTATGGGTCGGCAAGAGTAAACCTTGGAGCGGCGGTAGTAAACGGGGGGTGGCCGCCTAAAGTTGACTAAATCACTTAGGTATTTCATACTTTCGCGCACTGAACGCCCACTAAGAGACTGGCCCATGCGCTTGACCACCAAAGGCAGATACGCTGTTACCGCGTTGCTCGATCTAGCCATCCACGGGGATAATGGCCCTGTGAATCTGGCTGATATCTCTCAGCGCCAAGGCATTTCGCTGTCTTATTTGGAACAGTTATTTGCGAAACTGCGCCGTAGCGAATTGGTGTGCAGCATTCGCGGGCCGGGCGGTGGCTATCGCCTTGGCAAGAAGGCCCATGCCATCCGCATAGCCCATATCATCGATGCCGTTAACGAATCTGTAGATGCCACCAAGTGTCAAGGCAAGGGTGATTGTCAGCAAGGCG
>CAXBOY010000092.1:0-12028 GCA_963977405.1 uncultured Gammaproteobacteria bacterium
ACTGCCTTTGTCATGAATTTTATAGTTGGGTTTCCAGCCAAGCTTGTACGCTGCCCAAAGCTTGCGGTAGCGCGTCGGGCTCTGTGCCGCCGGCCATGGCCATGTCTGGCCTACCGCCGCCTTTGCCGCCTACTTGAGAGGCAACCATATTAACCAAGTCGCCTGCTTTGACACGCGTCACCAAATCTTTGCTAACTCCTGCCACTATGCTGACCTTGCCGTCCTCGACACTTGCCAGCACTACGACCGAAGAACCGAGTTTGTTCTTCAATTGATCTACGGTATCACGCAAGGTTTTCGCATTGAAACCACTGACAGCCTTCGCTAACAATTTAACATCACCAACACTGACTGCCTCTGCAGCGATATCGCTACCCGCGGCACTGGCGAGCTTAACCTTTAGCTGCTCGAGTTCCTTCTCTAAGCTGCGATTACTAAGCATGATCTGCTGTACTTTCTCTACGAGACTATCGGCATTGGTCTTTACCACATCCGACAATTGCTTGAGCATCTGCTCTTGCTGCGCCACGATTGCCAGCGCACCCTGTCCAGTCACTGCCTCGACTCGGCGCACACCCGCGGCAATGCCCGACTCGCCAATTAACTTGAACAGGCCAATATCGCCGGTTCGCTCGACGTGAGTACCACCGCAAAGCTCAGTAGAAAACTCGCCCATGCTCACTACGCGTACCTGGTCGCCGTACTTCTCACCGAACAGCGCCATCGCACCGGCATTCATTGCCTCGTCGATCCCCATGACCTGCTTAGACACTGCGGTATTCTTTAGAATTTGCGCATTCACCAAGGCTTCGACTTGTGACACTTCCTCAGCACTCATGGCGGATTGGTGAGAGAAGTCGAAACGCAGACGCTCCGCGTTAACTAAGGAACCCTTCTGGGTCACGTGCTCGCCCAGGACTGTACGCAGCGCAGCATGCAATAGATGAGTCGCAGAATGGTTTAAGGCAATCGCGGCACGGTTGTCCTTCTCTACTGCAGCTTCAATCTTTTCGCCCTTCTTCAAAGAGCCAGAGCGTAGGAAACCTTTGTGGATGAAGTGTTCACCCTGCTTCTGCGTGTCTATCACCTCAAACATTGCAGCATTGCTAGCACCAGCGCGGCTGTTCAGTACGCCCTTGTCACCAACCTGACCACCGGACTCGGCGTAGAAGGGACTGCTATCAAGGATCAATAGCGCCTCGCCCTCCCCCGCAATCGCATCAACCGCTTGACCATCGCGGTAGATCGCCAAAATAGTTGAAGGGCCTGCGAGATGTTCGTAGCCAGTAAACTGTGTGGCCTGTTTTACGTCGATGACGAGCTTCTCTACTGCGTTGAACTTGCCTGCGGCACGGGCCTGTTGCTTCTGCACAGCCATGGCACGATCGAAACCCTCATGATCAAGAGTCAGGCCATGCTCTCTAGCTACATCATTAGTAAGGTCGACCGGAAAGCCAAAGGTGTCGTATAGCTTAAAGACTGTGTCACCGGACAGGACCTTACCCTTCAAGTCTGCTATGGCGCCCTTGAGAATGGCCATGCCATTTTCTAGGGTACGCGCAAACTGCTGTTCCTCTTCCTGTAGCACTTTCTCGACGGTGCTCTGACGGGCCTTCAACTCTGGATAGGCCTCGCCCATTTGTTGCACAAGAGCGTCGACCAGACGGTAAAAGAAGATATCCTTGACGCCCAACTGATAACCATGACGCACAGCACGGCGCACGATGCGACGCAGCACATAGCCACGCCCTTCATTGGAAGGCAGCACGCCATCCACGATGAGGAAGGAGCAGGAGCGGATATGGTCCGCGATCACGCGCAGTGAGGTGTTGCTTATGTCATCGGTACCTGTGATCTGCGCTGCAGACTTGAGCAGCGCCTCGAACAGGTCGATCTCGTAGTTGCTGTGCACATGTTGCAGCACAGCGGCTAGACGCTCTAAGCCCATACCAGTGTCTACCGAAGGCTTAGGCAGTGGCACTAAGGTGCCATCAGGCTGCCGATCGAACTGCATGAAGACGAGATTCCAGATCTCGATATAGCGATCGCCGTCGTCATTAGGACTGCCGGGTGGTCCACCGGCCACATCGGGCCCGTGGTCATAGAATATTTCGGAACAGGGGCCACAGGGACCAGTGTCGCCCATCGCCCAGAAATTATCTTTCTCGCCTAGGCGTGAGAAACGCTCCTTAGGTACCCCAATCTCTTGCAGCCAGATATCCTCTGCTTCTTGATCCTCATGGAAGACGGTTACCCAGAGCTTGTCCGCCGGCAGGCCTAATTCCTTGGTGAGAAAATCCCAGGCAAAGCGAATCGCGTCGCGCTTGAAATAGTCGCCGAAACTGAAGTTGCCCAGCATTTCGAAAAAAGTGTGGTGACGTGCGGTATAGCCGACGTTCTCCAAATCATTGTGCTTGCCGCCTGCGCGTACGCAGCGCTGCGAACTAGTGGCACGCGAATAGGAACGCACTTCATTACCGAGGAACAAGTCCTTGAACTGCACCATACCTGCATTGGTGAATAGCAGAGTTGGGTCGTTCGCTGGCACCAAAGAACTGCTAGCCACGATTTCATGACCTTGGGACTTAAAATAGTTTAAAAACTTTTGGCGAATGTCAGCAATTTTCATCTACGATTCCAATAACAGGTTTGCTGTATAAGTTACAGTGTAAAAAGGCGCGCAATTATACCGTTAACTGCGGTGATTTGCAGGTCAATCTTCCGAGGCAATGACGTGTCCATCACTCGATAAGAGAATGGCAATCGGCCTAGTTTTAGGAAAGTGGGACATCACAATTGTGGTGATAATCAACAGTGGCACACACAGGAACATTCCCGGCACACCCCAAATCGCGCCCCATAGAGCAAGATTGAACAAGATCACCACTGGGCTAAGATTCAAAGACTTTCCAGTAATACGTGGCTCCAAGATATTGCCGATCAAGACTTGCAGTGCCGATATCGCGAAAAGCACTGTGAAGAACAGGCCAAAATCGTCATTGGTCTGCGCTAAGGCCATTAGGGATGGGAAGATAGTGGCGATTATCGAGCCAATGGTCGGAATGAAGTTGAGCAGGAAAATCAGCAGGCCCCAAATTTCCGCGAAGTTGATGCCTAAAGCATTGAGCAATAGATAGCTCAGAATGCCCGTCAGCGAGCTGGTGAACAGCTTGATGCTCAGGTATTTTTGCACGTCGCCCTTTATTTGAGCGAGTATGCTCAACATGCGTTTCTCTTGCTTCGGGTCGCCTACTAATGCGGACAGCTTGCGGTTGAAGTTGCCCTGCTCGAATAATAGGAACATCACATAAATTAGAATTAGGAAACTATCCCGGGCGATGCTGGTAAATGACACCGCGACCGACGCCACGATTGCTGATAGATCCAGCCGCGAAGACAGGGTCTCGAAGAAGCCTTCGATCGGCAGATACTCGGAGAATGGCAGGCGATTCCATAAAGAGCGTAGGTTGGCCTCGTAAGTCGTGGCCACACTGCCAAGGTCGTTCAAGCTACCCCCCACGAATTGCACTAGGGCAGAGATCGTGAAGATAAAGGTCAGTATCGATGCAAGGAAGCACAGGAAGCGCGGAATTCGAAAGCGGCCGATATGAATACGCATGAACCCACTGGCAAGCAGGTTGATTAGATACCAAATCGCGATAGCGATGACCAACGGCAGGAGCAAATCTTGCGCAACGATCAGCAGTGTGAACACCAAGGCGGTGATCAGCATTGCCATGGCAAACTTCAATATTTTCATCTGGCCTAGGCTCTCATTTCTGCCCGTCTCTAGCAGAGTCCATTCGGGGTTAAGGCTTAGTCAAGCAGCCGCAATGGCGCGCTTTACGTAGTCTAGCAGCAGAATAACACACAAATATGGGAACACAGACAAGGCTTGGCTAATGTGCCCAAGCCTTGTCTGGAGATTGAAGGTCTAGATATTGGTAAAGGTGTCCACGACGATCGAAGGCGTCAGGATTTGCGGCAAGATCACCGGCTCTTTTCCAGCGCCTGGGTAGAAGACATAGAGCGGTACACTGGGACGATTGAAGGCGTCGAGTACACGGCTAATCTCTGGGTCTTGATTAGTCCAATCCCCTTTCAGATAGGTAATACCTTGATCTGCCATAGCCTGAATGACGCGCTCAGAGCTCAATGTGGTCTGCTCATTGGCAAGGCAAGTAATGCACCAAGCCGCCGTCATATTGATAAAGACCGGCTTCCCTTCCGCTTGTAGCTCCTCGAATCGAGCAGTGCCAAAGGCTTCGTAATTGGCCACCATATACTCGTCATCGCCACCGCCCGCATAGGACTGTGTCATTGGGCGCGTCTCTAGCATTGGCGATTGCAAAGAGTAGAACGCTACTACTATCGCAATCGTCGCCATGACCGCATTAGCATTGCGCCAGAAAGGACCCACCACGGTGCGTTTCTGCAGAAGCCATAGGCCGAAAGCCAAGAGAATGCAGGCACCGACCACAATCGCCATACCATTCACACCTACCTGATTACCAAGTACCCACAGTAGCCAAAGAACAGTGGCATACATTGGGAATGCCATGAACTCTTTGAAAGTGTTCATCCAGGCACCGGGCTTTGGCATGAACTTCATTAACGCTGGGCTAAATGAGAGCACTAGGAACGGTAATGCCATGCCTAGGCCAAGGAAGAAGAACACCAACATCGCCACTAACCAAGATTGTGATAGAGCGAAGCCGAGCGCGGCCCCCATGAACGGTGCAGTACAAGGGCTAGCTACAGCAGTGGCGAGCACTCCTGTGAAGAAGGAACCCTTATAACCTGATTTCGAGGCTAGGTTGTTGCCAAGGCCCATAAAGCTGGTGCCAAACTCGAAAACACCAGACAGGCTGAGACCGAAGCTAAAGAACAGGAATATCAACAGCGACACGAACCATGGCGATTGCAATTGGAAGGCCCAACCGACTGCCTCGCCCCCTGCGCGCAACGCGATTAAGATCGAGGCTAGTAACATGAAGGTCACGATGATACCGGCCGTATACGCGACACCGTGCAGACGCTGCTCGCTGGCCGCCGACTGCCCTTTAGAGGCAAGGCTCAAGACTTTCAGCGAAAGTACCGGGAAAACACAGGGCATAAGATTCAGGATCAGACCACCGGCCAAGGCAAAGAAAATCACACTCAGAAGGCTTGGGCCACCAGTGCCATCGCCGCTAGCGGAGCCATTGGCTGCGAATGCCGTAACAGAGGACAAATTCGCGGCGCTAGCTGGAATGGCCGAAACTAGATAGCCCTGCGTGTCGCCATTCGCGCCAGTCACGGCTAATACGCCCGGAATGCTATCGTTCTCTACACGAAAGCGACGAGCCTGCTCATGGGTGATTTGCACCATACCAGGGCTGAGAGTGACATCTCGCAGCGGTGCCGGTTTGAGAATGCGTTTGCTCTCTGGGAAGAACCAGACATCGCGCGCACCTTCGAAAACGGTTTCATCCGACTGGAAAGAGAGGCTGATGCGTTCGCCGCCAACGGCAAACAACGACTGAATATCGTGCTCGTCCTGTGCAAGGGGCATGCTAGCAAAGGTCTTCGTGAAGGCCTGCTCCCACTTTGGTTCGGTCTCAAGGCTGAGGCCACGCACCGGCAGTTCTAAACCGACACGCCCTTCACCTAGAATACAAATATCGTCGCAGACCTGCCATTGCACATACACGGAGGCCGCGAAAGTGTCGGCGCTATAGTCCTCGGGCACGGTCACTGTGACAGGAAGGAATATTTCTTCTTCATAAGCGAAGGTCACGAGGTCAGAGCCGGGGAAAGGTAGCCATGTAGGGGTCGGGAATTGCAATTCGCCAGCTACAGCGCCTTCTGGAAGCTCCCAGTCCATTAGAGCGGTGGCGTCGCCACTGTCGCCCTGCCAGCGGGAATATGTATGCCAGTGCTCAGTCGGATCAAGGCGTACAGCGAGGGTCAGCGTTTCGCCAGCTACGGCATTCGCGCTCGCCGAGACGAGTTCTACCTCGATCTCTTCACCTTTGAGTACTTCGGCCTGTGCAGCCAAGGGCATTGCTAGCAGTGATGCAAATATCACTATTACGCTGGCTAAATTCCTCATTCACAACTCTCCCACTTATATTGCTTTGATCCTGATTGTAGCGCTAAGTCAGCCTAGTAACTCCCTCCAATTGTGATATTAAGTAACACAACGAGGCTCTGAGGGGGCTATTTGGTGGGTTTTAACCTGTGCCAACGCTAATGAAATAGGTCTAAACGTCGCCTAATGCGAAGGGTAGACATCTTTTCTAGTTCAATTGTTACAATTTGCACAATGCTAAACATGAAAACAGAGACGTTGCCGAGGTGCTTTGTGCTGCGCATGGATATTGTGGACAGAGAGCGTTAGCTCATAGAGAAGGCTCGAGGTATTCGATCAACAATTGCAAATTACGTTGTCCGCGAAACTCGTTGATGTCGAGTCGATAAACCACATTCACGCGTTTTTCATTACAGTCTGCCCACTGTTGCGCCTCTATATTAAAGGCAATCGCATCGAGCACGCACTGTGCGTCGTCTATTGGGCTCAACACTAGTTTCAAGTGTTTGCCCCCAAGCAAGCGGTGCTGCACGATGCGAAACTCGCCATCGAAACTCGGCTCCGGAAAATGCTGCCCCCAAGGACCGTAGTCCCGCAGCAACTGAGCATTGCTCATCGTGAGCTCCGAGGGGTGCAGGGGCCCGTCGGTGAGGATGCGCGCCTGCAGATCCTCGGCACTAAGTTGTTCTGCTACGGCGGTGGCGAAGGCCGCGCTGAAGCGCTCATAATCGGCCTTGTACAGACTCAAGCCTGCGGCCATCGCATGTCCGCCGAAGCGGCTCACCAAACCTGGATTCTGCGTCGCCACCTGGTCGAGCACGTCACGAATATGCAGGCCGGCAATCGAGCGTGCCGAGCCCTTCAACTCTTCTTTCCCGTCCGCGTCGAACCCCGCATCGGCGAATGCGATCACCGGGCGGTGCAGTCGCTCTTTGATGCGCGCTGCAAGAATGCCGATGACGCCCTGATGCCAACCACTATCATAAAGACAAAGGCCTGCCGGCACTTCTTCCTCATCGAATGCCATGAGGTCTAGGCTCGCCACGGCCTGGTCTTTCATGTCCGTCTCGATACCCTTGCGTTGCTGATTCATACTGTCGAGCTCTTGCGCCATCGCCATCGCTCTGCCCGGATTATCGGTGAGCAGGCATTCGATCCCCAAGGCCATGTCGTCGAGGCGCCCGGCAGCATTGAGACGTGGCCCTACTGCAAAGCCAAGATCGCTAGCCACGAGATTGACTCTGTTGCGCTTACCAAGGGTCAGCAGCGCCAGGATTCCTTCACAGGCCCGACCGGCGCGGATGCGTTTGAGCCCTTCGTTCACCAAAATACGGTTATTGCGATCTAAGCTGACCACATCGGCCACAGTGCCAAGTGCCACTAGATCGAGATAGTCAGCGAGATTAGGCTCAGAGAGTTTCTTTGTAGCAAACCAGTCTTGCGTCCGCAGAAGGCTGCGCAACGCCGCCATCACATAGAACACCACCCCTACTCCCGCGAGAGATTTGCTTGGGAAGTCGCAACCCATTTGATTCGGGTTCACGATAGCATCGGCCGCGGGTAACTCTCGTCCTGGTAGGTGGTGATCGGTGATGATGACCTGTATGCCGAGATGCTGCGCGGCCGCCACGCCCTCGATGCTCGAGATTCCGTTGTCCACTGTGATCAAGAGGTCGGGGTTTTTCCCTCGCGCCAGCTCCACGATCTCAGGCGTTAGCCCATAACCGTACTCGAAGCGATTGGGTACAATATAATCAACGTGATGAAAACCAACAGCACGCAAAGCTCTAATTGCCAAGGCGCAACTAGTGGCACCATCGGCATCGAAGTCGGACACGATTAGGACACGCCCCTGTCTTTGCAGCTGGGCATATAACAACTCTACCGCAGCATCGATGCCGGTAAGCATTTTGGGGGGGTATAGGGCTTTAAAATCGAGCAGCAGCGCAGCGTCATCGAGAACGGACCGCGCAGCAAGAACTCTTTGCACAACAGGCGCGATCGCCGCACTAAACTGATGCGTGCTAGGCACCGGTCTGCGGCTGATCAGCGGCTTCACAGCGTGCTGCGAATTAGGTCAGTGACCGCACTTAAGCTATTGTCCACAATGGAGTATTGCTCTTCGCGCTCGAAAAGATCGCTTAAATGCTCCGGCAATTGCGGGGTGTCTAAACCTGCCTTCTTCACCGCATCCGCAAACTTCACAGGATGGGCAGTGGCCAGACAAACCATAGGAACGCTCTTGTCTGTATTACACTCACGCGCAGCCTTCACACCGATGGCAGTATGAGGGTCGATCAGGAATTCATTCTCGGCGAAGACTTCGCGGATGACAGCGCAGGTTGTCTCGTCATCTACGCTAGCGCTAGCGAAGATTTTTTGCGCTTGCTTCCAGCGCTCCGAGTCTATGCTATGGCTGCCCTCCCCAGTGGCAGACATGAAGGCAGCAAGAGCCTTGCCATCACGACCAAACAAGTCGAACAGATAGCGTTCGAAATTGCTCGATACCATAATATCCATGCTAGGGGACAAAGTGTGTTTGAGCTCCCCTTGTGCGTAATCATTGCTGCTCATGAAGCGGTGCAATATGTCATTGCTGTTGGTTGCGATGATGAGCTGCTTGATTGGCAAACCCATTTGCATAGCCAGATAGCCGGCATAGATGTCACCGAAATTACCGGTTGGCACCGAGAAGGATACTGGGCGATGTGGCCCTCCTAGCTGCAAGGACGCGTAAAAATAATAGACGATCTGCGCCATGATGCGGGCCCAGTTAATCGAGTTTACCGCAACGAGTTGGCGACCTTCAGGCAGGAATGATTGATCGCCGAATGCAGTTTTAACGATGCGCTGACAGTCATCGAAATTACCTTTCACTGCGATATTATGGACATTGTCTCCCAACACAGTCGTCATCTGGCGACGCTGCACCTCCGATACGCGCTGGTAGGGATGCAGGATATAGATATCGACATTATCGCTGTGACGACAACCTTCGAGAGCGGCAGAACCAGTATCGCCCGAGGTTGCTCCTAGAATAACTACCTTCTGATCGTTGCGCTTTAAAACGTAGTCCAGCAAATTTCCCAGCAACTGTAAGGCAAAGTCTTTAAAAGCTAAGGTAGGGCCGCAATATAACTCCAGCACCCATTCATTCGCTCCAATCATACGTAGGGGAGCGACTGCCTTATTCGCGAAGCTCTTATAGCTTCTATGAATAATCTCTTCTAAGTCGTCGTCAGGAATCGCACCATCGATGAAAGGTGTAATGATTTTTTGGGCAAGCTGCGGATAGTCCAGCCCGGCCATCTGCGCGATCTCTTCTTTGCTAAACTGAGGCAACTCTTCGGGCACATAGAGTCCACCATCTGGTGCTAGACCAGTTAACAAGACTTGCTCGAAAGACTGCGCCGGCGCTTGGCCGCGAGTGCTGATGTATTTCATGCTAATGCCTATTCCTTAGTGCGCGGCTAGTTGTCTTCACCGTCAAACTGCTCGATTCGAATACGTGTAATTTTCTCAACCACTTGTTCCAATGCCTCAATAGCGGCGATCGCCTTGTTCATTTGGCGCTCCTCCACCGTGCCGGTGAGTATCACGATGGGCACGAATACATCGCCAACGATAGTCGAGTCGGGCTCTTTCTGAATCAGGGCTTCGATATTGATGCCGTGATCAGTCAGAATTTGTGATATCTGCGCCATTACGCCAATCTTGTCATATACAGACAGGCGTATATAGAACTCACAATGTATATCTTCGATATTCAAGATTGGAATATCAGTACGCAGGGAATCAAACGCTAAAGACGGTACGTTACCTGGATTACCTCTAGACTCATCGCCGGAACTGCGCACGATATCGATAATATCGGCTACTACGGAAGATGCAGTTGCCTTCGCGCCTGCGCCTGCGCCGTAGTACAAGGTTGACCCAACGGAGTCGCCCTTTACGACTACTGCGTTCATCACACCGTTCACATTGGCAATCAAGCGTTGATCCGAAATCATCGTAGGATGCACGCGTATCTCAATGCCTTTATCGGTCATGCGGGTGATACCCAGATGCTTAATGCGATAGCCGAGTTCTTCGGCATAGTTCACGTCATCTGTGGTGATCTTGCTAATACCCTCTGTGTAGACCTTGTCGAACTGCAATGCGATACCGAAGGCGTTAGAAGCAAGAATAGCGAGCTTATGTGCAGCGTCGATACCCTCGACGTCGAAAGTCGGATCAGCCTCGGCATAACCCAAGGCCTGCGCCTCTGCCAACACGTCGTTGAAGCTACGCCCTTTCTGTGCCATTTCTGTCAGAATAAAATTGCCCGTGCCATTGATGATGCCAGCCAGCCAATGAATAGAGTTAGCAGCTAGGCCTTCACGCAATGCCTTAATGATAGGAATACCGCCCGCGACGGCGCTCTCATAAGCCACGGTTACGCCTTTGCGTTTAGCGGCAGCGAAAATCTCATTGCCGTGCACCGCGATCAAGGCTTTATTTGCGGTTACAACATGCTTACCGTTCTCGATAGCACGCATGATCAGCGGCAAGGCCGGCTCCATACCCCCGAGCACTTCCACGAGGATATCAACCTCGGGGTCGTCCGCGACTGCAAACACGTCTTTACTAAAACGTATTCCGGCGGTATCGAAAAGCGGATTCTCTCGACGAGAGGCAACATGAGATACACAGAGGGTCTTACCGAGGCGACGGGTAATCTCGACTTGATTGGATTGCAGAAGAGTGAACGTACCACCCCCAACAGTGCCCATACCGCAAATACCAATGTTAAATTTATCCTTGTGCACTTGTGCTGAATCCTGTTTCAAGACATACCCTCGACGCCAGTTATAGAGGCGCATATTGTACTAAAATTGGGAAATAAAAATCACCAAAGGCGTCCATTTAGGACGCCTTTGCTAGTTTTATTTACGCGGGCTTGTTGCGCTTATTGGCCGAAGACCGTGGCAGCGAGTTGTGCAGGCTCTAGGTAACCGGGAATGACTGTACCATCTTCGAGAACAATGGCAGGAGTGCCCGAAATACCGATTTTATTGCCCAGGGCATAATGCTCAAGCACTGGGTTCACACAGTCTTGTGCGGGAAGATTCTGTCCGTGCTTGGCTTGCGTAATAGACTTGTTACGGTCGTCGGAACACCAGACATTGATCATCTTGGGATAGGCTTCGGAGGCTTCGCCACCACGGGGATAGGCAACATAACGAATGCGAATGCCTTGCGCTAGGTTCTGCTCGAGGTCACCGTGCAGGCGTCTACAATAGGCGCAGTCGACATCGGTAAACACTGTAACAGTGGCGCGTGTGTTCGCGGGCTCGAAAATAACCATCTCGGACTCTGGCACTGCGGCAATCCATTCGGCAACATTCTGCTGACGGGTGATGGCAGAGAGGTTCACAAGACCGTCGCTCTGAGCCTTGAACAGATCCCCAGTGACTAGGTACTCGCCTTTACGATCGGTAAAAAGCCTTTCGCCTGTAGAGAGTTCAACTTCAATGAGGCCGTCAAATGGGGTCTGCTTAACGGCAACAATCTCTATACTGGCATTGGTGGCGGCAGTGAGCGTGCCAGCAAGATTAGTCTTAAGGGTTTTGGCCCAGGCTTCATTACTAACATCTTGGGCGTTAGCAAGAGGCATAAAGCCGAATGCGCAGACGGCGACGGCGGCAATGGCACGGAATAATGTGTTCATGAACTTAGGGTCCTCAAAGGCGATAATTCAATTCAGCATAGAGCGGGAGACCGGCAATTCGGCGAAAAGCGTCCACAAGCCACCAAAATCCCAAACAATTGACGTAACTTACCACAGCGCGACCTCCCTGAACCACGAATTTATTGGCTTACGGGTGGTTTTGCTGGGCTCTTTTTGTTTAGTTTTGGTCCCACACTACGTAGCTTGGTTCGTGCCGCTTTTACGTGCGCGGAGGATTTGCACTC
>CAXBOY010000093.1:0-11965 GCA_963977405.1 uncultured Gammaproteobacteria bacterium
TACTCACTTAACACCTCCAGCTGCCGCTACGACTTTTTCTGCAGCGTCAGTCAAACTGCTAGCCGCGATAATATTCAATCCACTGTCTCCCAAAACCTTACGGCCGAGTTCAGCGTTATTCCCTTCTAGTCTTACTACAACGGGTACTGTAACGCCTACTTCGGATACGGCGCCGATGATCCCTTCAGCAATCATGTCGCAACGTACGATGCCGCCAAAGATATTAATAAGGACCGCTTTGACGTTTTGATCGGACAGAATAATTTTAAACGCCTCTGTTACACGCTCTTTAGTAGCGCCACCGCCTACGTCGAGGAAGTTAGCTGGCGAGCCGCCGTGAAGCTGTACGATATCCATTGTGCCCATCGCTAGGCCAGCGCCGTTAACCATGCAGCCGATGTTGCCATCAAGGGCGACATAGTTAAGTTCCCATTTCGCTGCAAGAGCTTCGCGAGCGTCGTCTTGGCTTGGGTCGTGCATTTCGCGCAGTTTTGGCTGGCGATACATAGCGTTGCTATCGATATTGATCTTGCCGTCCAAGCAATGCAGATTGCCTTGCTCTGTGATCACGAGAGGGTTGATCTCAAGAAGTGCCAAATCAAAGTCTGCAAACAATTTCGCAAGGCCAAGGAACAGCTTTGTAAATTGCTTAACTTGTAGATCATTCAAACCAAGTTTATAGGCCAGTTCACGGGCCTGGAATGGTTGTGCGCCAACGAGAGGGTCGATGATTGCGCGAAGAATTTTGTCGGGCGTCTCTTCCGCAACTTTCTCGATCTCAACACCACCTTCTGTGGAAGCCATGAAGACGATGCGTCGTGAGGAGCGATCTACAACTGCGCCTAGATAAAGCTCTTGGGCGATGTCAGTGCAAGTCTCAACGAGAATCTTGCTAACGGGTTGGCCATTAGCGTCAGTCTGATATGTGACGAGATTCTTGCCTAACCATTTCTCTGCGAAGGCTTTGATTTCTTCTTTACTAGTGACTAGCTTTACACCACCGGCCTTACCGCGACCACCAGCGTGAACTTGTGCCTTAACTACCCACTTGTCGCCACCAATTTTATCGGCGGCAGCAGCGGCCTCTTCTGGAGTATCGACTGCGAAACCGGTCGACACTGGGAGACCATATTCGGCAAAAAGTTGCTTGGCCTGATATTCGTGTAAATTCATACTGCATCCTCGAGCATTTTATTAATTACGAAAATTAAAAGTAAAAACGCAAGCTTATCGCTTGCGTTTGTTGACTCCGTGAATGGCGTGTCCGTTAACAGCAAGTGCTGCCTCGTGAACCGCTTCTGAAAGTGTTGGGTGTGAGAACATAGTGAGGCCAATATCTTCGGCACTAGCACTGAACTCCATCGCAATGACCATCTGCTGCATTAAGTCTGCTGCACTAGGTCCGATGATGTGGCAGCCTAGAACGCGGTCGGTCTTAGCATCCGCGATAATCTTAACCATGCCATCAGATTCATTGGCCGCCATTGCGCGACCATTGATGCTAAATGGGAAGCTACCGACGCTGTATTCGCGCCCTTCTTCTTTGAGCTGCTCTTCTGTTTTACCAACCCAAGCAATCTCAGGATGGGTGTAGATAACAAAAGGCACCAAGTCGTAATTCACTTGGGTTTTCTTGCCTGCTATACGCTCGGCAACCATTACGCCTTCTTCCATGCCTTTGTGTGCAAGCATAGGACCACGCACCAAATCACCACAGGCCCAAACACCGGGTACCGCAGTGGCACATGTTTCATCGACTACGACAAAACCGCGTTTATCTAGTTCAACACCGGATTTCTCGTCGAGTAGATTTTCTGATACAGGTCGACGGCCTACTGCCACGATTAGCTTGTCGAACACGATCTCTTGTTCGCCGTCTTTATCTGTGTAGTTAACAGTGACGCTCTTCGCCTTGCCTTTCGCAAGCTTGCTGCCTGTCACTTTCGCACCAAGCTTAATGTCCAAGCCTTGCTTAGTCATTATCTTCAAGGCAGATTTGGCTAGCTGACTATCTACCGCGGGAAGGAATGCATCCATCGCTTCGAGAACGGTAACCTCGGAGCCTAAGCGTGACCAAACACTTCCCAACTCCAAGCCGATAACGCCGGCACCGATAACACCAAGACGCTTTGGTACTGCGGAGAACTCTAAAGCGCCGGTTGAATCAACGATAGTTTCGTTGTCGACAGGAGCGGGTGGAATATTGATTGGCGCTGAGCCAGCGCAAAGAATGATGTTCTCTGCGCTCATCTCCTCAGTGCTGCCATCATGCTTAGTAATCTGGACTGTTTTATTTGCCAGCAACTTACCAACGCCGGCGATGCCTTCCACTTTATTCGCAGTGAATAGCTGCTTAACGCCGCCAGTCAGCTGGTCGACGATTTTCGCCTTACGCGCGATCATCGCGGGAACGTCCATCTTTACGCCAGTAGCGCTAATGCCGTGGGTTTTAAAATCGTGCTGGGCTTCTGCATATTTATGGGAAGAGTCCAGCAAGGCTTTCGATGGAATACAACCTACATTAAGGCAGGTGCCACCGTATACGGCGTTCTTCTTATCATCGTGCCACTTTTCGATACAGGCAGTTTTCAGGCCTAGTTGCGCACAGCGAATTGCTGCAACGTATCCAGCGGGGCCTGCCCCAATAACAATAACATCGTACTTATTACTCATAATTGACTCGCATATTTCTCAGCGTTTGAATTAGATTTCCAGAAGGATTCGTGCAGGATCTTCCAATAGTTCCTTGATGGTCACTAGGAACTGCACGGCCTCTTTTCCGTCGATCATGCGGTGGTCATAGGATAGTGCCAAGTACATCATTGGGCATATCTTCACTTCACCATTAACCGCCATTGGGCGCTCTTGTATCTTGTGCATTCCTAAGATAGCAGTCTGTGGGGGGTTGAGAATCGGCGTAGATAATAATGAGCCGAACACACCACCATTAGATATTGTAAAAGTGCCACCTGTCATTTCATCGATAGACAGTTTTCCGTCTTTCGCCTTCATGCCGTACTCGCGTATCTGATTCTCGATCTGTGCAAGGCCCATGTGATCGGCATTGCGCAGAACAGGTACGACTAAACCGCGCGGTGAGGAGACTGCAACGCCGATATCTTGGTAACCGTGGTATACGATATCGTTACCATCGATCGAAGCGTTAACTGCGGGATAACGCTTCAGCGCCTCGATACTCGCACGTACGAAGAAGGACATGAAGCCGAGGCGAATGCCGTCGTGACTCTTCTCGAATAAGTCTTTGTACTTGTTACGCAGCTCCATAATAGGAGCCATGTCAACTTCGTTAAAAGTTGTCAGCATGGCAGTAGTCTGGCTAGCCTGTAGCAAACGCTCCGCTACCTTTGCGCGTAGGCGGCTCATAGGAACGCGCTCTTCTACGCGACCTGATGAAGTGTCTATGTTCGCAGTAGGATCACTCTTGGACTGCGCTGCTGGCGCGGACTTCTTCGCGACTGCGTCCATTACATCTTCTTTTGTGACACGGCCGTTCTTGCCGGTGCCCTTGATGCTATCGATATCGAGCGAGTTTTCCTGTGCAATCTTTTTCGCAGCCGGGCTTAGCAATGGTTCGTCGGATGAGTCTGATTTTGACTCTGATTTCGACTCGGGCTCTGGTGCTGCAGCGGGCTCGCTCTTGCTTGAAGATTCGGCTTTAGCGGCGGACTTAGACTCGCCCGCGCCCTCGGCTACGATTGCAATAAGCTCGTTACTGACGATAGTGTCGCCAGTGCTCTTTATGATCTTCTCGAGCACGCCGTCCGCGGGTGATACTACTTCGATCACAACCTTGTCAGTCTCGATGTCGACGAGTAATTCGTCGCGCTTAACAGTCTCGCCTGCCTTCTTGTGCCAAGTTGCAATCGTGCCGTCCGGTACTGATTCGGGTAAGGTCGGTGCTTTTATTTCGATTGTCATTTTTATTTCCTTCGCTACGTTGTATTGCGTCTATTTAGTGAGAGTCAAAGCCTGGTCGAGGAACGATTTCAGTTGTTCCAAGTGCAATGCCGGATAACCTGCCGCTGGAGATGCAGAGGCTTCACGCCCTGCATAGCTCAGGATGACACCTGGCTTGAGATCCTCGGCAACTCGGCGCATATGGTGCTGGCTCGAATACCATGCGCCTTGATTCATTGGCTCTTCCTGACACCACACTACCTCTTTGAAATTTTCGAAACCTTTCATCGCTTCGCGTAAATCATCGGACGGGAATGGATATAGCTGTTCCAAACGAATGATCGCGATATTGTCGATGCCACGCGCGCGGCGTTCCTGACGAAGATCATAGTAGACCTTGCCGCTACATAGGATGACGCGCTCTACAGCATCGTTGTTGAGTTCATCTGTCTCGCCGATGACAACTTGGAATGTGCCCTCTGCCAACTCTTCCAGTGTGGATGTGCTCTCTTTATGACGGAGTAAGCTCTTAGGTGACATTACCACTAGCGGCTTACGCAATGGGCAAAGCACTTGTCGGCGCAACATATGGAATACTTGTGCAGAAGTGGTCGGCAAACAGACTTGAATATTATGCTCTGCACACATCTGCAAGAAGCGCTCTAGTCGCGCGGAAGAGTGCTCAGGCCCCTGCCCTTCATAACCATGAGGTAGCAGCATGGTCAGGCCACATAGGCGTTGCCACTTGTTCTCGCCACTCGTTATAAATTGATCGATTACCACCTGTGCCGAGTTCGCAAAGTCGCCAAACTGAGCTTCCCAAATAATCAATGCATTTGGGGTAGTCGTGGCATAGCCGTACTCGAATGCCAGTACCGCGGCCTCAGACAGCAAGGAATCGTAAATAGAGAAGCTGCGCTGATCCGGCGCTAATGACTGCAGAGGGATAAACTCTTTGCCATCTTCCTGGTCATGCAATACCGCATGACGATGGGAGAATGTGCCGCGGCCTACATCTTGTCCGGTAATGCGCACTTTATTGCCACTTGTCAGGATGCTTGCATAGGCCAGTGTTTCTGCAAAACCCCAGTCAACTGGCTTCTCGCCACTGACCATTGCAGTGCGATCATCGATGATCTTCTGTACTTGGCGGTGCAGGTTCATGCTAGATGGAATCGTCACAAGCTTGCGTGCGAGCGCCTGCAAAGTGTTCATCTTAATCGTAGTGTTGTAATGGGGTGTCCACTCGTGACCTAGGTAAGGACTCCAGTCGACGAACAATTCGACGGATGGCTCCTTAACCAAAGACTTCACGACGTGCGCGCCAGTATCTAATGCCTTGCGATAAGAAGAGTTTAGGTGTTCAACCTCTTCCTCTGTCACCAATGAATCGGCAATCAAACGCTCCGCATATAATGTACGTGTCGTTTTCTGCTGACGAATCTGGTTATACATCAAAGGCTGAGTGCTAGATGGCTCGTCGGTTTCGTTGTGTCCACGACGACGGTAGCAGATCAAGTCGATGACGACGTCTTTCTTAAATTCATAGCGGAAATCCAGAGCTAACTGCGTGACAAATAATACAGCCTCTGGATCATCGCCATTCACGTGGAAAATCGGCGCCTGTACCATTCTGGCCACATCGGTACAGTATTCAGAGGAACGCGCATCTTCCTGACGGCTCGTAGTGAAGCCTACCTGATTATTAATGATGATATGCACAGTGCCGCCGGTAGCATAAGCGCGGGTCTGAGACATCTGGAATGTCTCCATTACCACGCCCTGCCCTGCAAACGCCGCATCGCCGTGAATAATGATTGGGACCACTTTGTTACCAAGCTTATCGAGGCGGCGGTCTTGGCGGGCACGTACGGAGCCTTCGACAACTGGCGATACAATCTCCAAATGCGAGGGGTTAAAAGCCATTGCCAAATGGACTTCGCCGCCTGGCGTCATGATGTTTGACGAGAAGCCTTGGTGGTATTTCACGTCACCTGAGCTCTTATAGGTTGCGCGCCCTTCGAATTCGCTGAACAGGTCTGCTGGGTTCTTGCCGAGAGTGTTCACTAGCAAGTTTAGGCGGCCACGGTGGGCCATGCCGATCACGATCTCTTTAGCGCCGTAACTGCCGCAACGCTGAATTAGCTCGTCGACCAATGGGACGAGACTCTCTCCACCTTCAAGGCCGAAGCGTTTAGTGCCTGGATATTTAGAGTCTAGATGCTTCTCTAGACCTTCCGCCGCACTTAGACGTTCAAGGAGGTGTCGCTTCACTTCTACAGGAAAATCCGGATTGCCGTGATTGCTTTCGATGCGCTTCTCGATCCATTGCTTCTCTGCCAAATCCACGATGTGCATGAATTCATAACCGATAGGTCCGCAATAAATAGTCTCAAGAATATCCACGATTTCGCGAAGCGTGGTTTTATCTTTCTTGATAAACAAAGAGCCGGTTTGGAATACTGTGGAATGATCCACAGGAGAGAGTCCGTGAAAATCCAACTGCAGGTCGGGCACTTGTGCGCGGCGCATCAGATTCAAAGGATCAAGCAAGGCTTTTTGGTGACCGCGAACGCGATAGGAGCTAATCAGATGCAGTACTTGCACTTGTTTGTTGGAGTGCTCGGAGTTTACAACGGCATCGCTGGTTAGAAGGGGTTTGAAGCGGCTAGTTTTGCCTAGTTTCTTGAAATATTGCTGAACCTCTAAATGCGAAATATCCGATTGCGGAGAATCGGATATCTGAGGGAGATTCTGAAAATAGGTGCGCCACTCTTGCGGGACCGCTTCCGGGTCCTGTAGAAACTGGTCGTAAAGCTGTTCGACATACGAGGCATTCCCACCTGAGAGATGCCCCGATTTCCACATTAATTCCATAATGCTGTCTTGCATTTGTATTATTCCCGGATTATTGAGAATCGCGCCATGCTCGTGTGGCGCGTGAGCCCATCGGACTCGATCCTCGTTTACGTTTTAGTCTCAGCTCGCGCGTTGCAGCAACATCGATCGGATATGTCCAATCGCTCGTGTGGGGTTAAGACCTTTAGGACAAACCGCTACGCAGTTCATGATTCCTCTGCAACGGAATACGGAGAAAGGATCTTCGAGATTCGCAAGTCGCGCGTCAGTCGCGGTATCGCGACTATCGGCCAAGAAGCGATAGGCTTGCAATAGGCCAGCAGGACCGACGAACTTGTCAGGGTTCCACCAGAATGAAGGGCAATTAGTGCTACAGCATGCGCACAGGATGCATTCATAGAGACCGTCTAGCTTTTCTCTTTCTTCGGGCGATTGTAGACGCTCGATTGCAGGGACGGGCTTATCGTTAATCAGATACGGTTCGATCTTCTCGAATTGCGTATAGAACACGGTCATGTCGACCACGAGATCACGCACAACAGGCAAGCCCGGCAATGGTCGCAGAATGAGCTTGCCATTCTTCACCACAGAAGAGACAGGAGTAATACACGCCAGTCCATTAGTGCCATTGATGTTCATGCCATCGGAACCGCACACCCCTTCTCGACATGAGCGACGATAGGAGATGCTTGGGTCTTTGCGTTTAAGCAATTCCAAGACGTCCAATACCATTAGGTCCTTACCAGCGGGAAGTTCCAGCTCGTAATCCTGCATGCTTGGTTTTGCATCTACTTCTGGGTTATAGCGATATAAGCTCACTAACACGTTAATTTACCTTTCCCGAACTGATCAGGTCGTTTAGACGTTTGAAAATGAATTAATAAGTACGTATTTTCGGCTCGAAAGTCGGAACAGTTTTCGGCGTGAAGTTTACGGCACGCTTAGTTACGCTCTTGCTCTCAGGGTGGTACAGAGAGTGGCACAGCCAGTTCTCGTCGTCGCGGTCCTGATAGTCGTCGCGTGCGTGTGCACCACGGCTTTCTGTGCGAGTTTCCGCCGCAATTGCCGTTGCCTCTGCAACCTCAAATAGATTCTCCAGCTCCAGCGCTTCAATGCGCGCGGTGTTGAAGGCATTGCTCTTATCTTCGAGATTAACGTTTGCAATGCGACCACGCAGGTCCTTGAGCTTTGCGATACCGTCGCGCATAAACTCGCCCGTGCGGAACACACCGAAAAAGTTCTGCATGATGGTTTGCAACTCTGAGCGCAACACCGCAACACTCTCGCCAGAGGTCGTAGCATTTAGTCGATTCAAACGCGTAAGAGCCTGGTCGATGTCCGAGCTCGATGCGGCACGTTGATCCACACCTTGGTGCAGCATGCTTTGAATGTGCTTGCCAGCAGCGCGACCGAATACAACGAGGTCGAGAAGAGAGTTGCCACCTAAGCGGTTGGCACCATGTACTGACACGCTAGCGCATTCGCCGACCGCGAATAGCCCTTCGATAATCTTGTCATTGCCGTTGCTGTCTTGTGTGATCGCCTGGCCATGAATATTGGTCGGGATGCCGCCCATCATGTAGTGGCAAGTAGGCACAACTGGAATAGGCTCTTTAACAGGGTC
The DNA here is from genome assembly GCA_963977405.1 of uncultured Gammaproteobacteria bacterium. Lineage (GTDB taxonomy): Bacteria > Pseudomonadota > Gammaproteobacteria > Pseudomonadales > Pseudohongiellaceae > UBA5078. Next base: position 8,402 of record CAXBOY010000093.1, read on the forward strand.
CACGTGTGCGAAAGTGCGCGACAACTCTAGGATACCAGGCAGCTTTGCGTTCAAGACTTTCTCACCTAGGTGATCGAGTTTGAGCATTACGTGATCGCCATCAGGGCCACAACCGCGCCCTGCGAGGATCTCTAACACCATAGAGCGTGCCACAACGTCGCGACCGGCGAGGTCTTTCGCATTCGGCGCATAGCGCTCCATGAAGCGCTCGCCATCTTTATTGATTAGATAACCACCTTCACCGCGACAACCTTCGGTCACTAGAGTGCCTGCCCCGTAAATGCCGGTAGGGTGGAATTGCCACATCTCGATATCTTGTACTGGGTAGCCTGCACGCAATGCCATGCCGACGCCGTCGCCCGTGCAGATCATCGCATTGGTAGTAGAGGCGTAGATGCGCCCCGCACCGCCAGTGGCGAAAACTGTTGCCTTGGACTGGATATAGACTGTCTCGCCTGTCTCTATACAGATCGCGATAACACCGACTACGACGCCGTCTTGATTGCGCACGATGTCTGTGGCGTACCACTCATTGAAGAACACCGTCTTATTCTTGACGTTGCCCTGATAGAGGGTATGTAGGAGCGCGTGGCCAGTTCGGTCTGCGGCTGCGCAAGTACGGGCTGCCTGACCACCTTTACCGAAGTCTTTGGATTGTCCGCCGAAAGGACGTTGGTAAATGCGGCCAGACTCAGTGCGCGAGAATGGCAGGCCCATATGCTCGAGTTCGAACACGGATTGAGGACCTTCACTGCACATATACTCAATAGCGTCTTGGTCACCGATGTAGTCACTGCCTTTAACAGTGTCATACATGTGCCAGCGCCAATCGTCGTTTGGGTCATCGCTAGCAATCGCGCAGGTGATACCACCTTGGGCGGAAACGGTGTGCGATCGAGTCGGGAACACCTTACTGATAACGGCTGTTTTGTAGCCAGATTGGGAAAGCTCTAAAGCTGCGCGTAAGCCCGCACCACCACCACCAACGATCACTGCATCAAACGAAAGAGTCCGAATACCAGACATTTACATACCCCATAGAATCTGAATACCCCAAACGAGGTATATGAACATCAGCGCAACGCTACCGGCTTGAAAAAGCAGTCTCAGCACAGTGGCTTTAGGACCGATCAAGTAGGTGGTTAGGTAATCCGTGGATACTGTCCACAGTCCAACCCAAGCGTGAGCACAGATCGACAGTAGCGCCATTAGGCTTGCGATTCGCACCCAGGTCGTTGAGAACAAGGCATGCCATTGCTGGTAGTCTAAATCTGGGTTAAGAAGCAGATAGGTGAACAGCGCAATGAAATACACGCCAAGCACTACTGCACTGATGCGCTGCACGACCCAATCATAGAGTCCACTGCGTCCAAAACTGGTTACATTCGTTACCACAGCCATACTCCCGTCAATATAATAGAGATCGCCGATAAGGCTACGACGAGCTTAGCTCCCGTTTGGGCGCCCTCTAAAGTCTCGCCAATACCAAGATCCATGATCAGGTGCTTGATGCCCGCTATTAGGTGATAGAGAAGCCCCGAAATAACAGCCCATAACACGAGCTTTACAATCAGGTTGTCCATCCACATCGCGACATTATTGAAGCCCTGCTCGGAGGAGAGCGATTCACCAAAGAGCCAAAGGAGTAACGCTAGCCCAGCAAAGATGAAAACACCGGATATGCGGTGCAAAATCGAGGTGATCGCTGGCAGCGGTAAGCTAAAGGTCGAGAAATCAAGATTCTTAGGTCTAGTATCTTTCACAGAGTTATCGTTTCTTGAGGCCCGAAAGGGGCGCTGTTAATGAAAGTGATCACCTTGCAAACAGGCCGATCTATTTGATTATGCGCACATTAAACGCACACGTAACTTGGGCGAAGAGTATAGTCTTACGACCTTAGGAATACAATAAAATGGCCCTTAAAAAAGCGAACTATGACAATGGTTTGTCATCTTTGCGCTAGGCACCTCCGTTAGAGCTTTGTAAAGACCCATTTAGGTGCAAAAAGAAGCGGATTTGCGCTGTAACAAGGCGAAGGTACATTAAGCCGTGACTATCGCAGCGCTAAGCGGCAATATTGCAGGTTAACCGCTTGTAGTGCAGATAATTTAATCTTATCTTAGCACCCAGAAAAATTACGAGCTTAGATTTTCACAGGAGTTTTGCATGAGTAATAAAGTAGCCAAGCTGACCCTTGAGGGCAGCACCGAATCAATCGATTTACCGGTATTTAGCGGTACATTAGGACCGGATGTCGTTGATGTTGGGGGGCTTACCGCGAAGGGATTATTTACCTATGACCCCGGTTTCATGTCCACGGCGTCGTGTAAATCGGCGATTACCTATATCGACGGAGACAAGGGTGTGCTGCTACACCGCGGCTATCCGATCGAACAACTCGCCGAAGGCTCCAACTTTTTGGAGACCTGTTTCCTCCTACTCAATGGCGAGTTGCCAGATGACGAAGAAAATCTAGAATTTGCGAAGAAGATTCGCTACCACACCATGGTGCACGAGCAACTCTATGAGTTCTTCAAGGGCTTCCCGCGAGATGCGCACCCGATGGCTATCATGGTGGGTGTTGTGGGCGCCCTCTCCGCTTTTTACCACGATTCGCTTGATATCAACGATGAGAAGCACCGCGAATTGGCCGCTCTGCGCTTGATCGCCAAGATGCCGACCATTGCCGCAATGGTCTATAAACACTCCATCGGTCAGCCCTTCCTCTACCCCCGCAACGATTTTAGCTACGCAGAAAACTTCCTCCACATGATGTTCAACACGCCCTGCGATGAGGCTAAAGTAAGCCCTATCCTAGCCAAGGCGATGGATACGATTTTCTTGCTTCATGCTGATCACGAACAGAATGCCTCAACGTCTACTGTTCGACTTGCTGGTTCTACTGGCGCTAACCCATTCGCGTGCATCTCCTCTGGCATAGCAGCGCTATGGGGCCCAGCACACGGTGGTGCTAACGAAGCTGTACTGAACATGCTGTATGAGATCGAAGACGAGTCTCGTATTGAAGAGTTCATCAATCGTGCGAAAGACAAGAATGACCCTTTCCGCCTAATGGGCTTCGGTCATCGCGTGTATAAGAATTTCGATCCGCGCGCGAAAGTCATGCGCGAGATTTGCGATGAAGTATTGCAAGACCTAGGGGTTGAGAACGATCCGCTATTCCGCATAGCTCGCCGCCTAGAGAAAATTGCGTTGGAAGACGAGTACTTCATTGAGCGTAAGCTTTATCCCAATGTGGATTTCTACTCTGGCATCATCCTTCAGGCAATCGGCATCCCCTCCTCGATGTTCACCGTGATTTTTGCAATCGGTCGCACGCCAGGCTGGATCTCCCATTGGAACGAGATGATTAGCAATCCGTACAAGATTGGTCGCCCACGTCAGTTGTACACTGGCCATGTAAAGCGCGACTATCCAAAGAAGTAAGACATAAAAAAGTGCCGGGTTCGATGTTTAACATCGCCCGGCACAATTTTTTCAATCTTAAAGTGGTGGAGCCTAGCGGGATCGAACCGCTGACCTGTTCGCTGCCAGCGAACCGCT
>CAXBOY010000094.1:0-11630 GCA_963977405.1 uncultured Gammaproteobacteria bacterium
GTCATACTTACGTCATCGATTGAGACTGGGCCGATTCGGAATAGGTCTTTGGTGTAGCCCGTGTCCTCGAAGCCTAGTGACGCATAGAGTTTGCGTGCGGGTGTGTTGTGGGCAAAAACCATTAGGTCTAGCCAATCGACCGTGTCGATATTGCGTGCGAAGTCGATGCCAGTCTGCATCAAGCGCTTACCTAAACCCATGGCTCGGTATTCCTCTTCTATGCCGATTCCAAGCAAGCAACGATGAGAACTTGTGCGCAGCGCATAGCCTTTTAAATCCACATGACCACACACCTTGCCAGTTTCCGACTCCACAGCCATAAACCAGCGCTGCCACTTCGGTTCTGCTATGGGGATCTCAATTTTCTCAATGTCGATACCTGATGGTCCGTTCGGATCGTCTGGCGCATAGGGGAAGAAGTGGAAGCCGTTACGACCTGATTCGGAGAAGTGGCGCTTAAGATGGGCCTCTAGCGCTGCTAGATCCTGTGCTGTTACTAAACGAATCTGGATGTCCTGTACTGAAGTATTAGTCATAGGTCTTCTCAATATTTTCTTGGCGCGGTCTTCATGGCGTCGTCTTTGCCGTGTTCGCCATAGTGCGGGCCAATGTAATTCCTTCTAGAAGCTCCCTTGCCTCCAGTCCCGCCACAATTGCCTGTTGATCTGCGGTAGACTTATTTTGGCTTAGTTTCCATTTGCCAATCATGCGACTAATGGTGAATTCGACTCCCACGATGCCGCGCAGCATGCGCGTGATGTAATCGTCCGGCGCGTCGCCTAGCTGCCAGGGTGCAGTCATACCTCTTTCGTGTTCACCGGTTAGTTTATGCAGATGTTCCCGCAGCCAGTTCGGGTCTTCTTGAATATTTACTGTGCCGTAGGCGTGCACTGCTAGGTAATTCCATGTGGGCACTACTTTTCCCGTAAGCGCTTTTTCCTCGTACCAAGACGGGCTGATATAGGCGTTCGGCCCTTGAAATATCATAAGTGTATCTTGGGGGTGGGCGAGATCGTTCAGAATTGGATTGGCGCGGGCAACATGCCCTTGCAGTACACCATGTGATGCCGGGTCTGCGCTGTATAGTAGGGGAATATGATTGGCATTTAGCTCGCCATCGACATAGGTCACTATCGTAGCGAGAGGGTACTGACGAATTAGGCTATGCAGCACTTGGGGGCGCGTTTCTTCAAAATGTCTTGGAGTGTACATCCTGCGACCTTGCCTTAAAGGCTCTCAATAAAATCTCGGATACCATTGAGTAGCATCTGCGTTGCTAGAATGACTAGCACCATGCCCATTAGTCGTTCCAACGCTCGTGAACCGCGCTTGCCGATTACTTTCAATAGAGCAGGAGAACTCAGTAGAATTACGGTAGCACCGAGCCACGCCATTATCAGCGCTACGCTCCACTCGATCATTCGATCGGGTTGGTTCGAGCTAAGTAGTAACAACACAGCGATAGTCGAAGGGCCCGCTGTTAAGGGCACCGCGAGGGGCACGATGAAAGGGTCATCCTCTACCTTCTCGTCATCGTTGTTCTGGGCTGACGGGAATATCATGCGCAAGGAGATAATGAATAGCAGCACGCCTCCGGCAATGTTTAGCGACGACTGGGAAAGACCTAGGAACGCGAGAATCGCGTTACCGGCTAAGAGAAAACTTAGCAGTATGAATAGTGCGATAAGGAGCTCACGCGCAACCACGCGGGTGCGCCTCTTCTCATCTAAATTCGAGAGGATTGCATTGAATATTGGCACGTTGCCAATAGGGTCCATCACGAGAAAAAGTGTGACTGCAGCGGAGCTGATCTCTATCCAATTCACTTGCCTACCTCGGGAACAAAATGGCGCTGGACAATATTATCCTCCAAAACTCCCGAAGAGTCCTGCTTTGCTTAGCGATTCATTAACTCGCGTTGTTAGAAAGGTAACTGAGTAAGCGGGACTCCAGCATGTCGCCCACTCCAGGAATGAAAAGTATAGAGGTGGTAATGATCGCACTAATTACTAAGCAAAGAATAATGTAGTTTGTCCACTTCATAAATTGTCTCCTCTCGGAGCGACCTGGAAGACCCAAGTATTGCCCGTTTCGATAGACTGTCTGGTGGTGGGGGTGGCATATTTATTAGTTAATACACTTGCCACACCATCCAGCTCTACACCTTGAACGACACGAATGAGGCGCCGGGGGTATCGGATGCCGTTAACGCGGACAACCGCGGCACCATCGCCATCGTCGGCCTCAACAGGCCAGTGTTTCCACGTGCGCCCTAGGATAGAGCCCATATAGCTTGAAACAACATAGAGCCGCCCATTAACGGGCACTGCCCAGACATATCGAGAGGTCATAGATTCATCGAGTTGCAACTCTATGGCCTGAATGTCTGAAGTGAAACTCCAGTCGGGTTCTGGTCCGTTATAAACTGGGCCCGAAATTAGTTGTCCGCCAGGAAAAAGGATGGAAGGACCATCGGCGTCACTATACTGGTAGTGCAGGGCGCTGAAAGCCACGAAGGGGATTAGAATGATCAAGCCAAGTAGCTGAAAAATTATTCTCATAACGTTTGCCTAGAGACCGCAGCGAGTCTCTGTATTTGAAAACGAAAAAGTCTCTATGCGTTTAGTAGCGGGCGTAGAAAACTACGTTCATAGCTAATGATGCATTCGGTGTCTTTTGCGTATTGAAATGCCGCTATACACTCGGCATCTTTAAATGAGGCTAAACGGTACTGCTCATAAGTCGCTAAACTTGCAAAACTAAATATCGCATAGGCGATGTTATTAGCTCCTTCGCCTGGAAGAAAATAACCATGATGGTGGCCACCAAACTTCGCGACCAGTGGTAGCCAGAGTTTGGCATAGTGTTCGAACTCGCGCAGCTTTTTCGGATCGATCACGTATCTAAGATGACAGCTGATCATGAGAGTCTCAAATTGTGTCGCTTGCGGCCTTACTCGGCCGCTCTACGCTCTTCTGCGCGAGCACCCGATAGTATGCCTTCGAGCGCATAATTGCCCTCATGACAGGCATACTCGTAGATTGGGTCTTCGCTGTGTGTGTAGTTGATGACGGCGGTCCATGGGCGCTCCCAAGTCTGTTCGTCCTCGATAGTGAACTCGTAACGCAGGACATCCTCTGCGGTGCGAGTAAAACGCTCGGTAAACAACCGGTTTCCACGCGCGCCCATGAATACACTCTCGTCAGAAAAATTACGAGTCTCTATAACTAAGGTGTCGCCCTCGAAGCGGCCGCGTGAGTCGCCATGCCACAGACGTATATTGGCATCGATATGCTCGCCGGCATCTAAAGGAATAACGCGCACATCGTGGATCATCTCCTGAATAATGGCGACATGGGTAGCACTCTGCACAATCTGGTAATAACTATTATAGCCAGCCAGCATATAGGGCATGCCATAGGTGATACAGCGCTCTTGCAATGGGCGAGAGGTGTAGGAATCCGAGGGGTTCTCCCGTCGCATTCTAGCCTCTGCGTTCATGCGTTCGCGCGCTTCAGGACGCATCGCTGGTAGGCGACCATTAGGCGGATCGATGATAAGGGAGGTGCGGCGCTCTACATTGCGGCTAGACATCCAGCTCTGATCATAATTACCGGTTGACGGGTCATAGGACTCCACCTCTCCGGTGATTACCGCATTGAGGAAGCCGTCGCCGAATAGTGCATCGCCTCCGCCACTTTCGATCTCCGCCGCACGCGCGAGTAGGCGTTGGTATTCATCTTCAGTCAGGGTGGCTCGGTCGGCGAAGAATTCGGGACGCTGAAGCGGAGTGGTGCTGTTGTTCGCCCATACGCCCTGCAGGTCAGGTTGGCCATTGAGAGTGCGAGGAGCTACATAATCGTCCTGAGCGCTAAGAAGGGGGGCGCTCAACATCAGAGTAAGGGCGATGATGGATTTTCGACAGCGTTGTCTGTTATGAACTCTCATGGAGATATCCTCGTGTTTCTGTACACGGTTCTGTTCTTTGTTGAGGCAGGCGATCTACTCCTGATCGGCATCTGCTCCTTTGACAAGGTGGCCGTAGAGTAACTCTTCGGAGAACTCGACACACTTGAATTCTAGCAATTGGGCATTCTCCTCCAGTCTACGATATAGAGGCATCTTCATGGTCCATGGGCGGGTATAAACCCCTGGATCTTCGAGACGTGCCTCATAGTCGATGACATCGCGGCTTCGAAACGTATAACGTTCGGTCACTTTAAGCTGCTCTGTGTGATGATTGCCGGAACGATCCAGCCAAGAATCAGGCATCTGCTCGGTCACATCGATCACCAGTGTGTCGCCTTCCCAGCGTCCAAGGGAGTGGCCCATCCAGCTTGGCACAGGCGCGGCGAAATCTGGTCTATTCATATAGACGATACGATTTGCACTAGCGAACTCGTAGGCCATGATGATGTGTTCTGGTGACTGCACGATCTGAAAGGGAAAGGGCATGTAGTTGCCGCGTGGTACGCCGGGCATATAACACTTAACAGCTGGGTCACGTGCTAACCAGTTGGCCTGGTTTTCTTGTTGCTTGGCGCGTGCGGCAGGCGTGTAGGGTATCTGCCCGCCTACCACTACGCCGAGACCTGCAGGGAAGGCACCAGTGGCTGCCCACTTGTAGTCGGGGCCGTAACGAGCATTGTGGGGCTCTATGCCCCAGTGATTGTTGCCTAAGGCCTGCCATAAGCCATTGAAGTCGGGGCGGCCATCAGCAGTGCGGGCTATTTCGCTTGCATCTGCAGCAAACAGGTTAGGTGCGAGCGCGAGAAGCGCCGCCCCCACGCTGAGGCAGATGATAGAGCTGAACCTGAAGGCTTGGTAGAGTAATTTCGCCATCGTTTCTTAAATTCCCATTCTTATTTTTATTACGCCATACAGGTGTCGAGGACGTCTGTATGGCAAGGAATGATGGGCGGTACTATCCCATGAGTTTACGCGTCAACGCAAGCAGATAGGGGCGCATGATGATGGCGCGTATTTCAGTCCATGGCGTTGATCATCATTAATTTTTCGTTAAGCGCGGCGATAGCGGCTTCATTGTTGCGTGCACGCTCTCGTTCCGTGTCTACAATCTCTTTGGGAGCATTGTCTACGAACTTGGCATTGGAGAGTTTGCCGTTTATGCCGGCTAGGTTTTTCTCCAACTTGGCGATCTCTTTCTCTAAGCGTGCAGCCTCGGCCGCCTTGTCTATTAGACCTGCAAGTGGCACGAGTATTTCCACGTCGCCGTGCAATTGCGTAGCGCACATAGGTGCCTCGTCGGCGTTTTCCAGATAAGTAATGTCTGCAAGCTTCGCGAGCTTGATCAAGAACAAACGGTTCTGTTCTAGGCGTCGACGGTCCTCGGCGCTGCCATTGCGCAGTAACACAGGGATGGCCTTGCCAGGAGAGATGTCCATCTCGCCGCGGATATTGCGAATACCAATAATAATGCCCTTAACCCAATCAATATCCGCCTCTGCTTCTGCGTCTATCAATGTCTTGTCGACCTGGGGGTAAGCTTGCATCATCAAGCTCTTATCTTCGTCCTGCGCGCGCATATCCAGAAGTGGGGATATGCGTTGCCAGATCTCCTCGGTAATAAAGGGCATCAAGGGATGGCACAGGCGTAAGCAGCTCTCTAAGACTGACAGAAGAGTGAGGCGAGTGGTCTGTGCATGGTCTGGATGATTCTCCTCGTCCCAAAGCACGGGCTTGGAGAGTTCCAAATACCAGTCGCAATACTCGTTCCAGAAAAAATCATATAGGGCTTGCGCCAGTAGGTCGAAACGGTATGTGGCGAAATGTTCGTGAGCCTGCTCGACAGTGCGCTGGAAGCGCGACATGATCCAACGATCCGCGAGGCTAAAATAATCTCGCTCCCGCAGCGCATCTTGTTTGGCTTGATGGAACACGATGCCTTTCTCTTCGGTGTTCATCAAAACATAACGCGATGCATTCCAAATCTTATTGCAGAAATTTCTATAGCCTTCCATGCGATTCAAGTCGAACTTGATGTCGCGCCCTGTGGAGGCGAGGGAGTAAAACGTGAAGCGCAGGGCGTCGGTGCCATAGGCGGTGATGCCATCGGGAAAGGATGTGCGCGTATACTTGGCGATCTTCTGCTCGAGCTGTGGTTGCATTAGGTCACTGGTGCGTTTAGTAACTAAGTCCTCTAAACCAATGCCGTCGATAAGATCGATAGGGTCTAGAACATTGCCCTTGGATTTGGACATTTTCTGTCCATTCTCATCCCGCACGAGTCCGTGTATGTAAACGGTTTTGAAAGGGATCTCACCCGTAAACTTCAGTGTCATCATGATCATTCTGGCGACCCAGAAGAAAATGATGTCGAAACCTGTTACCAACACATCGGTCGGGTGGAAGGTCTTCATCATCTCTTTGTCGTCCGGCCAATCTAGCGTCGCAAAAGTCCACAGGGCAGAGGAGAACCACGTGTCTAAGACGTCTTCGTCTTGGTGCAACGCAAGGTCGGGACTAAGTTCGTATTTGGCGCGCACGGCAGCTTCGTCGCTAGCGACGTAGATATTACCTTGATCGTCATACCAAGCAGGAATGCGGTGTCCCCACCACAGCTGGCGGCTGATGCACCAATCCTGAATATCCCGCATCCAGGCGAAATAAGTATTCTCCCAATTCTTAGGAACGAACTGGATATCCCCGTCCTCGACGGCCTTGATGGCAGGGTCCGCGAGTGACTGTACAGCCACATACCACTGATTAGTGAGATAGGGCTCGATAACGGTGTTGCTGCGATCCCCGCGCGGCACTTTCAGCTTGTGGGGGTCGATCTTCTCGAGTAGACCTAGGGCTTCTAGGTCGGACACTACCTTCTTACGCGCAACAAAGCGATCCAAGCCTTGATAGACGGCAGGCGCATTGTCATTGATGGCTGCGTCGGCGGTGAGGATGTTAATGATCTCGAGATCATGGCGTTTGCCGACCTCGTAGTCATTGAAATCGTGGGCAGGGGTGATCTTGACGCAGCCGGTCCCGAACGTGGCGTCTACATAGTCGTCGGCAATTATAGGGATGCGGCGATTGCACAGAGGCAGGAGGACGGACTTGCCAATCAAACTGGTATAGCGTGCATCCGTTGGGTTTACAGCAACTGCTGTATCACCTAGTAGAGTCTCTGGGCGCGTAGTGGCGATGGTGATGTATGTATCGCCTGTAGCAGTCGTCGCGCCATCGGCCAGCGGATAGCGGAAGTGCCAGAGAAAGCCATCCTCTTCTTCGGATAGAACCTCAAGGTCGGAAATGGCAGTGTGCAGGGTAGGATCCCAGTTCACTAGTCGATTGCCGCGATAGATGAGCTTTTCGTCATAAAGTTCGATGAACACTTTCTCGACGACCTTGGAGAATTTCGGGTCCATAGTGAAGCGCTCGCGGCTCCAGTCCATGGAGGAGCCTAGGCGACGAATCTGCTGGGTAATAATATCGCCGGACTCTTGCTTCCAGTCCCAGACTTTCTCGAGGAATTTGTCGCGGCCGAGCTCCTGGCGAGTGGTATTCAAGGCGGCTAGTTGACGCTCGACAACCATCTGTGTGGCAATACCGGCGTGATCGGTACCAACCTGCCAGAGGGTTTTTTTGCCGAGCATGCGTTGATAACGGATCAGGGCATCCATCAGCGCGTTCTGGAAACCATGTCCCATATGCAGTCGGCCAGTCACGTTGGGGGGAGGGATGACTATAGAGTAGGCATCTCCTTCACCCTGAGGGGTAAAGTAGCCTTTTTCTTCCCATTGTTTGTACCAGTGACTTTCGATCTGATTGGGTTGGTATGTCTTGTCCATTATTCGCTGCAACTATGATGTCTAGTGGGTTTTAAGTAGACGGCAAGTATAACGCAGTTTGGGCTCTTGGGGCGTGCCGAGAATGCAGGAGCAATTCATCGGCCGGGCGGCTCACGGTCCTGCATCGAAGCACTCCGCATTGCCTCTCTTGTGCCGAGCTCGTCCCACTTAAGAGCTCGGCATTTAGGCATAAATTACGCTTTTTGGCGGCGTAGGTATTCTACTAAGAGGGGCACTGGTCGGCCGGTCGCGCCTTTTTGGGCGCCGGATAGCCACGCTGTGCCTGCTATGTCTAGGTGGGCCCACGTGTACTTCTTCGTGAAGCGTTGTAGGAAGCATGCCGCTGTGATTGTGCCTGCGCGTGGGCCCCCAATGTTGGCTATGTCTGCGAAATTGCTCTCAAGTAATGACTGGTACTCGTCCCAGAGTGGTAGCTGCCATGCTAGGTCTAGAGTCTCCTGGCTGATGCCTAGCAACTCATTCGCGAATTCCTGGTTTGGGCTTAGTAGTGCGCTCGTCTGATCTCCGAACGTTGCTACTGCCGCCCCCGTAAGTGTCGCGATATCGATGACTGTCTTAGGCTTGAAGCGTTCAACGTAGGTTAACGCATCGCATAGCACTAGGCGGCCTTCCGCATCCGTGTTCAGGATCTCGATGGTCTGGCCCGACATGCTGGTGACTACATCGCCTGGCTTGGTGGCGGTGCTGCTCGGCATATTCTCTGCTGCCGCGATCACCGCTACTACGTTGATCTTTAAGCCCATCTGCGCCACTGCTGTCATTGTACCCAGCACGCTTGCCGCGCCACACATGTCGAACTTCATCTCGTCCATCGCGCCGCCTGGCTTCAGGCTGATGCCGCCAGTGTCGAAGGTGATGCCCTTGCCCACAAGAACATATGGCTTGCTACCGGTCTTGCTGCTGCCTTTGTATTCGATAACGATGAGTTTCGCTTCTTCCTTAGAGCCCGCACTGACCGATAGGAGTGAGCCCATACCTAGCTTCTTCATTTGTTTTTCGTTCAGAACCTTGGTCGTTAGTGTCTTGTGCTTTGTGGCGAGTTTGGTGGCGGTGCTTGCCAAATAGCTGGGCGTGCAGACATTGCCTGGTAAGTTTCCAAGTTCTTTGGCCGCGTTCATGCCATTGGCGATCGCTATACCCGCTTTAAGGGCTTCGTTCATCGATGCGCGATTAGCGCCCTTTGCTGTGCTGCAGGCGATGCTCTTGAGGGCATAAGCCGGCTTCTTCTTGCTCTTAGTCTGGTCATATTGATAACTGGAGCTTTCACACTCCTGTACGAGCATGGACAGCGCCCATGCTCCATCGCGGTCCTTGATGGGCAGCTCCGCCAGCGTCATAACCGCATCTTTGGCGTTAGATTTGAATAGTGCTTTGATGGCTGCGTTGACCGCTTTGCGATAATTACGGGCGTCTAGGTTGGATTCGTCACCACAGCCAACTAAGAGTACGCGCTTCGCCTTGCTGGAGCTGGGGTGAACATAAAGGGTATCGCCAATCTTACCGCTGATGTCGCCGGTTGCCACTACTCTGTGGAGCTCGCCAGCAAGCGCTTCCTCTAATGTGCCAACAGGAGCAGTCAGTTTGCCCTTGGTCCAGACGCCTATCACAAGGCAATCGGTGGCTTTTGCGGCGATAGAGCTGTTTAACAGTGTGTATTTCATGGGGCGGTTCCCTGTATTGGAGCGAATAAACGAGGTGGGCCATTACACGGCCTAAGGAGACAATGCTAGGGAGTTTCGCCGCCCTACGCAATAGCAGTACCTGTGAGGGGAGTGGCATCTTGCGCCCAAAGCTGGGGGGAAAGAGGTGTACATCTTACGCAGTGCTGATTAGAATTGGCGGCCTTAAACGCCGGGTGGTCGAGCCCCTTCTATAATGGATGTGTGCGTAAACCCTTCCAATGCCCTGCTGGGGCTCTTCGTCACGAATCTGGTGAACTAATGTCACGCGTGAAGATAACAATGCCCGAACAATTTCTTTTCTCTCTGCAGCGGGCGGTGGGAATAAGCGATCTAAATTACGCTCGTCACTTAGACAGTGTCTCTATGGTGCAGATCATTCACGAAGCGCGCCTGCAGTTTCTAGCTCATTTGGGCTTCACAGAGGCCAATATCTTTGGTTTAGGCATGGTCGTGACAGATTTAGCTGTGGATTACCAGTCCGAGTCTTTTGCAAACGACGTCCTTAACATCGAGGTCGGTGTTGGACGCTTTAATCGCTATGGCTGCGATATCTTCTATCAAATCACCAACACGGCCTTAGAGCGAGTCGTTTGCAGTGCGCAGACCGGAATAGTATTTTTCGACTTCGACAAGCATAAGATTGCACTGATTCCTAAGGCATTCAGCGAATTGCTAGAAAAACTGGAGCCAGAGGCTGTCTAAGCGCGCACGAGTAGATCAGCGAGGAATGCCCTAGCGTGATTATTTTCCGGTACTTGGCTCGACAGATTTTTCAGGTCATGAGCGCCGTTACCCTAATCTTGATGGTCGTGGTCATGATCTCCCGCTTCTTGGGATATCTTGGTCAGGCCGTCGCAGGTGAGATCTCCTCCGACATCTTGCTGCGTTTGATGATTTTCCGATTGCCAGAATTTCTCCTTGTTATCGTCCCGTTCTCTTTGTTTCTAGCAATTCTTTTAGCGTTCGGTCGAATGTATTCCGAGAATGAGATGACGGTACTCAGCGCCTGTGGCTACAGCCAGAAACGAGTGGCCTTGAGTACTATCATTGCGGCGTCTTTCCTGTCCGTAGTAATGGGCCTGCTTAGCCTGCAAATCGCCCCGATGGGACTGCAAAATACTGAGCGTTTACTAGAGAGCCAAGATGAGCTGACCGAGTTGGACCTCATTGTAGCGGGGCAGTTTCAGCGCTTCGATGCGGGGCTGCGGACTACCTATGCCGAATCCATAAGTAGCAGCTCGGCGGGGCGTTTGCTCAACAACACCTTTGTAGCATGGCGGCGCGGTGATGACGGCGCAGAGGATCAGAGCCTGCGCGTGATTCTTTCGGACACGGCGCGTCCGGTTATCGACGATGAGACCGGTCGGCGCTTCATGCTCTTAGAAAATGGGGTGCTCTATGAGGGCATACCGGGGCAAGCAAATTATTTGGTCACGCAATTTGACGAGCAGGCCATTCTGATGCCCGAGCCCGAACGCGTGACGGAGTTAGTATTGGAAAAATCTCTGCCCACACAAATGCTATGGAACTCCACCGAACCCGCCTATCAGGCGGAGTTGCAATGGCGCCTCTCTGTGATTCTGTTGATCCCAATTCTCACTCTAATCGCGGTTCCGATGAGTAGAGTTGAGCCACGCAAAGGTCGTTTCAGCAAGTTGCTTCCAGCCACCGTTCTCTACGCGCTCTACTACGTCTCTCTGCAAATGGCGATGACGCTATTGGAAGACGGAGTGGTCCCCATTGTCATTGGTCTGTGGTGGGTACATGCAATTTTTCTTAGCTTGGGTTTGTACCTATTGTTCGCCCCACGCCTGCGCCGCCCGCCCAAAAGAGTTAAACGCGAGGCGCTGGCATGAGATTAATCGACGCGCATATTCGCAATAGTGTTTTGCTCTCCATGTTGGTCGTGCTGGGACTAACGTTTAGTTTGGATTTTATATTCACGCTGACCGATGAGCTTGGTCGCGGTGGTTCACAAGACTATACAGCCTCGGATGCGTTGCTCTATACCTTACGCATTATGCCTACGGGTATTTATGAGATGCTGCCTTTCACTGCGTTGGGTGGCGCATTAATCGGCTTGGGAGTACTCGCCTCTAACAACGAGTTGGTGGTCATACAG
>CAXBOY010000095.1:0-11559 GCA_963977405.1 uncultured Gammaproteobacteria bacterium
CTGAATCCGTTAATGAAGTGGGTATATATGCAGAGCCTAAAACCGTCAAAGTCGGCCAGGCACTCACGCTTTCTGCGCTGATGCAGGATCGAGGGGAGCGTGATGGTTATGCAGACGTTCTGCCCTATTACGATCTTGGCACTTTTTGGGTTATGCATCAGGGCCCAGCTGAGCCGGAAATAGAAACGCCGGAGATTCGTGGAAGTGAACGCGCAGAAAACAATCCAGGCGATCCAAACATTAATGAATGGACCGAGGTTTCAACTCAGGTGACCTTCCCAGAGCCTGGGAATTACATAATCCGCCTTAGAGTAGATAATTTCGAGGCTCCAGATAGCCAATTCGATAATGTCTGTTGCTATTCCAACGCTTACTTCCCGGTAACCGTTAATCCTTGAACCTTGGGTAATGTGCAAGCAGCAATCGCTGCTTGCACATTGTTCTTTGTGTCCCTTCCTAACACTTGGTCTGCTCATCTCCCGCTTTGACATGTTGTGACATCCAATCGACCGACCTAAGAAGGAACGGCGATCAGATCTTCGTGAAGTTCTCCTTCCTATTCCAACGCTAGATTCGAGAATACTAGCCTTGTGCCAAGCGCTAGTGATCTATCAAATTGCTTCTGGCCTACAGGGAAATCGCGAAACTCAGGAGTGCGATGGAACCTGCTAAGTGATGCGTTTATACTGTTTTCACATCCCGCAATCGGGATCAACAAATAGATTGGCTCTCCACCAGCCTTAATCAGGTAAACGGTAAAAATAGAACCAATCGAGGAATTGGAACATGAGAAACAAACTGAATCGAAAGCCTAAGCCGGTCACAAGAAAGACCTTACTGGCCTCAGCCATGGTAGTTGCCTGCCTCTTTACCAATGCTCTGATGGCACAGGAAGCCACCCAGATACGGCTGCAGTATCCGCAGGTCGCGGATCTGTTTAACGCCTTCGACGTCACCCAAGCTAAATCCTTTGAGGAAATTGCTGCAATCAATGCCAATCCGGCGACGCAACAGGCTCAGAATGAACTACAAATGAGCCTGAACAAGCAGGCCAAAATGACCATGAGCCAGATGATGGCCTCTGCCATGATGTCGCATGGCGGCGACATGCCCATGGGCATGGGCAATGGCCCGCACCACAATCTGGAGGTCGAGGCACGAGTCAGGCTTATGGAAATGATGCGCGGCAATCACAGCCACGAAGCGGCGGAAGCAGCCTTCGAGAACAGCTCCGCCATAAATCCTCACATTGCGGAGGTTTTCAAACGCGGCAGAAACTTCGAGGAAAGACTATTTGTTATCTACATCGATGATTCGATCGAAGACAAACGCGCCGCCGTCACAGAAGCGATCTACGACTATCTTAGCGACGATCAACATTCCGTAGCCAGTGCACCGAAGGCGAGTGATTATCTGCTGGAGCACGACCAGGCTAATGGGCTGAAATCGGCGTTTCCACTGTTGAGCGGCTTTCTGTGGACACAGCAATGGCTGCAACTCGCCGCGTTGGAGGCGGTCATCCTGCAAGGTTTGGACAGCCAGTTCAACGGCGGGGTAAATATAGCGCTTGAGCGTTTCTGGAATAAGGCCGGTACCTCCGGTGGTATGACGATGTTCCCCGCGCCTAGCGAACTGCCAATGGCGCCGGCTATCGCGCCTGACCTGTACAGCCAGTCACCCGAGGCTGCCATCATCCTGGACAACCTGAACCTGCTGGAAACCGTCGTCGCCGATATCCTTGCCTTCCCGAACGCAGAGAATCAGGACGAGTTAATGGATCAGGCTGTCGCGTTCTTTACCAACAAGGCTAGCAACAATGCAGAATCGGTGGAGTATCTGCGATTCGCGCTGCGTGGCGGTATCTACAATCAGGGCGGACCAGCGGTAGGCGAATTGATGCAATCGGAGCGGAACCGTGCCCGCGAAGCCATGAATATGCAACACACTATGATCATGTCATCTCCACAATAAGCCAAAGAGTCCAGCAACTACATCTAAACGATTGAGGGGTGATCAAAGGGGTCAGAGTAACTTGAATTTTCAAGTTACTCTGACCCCTTTGGTCCCGGTCCCCCTTTGGTTCTCTCTGACCCCTTTGATCTGTGAGTTTTGCATTGCCCTCCGAATTGAACCACACGCAGAATTGCAGCGTATAAGTAGACGCAATCCATAGGAGAGCACCATGATCACAAGGTTAGTTCGTTACACCTCACTTTTGCTTGTAAGTTTTACGGCGAGCGTCACTATGGCTATCGAGGAACCAGACTTTAGCGTTATCACACAAGTCGATGGCGTAGAGTATCGGCAGTACGCGCCCTATCTGCTGGCGGAGACCTTGATAGAGGGAGAGAGCGATCGCAACAACGCGGCAAACGAGGGCTTCTCTCGTTTGTTCAAGTACATATCGGGCGCGAACTCTGTTCAGACCAAAATCGCGATGACGGCACCGGTTCAGCAGACGCCTAGCCGCAAAATCGCTATGACTGCTCCAGTACAAGAGACCTCAACTCCCGAGGGCTGGAAAATTGCCTTTGTCGTGCCTAGCGAATTTACGATAGACACGGTTCCGCTTCCGACCAACCCTGCGGTCTCTATCCGAGAAGTACTTGGTGAAATCTTCGCGGTCGTCACTTACTCCGGCCGCTGGACCGACAGGAACCTCGCCACCCATAGCTCAGAGCTATTGGACAAACTGCAGCAATCCAATATCGCAGTTCAAGGCGAGGTCATAAGCGCTGCCTATAACTCTCCATTCGCATTGCCGTTTCTGCGTCGCAATGAGGTAATGGTAAGAGTTGACAGAGTACCCAGCACCTGAAGAAGATCGACTGGATCAAAGGGGTCAGAGTAACTTGAAAATTCAAGTTACTCTGACCCCTTTGATCGCTTTGATCGACTCGGTTCCTCTGGTTCTCTATGATGCGAGTTCCCCTCACAGCTCAAGCTATTCAATGCCAAAGACTTCATCGACAGCAGATACGCGCAAAATCCTGCGCCAAGCAGCCCTCCACCATCAAGGGCTGACGAAGGCCGCCCCCTTTGGTGCCGGCAAGCAAGCAACGCTTAACGCCCTCGAGCATCTTTCCTATGTGCAGATTGATACGCTCGCAGTTGTGGAGCGCGCGCACCACCATATCCTCTGGTCGCGCATCCCTAGCTACAAGCCCCCACATCTCGAGAGTTTGTTAGAAGAGCGTAAAATATTCGAACACTGGTCCCACGCAGCAGCTTTTCTGCCAATGCGTGACTATCGTTTCGCATTGCCACGCATGAATGCAGTGAAGCGAGGCGAATCAGGTTGGTTTGCGAGTGTAAGCGAAAAGGACGAGAAGGAAGTGTTGGCACGCATTCGAAGCGATGGACCTTTGCGGTCGCGGGATTTCGAATCTCCCAAAAAGCAGCAAGGAAGTTGGTGGAACTGGAAACCCGCGAAGAAAACTTTAGAGAAGTTATTCTTCCAGGGCGATTTGATGGTCTCATCCCGTCAGGGCATGCAGAAAATCTATGACTTACGCGAACGGGTGTTGCCAAATTATACAGATACGCGTGAGCCTAGCGTTCGCGAGTTCTCCGACTACCTTATCGATTCATCACTTACAGCGCATGGATTTACCACACAAAAACAAATTACGCACTTACGTCAAGGAAAGGAGCTTCGGAGTACGATCAACGCTTTACTAAATGAGCGTATAGCACAAGGGGCTCTAATCGAATTCACTGTACCAGGCCTGCCCACCGTATTCGCCGCACCAGAATTATTTGAAATGAAGCGAGCGAGAAGCGATGGTAAGGTGCGCCTTCTCTCCCCTTTCGATAACGCTGTAATTCACCGCACTCGCATTGAGAGAATATTCGATTTCAACTATAGCATCGAGTGCTACACCCCGAAGTCTAAACGAAAGTTTGGCTATTTCTGCTTGCCAATCCTGTACCGAGAGGCGCTAGTGGGTCGAGCGGATTGCAAAGCAGATAGGAAAAGCAAACACCTAGATGTGCTGCACTTGCATATAGAGAGCTCTATTGGCGAGCGAGAAGAATTCGACGCAGCCCTCGCGCTGTCTCTACGGAGCTTCGCCGTATTCAATGGCTGCGATGACTACACCCTACACAAAATCAGTAGATAGGACCAAAGGGGTCAGAGTAACTTGAATTTTCAAGTTACTCTGACCCCTTTGGTCGGTCCCCTTTGGTCCCCGCAGTTTTGGTTTAGGGAAGTGCAAACACCAACAACTCCGGCACTGGATTACTAAGTACACTCAGGGCGATATATTGCTTGCCGTCAACGGAGTAGGTCATCGGCGCACCTCCGCCGTTGGCTGGCAGGTTTATGGTCTTTAACTCCTCCCCCGTCATCTTGTCTCGGGCCACCAATACCGCTCCGTCCAACGTAGTCTGCGCGTGTATCAATAGCGTTGCAGTTACCAGCACCGCTTGCCGACCTCCGCCACCTAACGGAGGTAAATCAATACCTACAAGGTCAGGATGATTGGTGACTGGGGCATAGTCTTTACCATTGGCTTGCTGCCACAGTATCTCGCCCTTGTTCATGTCGATGGCGGTGATGGTGGCGTAAGGTGGCTTGAGAATTGGCAAGCCTCTAGGCCCACGCACCGCTTGGTTGGAAAGGCGCAGATAATCGAAATTCGACTCGCTCGGATCCAGCGTCGTCATCAATGGTGCGTTCGGACTATTGCTCGAAGGGATGTAGAGAATGCCATTGCGGGGATCTACCCCTGCGCCAGTCCAGTTTGCACCACCCCCCGCACCGGGTAGGATGATGGTGCCACGATTACCACCTGGCACAGTCTCAGATGGAGGTGTAAACAACGGCCCATAGGTGTAGTCCTTCAGAATCTCTTCGGCCTCGGCACGGATCTCGGGCGTAAAGTCGACGAGATATTCCAAAAACATGCCTTGTCGCGCGAAAGCTGGCGGTTTCGACGGAAAGGGTTGAGTGGGAGACAGACGCTCGCCCGGCAGGCCATTCTGTGGCACAGGTAGTTCGTTGATCGGCCATACGGGCTCCCCGGTTACGCGATCCAACACATAGGTAAAACCCTGTTTGGTCACTTGCGCTAAGGCTTTGATCGTACGCCCATCCACATTGATATCGAGCAGATTAGGAGCCGCTGGATTATCGAAATCCCACACGCCATGATGCACCGTTTGGTAGTGCCAAACGCGCTCACCGGTACGCGCATCGAGAGCTACAATGCTCTCGCTAAACAAATTGTCACCTGGACGATGTCCACCATAGAAATCGTCGGTAGCCGCTTCCATGGGCAGGTAAACATAGCCCAGCTCTAGATCCGCACTCATCATGGACCACACACCGCCATTTCCGGCTGTTCGCCACGAGTCCTCTTCCCAAGTATCGTTGCCAAACTCGCCTTCCAAGGGAATCGTGTGAAAGGTCCAAGCCGTCTCGCCAGTGCGGATATCGTAGCCCCGAATCCATAAGGGAGGACGCTCTTTGTATCGAGGTCTGTTAGAGGTGATCTGCGACACCACTAGGATATCGCCAACGACTATGGGTGGAGAGACCGAGCCCAGTGGTTGCGAACCTAAATAATCCAACTCGTCCCGCGTAGCTCGAGGGATGCCGTCGGTCAAATCGATGCGCCCATTGGCGAAATTATTATCGACCGAGCCGTCTTCTAGTTTGAGCGAATAAACGAAGCCATCATTGGTGCTAACTAAGATGCGCTGCTCATCACCATCTTTCCAATAAGCTACACCACGCTGATGAAAGCCCAAGGCCCCTACCGGAGCCCCATTAAGATAGACCTCGGGGTTGAAGTGCCATAGGGTCTGCCCCGTTACCGCGTCTATGGCCGCCACTTGATTCAAGGAGGTGATCATGTAGAGGACGCCATCAATCATCAGAGGCGTGCCCTGCATGCGCCCGAAAGAGACCTCTCGATCCACATCGTCGAAGTTCAGATCGCCATCTAAAGAGCGCCAACTCCACGCTAGAGTCAATTGATCGAAGTTATCGGCATTAATTTGATCTAGGCCACTGTACTTCGTGGACCCAGCATCGCCAGCATAACTGGCCCATTGACCATCGTTAACTCCATATTGCGCGTGAGCTGAAATACAGAAAAACATCGTACTGACATAGAGCACGGGCCTTAGTAGGTCATTGATTGTGCTTATTTTTATTATTTTCACACGTTTAATCTCCGGAAGGGTTAGGAGCCTGAAGGAAAATCACGAAACCCAGTGTAAGGAAATCAAGCTGTTATGAATAGTGAGTTTTTGACTGCAGTTGCTTCGACTTCTATATCTGCAACAGATTCTTGAATGCGTTTACACACGAACTGTCTAGGACTATAGTTGCCCTGATCAGCATACCTTAATGTTTGCGCAGTCTTTTCGGTAAGCTTATTCGAAAACAGACGTCTAAAAATGACGCAGAATAATAAAAAGGAGTTGTTCATGAGAATAAAGTACTGGAAGTCCCTTGCCACGGGCTTATTGGCTACCCTTGCCTACGTCAGTCCCACACAGGCAGCAGATCCCATTGGCAACTTCGCCTTGTTGGATGTTAAGGGCGATTTTCATCAACTCAACAAGTATGGCTACCAAGACGCACTGGTGATCGTTGCCCAGGCGAACGGTTGCGAAGCCAACTACGAAGACAACTTCAAATACAAACTACTCGAGACAGACTATAAGAACGCGAACATCAGCTACCTCATGCTGAATATTGCGGGTGAAAGTCGCGATGCAGTGCGTCAGGAAGCGGAGACCTTCGACTACGAGTGGCCAATGTTGATCGACAGCTCGCAACTCGTTGCAGAGTCCCTTGGCATCACTAAAGCTGGGGAAGTCGTCATCATCGACCCTCAGCGCATGCAGATACTCTATCGCGGCCCAGTCCAGTCAGGCGCACGTGCCAATGACCCTGTCCGCATGAAGATCGACACAGCGCTAGAGACTGCGTTAACCGGAGATACGCGTAGCGCTGAGACCATCGCTATGGCTGCTGACGGTTGTGAAGTTGCGTTTCCTGGCAAGCAGATGCATGCGTCAAACGCACCTGACTACGTCAACGACATCGCCCCAATCCTGAAAGAGCAATGTGTCGATTGTCACCGTAAAGGCGGCATCGCCCCATTCGCGATGGACAGCCATCAGATGGTCATGGGCTGGTCTACAATGATGCGTGAAACGCTCATGACTAAGCGCATGCCTCCCGCGCAGGTAGATCCCGACATCAAGCACTTCCAGAATGCTCGATATATCAGCGACGAAGACCTGCAAACCCTTGTACATTGGATCGACGCCGGCGCACCGCGCGGCGACAATATGGCTGAGCCTTTGGCAGGCCTTACCTTCCAGGAAGGCTGGGATCTCGGCGAGCCAGACTTAGTAGTCTATGCAGAAGACTTCGTTGTGCCCGCGACAGGCGTAATCGACTACCGATACCCCATCATCGACCTCCCCTTCGAGGATGACGTATGGGTAAAAGCCGTGCAGTTCGTGCCTCAAGAGCGCTCTGTAGTGCACCACATGATCGCCAGCATCGTTGAGCCTCAATACAGCCGCGAGCTGGAAGCCGAAGAGCGTGGTGAGGTGCGCTTCCTAGAGGGTTATGCCCCGGGTAAAGAGGCCGCAACAGTTTTCCCTGAAGGCACCGGCGTGCTTATCCCCAAGGGTTATAAGATTCGCCTAGACTCCCACTACACCACTATGGGTAAAGAGGTACGTGATCGCACTGCTATCGGTATTTACCTAGCGGACGAGGTACCAGAGCATGAATTCCGCACCTACCGCCTGTCCCACGAAGGGAAGAATCTAGTAATACCTGCTGGCGAGATGGATCACCGCATGTATGCGAGCTATACCTTCGACAAGGAAGTGACTCTTTTCGCGTTCCGGCCCCATATGCACACTCGTGGCAAAGACATGCGCTTCAAGGTGATCTACCCAGACCACAGTTCTGAAGACCTCATCAATGTCGCGAACTACAATTTCAACTGGCAGCCAACCTATCGCCTTACCGACCCACTAGTAATTCCAGCGGGATCGCGCGTAGTGATTGATGGCGCTTTCGACAATTCTGAGTTCAATCCAGGTGCCGTCGACCCAAGTGTTGACTCCTTAGGGGGCCTGCAGACTTGGGACGAAATGTTTGCCGGTTATTTGACCTACACCTATAACGACGAGATGTAAGACATCGTCGCTTCCGACTGAGGGGCCAGAGTCACTTGCACGCAAGGGGCTCTGGCCCCTCTTCATTTCAAAGGTTGAAAAATGAAAAAAACAATAAGAAACATAGGCATAGCATTGGGCTTGGTAATAGTTATCGGCGCTACCTACTACGTATTTACAGCACCCTACACACGCATCGCCGGTGTGCGTATCGGCGGCACACTCACGCCCCCTCCTACTGACTGGAATACTGTGAACGGTCGCGGAGTCGGCTGGATCAAGACTGGAGGCTTTCCTCCTTTCGTAGTCCACATGATTTACTCGACCGATGACGGTGGCATTATTACTGCCACTAGACCAGACGGTGGCTATTGGGCTAAACGCGCGCGAGTAGCGCCAAACGGCTATATACGCGTGGGCGATGAAACCTTTGCAATGAAGGCGACCGAAATATTCGGCGAAGCGAAAATTCCCTACCTCGAAAGCTATGGCAGCAACAACAACATGCCGATGCGATACGATTTCGCCGAAGAGGTTATCCGCGGGCAGAACGAACCCTTATATACTTGGGAAGTGTTCTATTGGACGCCGCGCTAAGCGCCCATTCGTTTAAAATTCATTCAGATATGAACAGGATCACCCTATGAGATTCACAAGCACTACGCTCGCAAGCCTACTCTTAACACTAAGTACCAGTGCTGCGATTGCGGATGAGAGTATTTTGTTTATCGGCAATAGCTTCACCTATGGCTTTGGATCGGCCGCAAGATTTTATCGTGCCGATACCGTGACAGATCTCAATAACGAAGGCATAGGGGGCGTACCCGCCTTGTTCAAATCTTTCGCGGATCAAGCCGGCCTCGACTACGAGGTGGCTTTGGAGACTCGAGGCGGCAGCGGGCTAGATTTCCATCTTGCAGAGAAACGCGGCGTAATAGGACGCAGACCTTGGGACACAGTGGTGATGCATGGCTATAGCACATTAGATAGCGCGCAACCAGGCAACCCAGCTACCCTAATAGAGACCGCAGGGCAAATGGCTGAATTCCTTCATGGCCTGAATCCAGAGGTCGAGGTGTATCTCACTGCAACTTGGTCTCGGGCCGATCAAGTATACGTGGAAGACCGCCCTTGGTCGGGCAAGCCAATCGAACAAATGGCGCTGGACATTCGTGCCGGCTACGATCAAGCCGCCGCCAATGCCGCGGCAATTAAGTCGGTCAACCCAGTGGGGGAGGCATGGACGCGCGCAATGACGCTAGGAGTCGCCGACTCGAACCCCTATGACGGTATCGAACTAGGTAAGGTAAACCTGTGGACCTATGATCATTACCACGCGAGTGACTATGGCTACTATCTCGAGGCACTAGTCGTGTTCGGCAACGTAACAGGCTTAGACCCACGCTCACTCGGCGAGAATGAATGTTCTGGCTACGAGCTAGGTATGTCTCGTACCCAAGTGCGTGGGCTGCAACAGGCCGCGTTCGAGCAACTAGCTAGCGAAGGCAAGGTCACGCCCAACCCCCTCGCCCTTCCAACACCCGTGTCACCCGAACACTGCAATTAAGTTCTCGCAGTTTTACTGCCCTGCTCTCGCCGTGACTATGATGGAGCAAACGGCAACCCACAGGTCACAATGGCGCAAGGCACCTTTACTGCTAAGAAAGCAGGCTAAAGCTCGTTCTTTTATCCGGCCCCATAGGTCGAGACGCTCCATTCTTTACTTTCGGCAGACGCGCGGTAAACCGAGTTAGTGCAGTACTAGACTCGACCTGGACATTGCCATCATGGGCCTCGATAACCGATTTGACGATCGCGAGGCCTAGCCCTGCCCCCTCACTATTACGTGCACGTGACGGATCGATACGATAGAAGCGATCGAAGATTCTGGTCAGATGTTTTGGGACAATCACAGGCCCGTTATTCTCGACAGTAATACAGGCGTAATCTTCATCCTGTGCCAAGATGACATTCACAACAGCATTCTTCGGCGAATGGTAGATCGCATTGGAGAGTAGGTTCGTGAAGGCGCGACGTAGCAAGTCGCGATCGCCGCGCACCAAGACACTCTTCGGATTGACCGCGAGAGTAACACCCCGCTCATCGGCGAACGCATCGAAAAATTCGAACAAGGCCTGAAACTCATCCTGCAGGTTGATAGGCGTGCTGCTGAGTTTGATCAAGCCGTTCTCGCTCTTGGCGAGCCACAGCATATCGTTCACCATCTTGTTCAAGCGTTCCTGCTCTTCTAAAACGGAGTAAAGCAGCTCGCGATAATCCGCATCGCTGCGCGCCTTCGACAAACCCACCTGAGTCTGCGTTATCATATTCGTTAAGGGTGTGCGCAGCTCATGGGCGATGTCATCGGAGAAATGCGAGAGTTTGCTAAAGCCCACCTCGAGCTGCTCGATCATCTGATTGAAAGACAGCACCAAGTCCTGCAGTTCGATGGGCACGGCGATAGGGTCGAGGCGAGTGTCCAGTTTATTGGTTTGAATGGTGCGCACTCGGTGGCTGACTCCGCGCAGCGGGCGCAGGCCTTGGTAAACGCCAACCCATGCCGCCAACAGAGTAAGCACGCCAGCACCGAGTATGATCAACCATAGGCTCTGGCGAAAAGAGTCTAAGAATTCCATATGGAACTCCATATCGATGGCGCTGGTGATCTGGTAGCTCACACCCGCAATCGAACTCGCGACTACGACGCCACGATAGGTCTTGCTGTCGATCGCCCACAATTCCAAGTTTTCCGCGTTGACAGTCGCAGCAGGAGAAACACTAGGGAGTGCGGAAGTAAAATCCAAACCGGCGGAACTAAATAAAATGGCACCTGCCCCGTCTTTGACTTCATAGAAAACATCATGGTGACCCGATATCGCGGAAGAAAGGCTCGCAGGCATCGAGACGAAATCACCATCATCGTGCGCTAGTGCGTGTTCTATAGAGTCCACCATCACGCGCAGCTCGTCGGCATCCTGTTCGATAAAATGCCGCTCTACGGTACTGAGCACCAAGCGACTAATCAGCAAGAGGCTAAGCCCGATGGCGAGCATCACGAATAGCATTACGCGCAGCGATAGGGACAGTGGCCGCTTGAGCTTAGGCTTCATCGACTTGCTCCAACTCTAGCTTATAGCCCATGCCACGCACGGTGTGAATCAGCTTAGGCTCGAACTCATCGTCGATCTTGGAGCGTAGGCGACGGATGGCGACATCGATCACATTGGTGTCGCTGTCGAAGTTCATATCCCACACTTGCGAGGCGATGATCGAGCGTGGCAACACTTCGCCCTGGCGCCGCATCAAGAGCTCCAACAGGCAGAACTCCTTGTGACTGAGATTGATGCGTTTGCCCGCGCGAGTAACGCGGCGTTTGAGTAAGTTGACCTCGAGATCGGC
>CAXBOY010000096.1:0-11393 GCA_963977405.1 uncultured Gammaproteobacteria bacterium
TAGGGTTGAAGTCGAAGGTTACAAGATTCGATTCGGTGGTCAGGAACACATGCTTCTTAGTCGCGTCATACTCGATGCGGACGGGCCCAAGTAAGGGTATGGCCGCCCTTGTAGGGTCGCCATCCTTATTGAATATCCCCATCCATAGACCTTCTTCTGCTGGACCATCCTCTTCGAGCTCATAGATTGGGTCGAAGAGTAATGCGAATACATTGCCGTCTTCGCCAATGGCGAAATCTCGAGGAATAAAACTACGCCCCCCCTCACTCAAGCGATGATAAGTGAAGGCACCACTAGGAATATCCAACTGATACATACGCTGCGATTCGGGATGCGAAGATAGGAATACCGTGCCGGAGTTGCTATCCAGCTCCATCTGATCGGGGATTGTGTTGAATTTATAGACGGCGCCAGTCTCACCCGAGATTACATTGCGCTCGACAAGACTATTATTCTTAGTGTCGCCAATCAAAACCCAGCCGTGACAAAGCGGGATAAAATCCTGCGTGGGCTGCGTGATGAGGCTACCACCAAACTGAGTGATACTCTCCACGGAATTAGTGCTGCCGGGAACCACGTCAGTGGCAGAGCGCAAACGAAATCGCATTGGGTTGGTCGCCGCAAGCAGTTGCATCTGCACGCGATATTCTTTGCCTCCATAGAGCATCGCAGGGATATCGAGAATGCCGGTGGTAGTATTGAACGAGGGTGCGCCAGGGGCCAAAGTCTTCGAGCCGGGCGGCGCGGTGAACGCGCTGCAATTGAGCAGCTGCATGCCACTAAGACCCGAGCCACTGATACTTCCGGGAGGCGTAATATCGGTGGCCGCAGCAAGCTCGAATTCCAAACTATTAGGATCAACTAAAGCCAAGTCCACGTTGTATGCCCCCACTCCGGGAGCACTAAGCCCTGGAACAGAGAGTGTGTAGCCGTCGAAACGCGGCCGATCGGCAGGCAGGGCTGGTGGCGTGCCGGTGGAGTAATCCATGCTATACAAAGGCCGAAACTTCACCCCTGTCCATACGGGAAATCCAGTGCTCACATCCGCTGGTATCGCAGCGCTATGCACACGAATGCCCACGAAACGACTGTTAGACAGAATGGCGTTAACCGCACCCGTGACATCGAGTGAGAGTATTGCAGAAGAGTTTCCTGCTGACGCCTGCACGGCATCGAATTCAGCCGTAGGGAGCGAACCGCCGGCTTTATAGTCGGACAATTCTATACTGCCATTATCGGCGAAAGCATAGACCTGCATTGGTGCTTGTCCACCACGGGGGTACAGCGCCTCAAGTGGTAGGCTAAGTACAGCCTGACTCACGCTCTTAGCCGTGCCGAAATCGAACACCATGACCGCCGAGTCGACATAGTTTGGACTTGTTACGGCCCAACCCTCACCTGTCATATAACTAGCACTAGTCGCAGGCGTGTCGGGATTAGGATTAGACTCGACCAGTACGGCCTCTTGCACCAACACGGCCTGGTCCGCGAAGACAATTCCACCGCCCATCCATGTGAGAAGCGCGAGAACTGCGCTGGCCTTCTGAACGCCTAATGACATGTCGGTGGTCCTTACTGAAAGCTGTTTTTATAATGCGATTCGGTTTCTTGAAATTATGCGCTTAACTCCAATAAAATCAAGCTATTACCTAGAAAAGCGGTGATTCAAGTCACACTCTACAAGCTAAGTTCCTCTTGATAGTAGCACTTTCGCTAAAATTTACTCGTCGCTTGGGCTATCCCAAAATGCAGAGATGGCCGCAATGCCAACTGCCCCATGTGCGAATGCCTTGGGGATATCGTCCGCTGTCATTCCCCCTAAAGCATATATCGGCAGGTCAACCGCACTAGTGAACTGCGCCAAACGTTCCCACCCCATTGGTCTTTGTTCGGGGTGGCTCGAGGTCGAGGCAACTGGAGAGAGCAGAACATAGTCTGCCTGTAACGCAGCGGCCATATGCAATTCCTCGACGCAATGACAGGACGCACTAAAGAGCATCTGCGCAGGGACTGGCCGATGCTTGAGCTGCCTTAATACCGAGCTATTTACGTGCAGGGCATTGCCACCAAGCGCTTCGAAGCGAGCAGGGTCAGTATTGATCGTCAAAGGGATCCCGTGCGCTCGACAGAGAGCTAGGGCGCTTTGAACGCGCACTTGAAAGTCCTCATCGCTAAGATCGCGTTGTCGGAATTGAATTAGCGGTGGGTGTTTAGAAATTAGTTTTTTCAATTGCTCGGCGAAGGCAGCGTTACTTACAGCGCTGCCAGTGATGGCGATACAATCGGCTAATTGGATGCGACGAATTATGGGGAGATTCGCCGCTGGAAACTGTACAGGGTCGAGACTATTTAGCGCGGTCCAGCGTACTGCCTGCCCCTCTCTGCCCCGCGCCGCGCCAGCAAAGCTTAACACCCGTCGTACTTCGAGTAAGACTCTCTTGTCGCCGTAATCGTGCACTATTTTGCATAGTGGCGCATCGCTTAGTACTTGGATGCCGAGCTCTTCGTCCAACTCCCTTCGCAACGCTTCTTCTATGGTTTCTCCCGGCTCGCACTTACCGCCGGGAAACTCCCACAGCCCACCTTGATGTGCTTGGGCGGCACGTAGGGAAACCAGCACGTGGCGCGCCTCATCGATCACAACGCCGACGGCTACATGCACTGTCTTCATAGCGTCTCGCCTAGCTTCGATAGCTGGCGTTGATGCGGACATATTCCTCGGAAAGATCGGAAGTCCACACTGTCTCGCGAGCTTGACCGCGCGCTAGATCGACCGTAACTTCGATCTCGGGCTTGCTCATCTCCGCCTGGCCCTGCGCTTCGGTATAGCTAGAGGCAAGAGTGCCATTGCTTACTATGCAGACTTTGCCAAGATGAATACTAATCTTGCTAACGTCGAGTTCGGGCACTCCCGCTCGGCCAATCGCAGCGAGGATGCGCCCCCAGTTCGGGTCAGAGGCAGAAAGTGCTGTCTTCACTAACGGAGATTCGGAAATGGCATAGGCCACCTTGAGGCATTCATCTGTGTTACCACCGCCTTGAATATCCACCGTCACGAATTTCTTCGCGCCTTCCGCATCGCGAATGATGTCTTTCGCTAACTCTTTTACAAGGCCTTGCAAGGCCTCTTCGAATGCGGCGAAACCCGCAGCATCAGAGACTTGAATAGCCACGCCACTATGCCCAGTGGCGCTGAGCACACAGCAATCGTTCGTCGAGGTATCGCCATCAACCGTAATACGATTAAAAGACTGATCGACGACGCGGCTAAGCAGTCCATGCAAAGTTTTCTGCTCGATCTTGGCGTCGGTGAACACATAGCTGAGCATCGTCGCCATGTTCGGCTTGATCATTCCCGCACCCTTAGTAATGCCAGTAATCACTACAGGCTTGCCGCCGATTTCGATCTTTACCGAACGCGCTTTTGGTACTGTGTCAGTGGTCATGATGCCTTTAGCGGTATTTAGCCAATCCTCACCGAGTGCGGCAAAGGCATTCGGCACACCTGCGGCAATCTTTGCGATCGGGAGATTCTCACCAATCACCCCTGTAGAGAAAGGGAGTACCGCATCCACAGGCACATCTGCATGTTTCGCCACGTATTCGCAGGAAGCGAGCGCATCATCGAGCCCGCGCTGTCCAGTACCAGCATTTGCATTGCCCGTGTTCACTAACAGGTAGCGAATAGCACCGCCACTAGTGAGCAGGTGCTTGCGGGCGATATGCACCGGAGCGGCACAGAAGGCGTTGAGCGTAAAAACCCCCGCAACAGTGCTGCCCTGTGCTAGCTCGATCAACACTAGATCGAGTCTGTTCGCATAACGAATATGACTCGCAACCGCAGCTACTCGCACACCCGGGACAGACAGCAGGTCCTGCGCACTTATCTCTTGTTTACTCATAGTTCTTAACTCAGCTTGCCGTGACATTGTTTGAATTTTTTACCCGAACCACAATAGCAGGGATCGTTACGGCCGACTTTGTGACCATCCCGTACAAATGGTGTTTTTTCAACGCCAGCGGGGCCTGCGCCTTGCCCTCCAGCTTCCCCTGCAGAGGCCGATGCCTCTTGCGCAAGCGACGCACTCTCCGCGTGCTGGAACAGCATTTTCTCACGCGCGCGCTCGGCCTCGCGTTGCTTCTCTATCTCGTCGATCTCCTCGTTAGTACGAATCTTCACATGACTCAAGAAACGTATTACCTCGTGCTGAAGATTAGACAGGAGTTGCTGAAACAGCTCGAAGGCCTCGCGCTTATACTCCTGCTTCGGGTTTTTGCCCGCATAGCCGCGCAGGAAAATGCCCTGACGCAATTGATCCATCGACGCTAAATGCTCTTTCCAGAGATTGTCGAGGATTTGCAAAACGATCTGTTTCTCTAGCAGGCGCATCTTCTCACCCACCAATGCAGATTTATTCTCATAATCCTCATTCAGTACAGCAACAATTCGCTCCCGCAGAGTTTCCTCGAACAGTTTCTCGTCCTCATCCAGCCATTGTTGAATAGGAAGCTTGCGGCCAAACTGTGCCTCTATACCCTGCTCTAGTCCCTCGATATCCCACTGCTCAGGAATGCTTTGTGGTGGAATATGCGAGCTAACAATCTCATTGCCAACTTCATTGCGCATATTGCCGATCAGCTCCGAAATGTCTTCACTAGCCATCAACTCATTACGTTGACGATAGACGATTGTGCGCTGATCATTCGCCACATTGTCGTATTCCAGAAGTTGTTTACGAATATCGAAGTTGCGCCCTTCCACTTTGCGCTGCGCCTTCTCGATAGACTTGGATACCATGCCGTGCTCGATAGCCTCGCCACGCTCCATCCCCAAAGCCTGCATGAAATTCTTTACGCGCTCGGAGGCAAAGATACGCATCAGATTGTCCTCTAGGGACAAATAGAAGCGCGAATAACCTGGATCGCCTTGCCTGCCCGAACGACCGCGCAACTGATTGTCGATGCGGCGTGATTCATGGCGCTCTGTACCAATGATGTGTAAACCGCCCGCATCCAGTACTTGCTGGTGACGCTCGCGCCACGCTTGTTTGGCTTGATCGATTTGCTCGGGGGTTGGATTGTCTAGTCCCGCAACCTCGTGCTCCCAATTACCCCCCAAAACGATATCCGTACCACGGCCTGCCATATTGGTGGCAATAGTGACGACGCCTGGGCGTCCAGCTTGCGCGATAATCTGCGCCTCTCTCTCGTGGAATTTCGCATTCAAAACTTCGTGAACGATTTTCTCCTTTTTGAGGAAGTTCGACAAAATCTCGGAGGTATCGATTGACGCAGTACCTACTAGTACTGGCGCGCCTTTCGCACTGATCTCCGTAATATCTTTCACGATGGCCTCGAACTTCTCCTCGATAGACAGATAGATCAGGTCATTCTTGTCTTGGCGAACGAGCGGTTTATTCGAAGGGATTACGACAACGTCTAGGTTGTAAATCTGCTTAAATTCGAAGGCCTCAGTATCCGCGGTGCCAGTCATACCACTTAAGCTCTTATAGAGGCGGAAATAGTTCTGGAACGTCGTTGAGGCTAGTGTCTGACTCTCGCTTTGGATAGCGAGACCTTCTTTCGCCTCGATTGCTTGGTGTAGGCCTTCGGACAGGCGACGACCCTCCATCGTACGACCCGTATGTTCGTCGATCAGTACAATCTTGTTGTTCTGGACGATGTACTCGACATCCTTATTGAACAGGTAGTGGGCCTTCAAGGCAGAGTGTATGTGATGCAATAAGCCAAGATTCTTCGCGGCATAGAGGCTCTCGCCTTCTTCTAGTAGTTTCTGCTCACTCAACATACCTTCTACATATTCGTGACCAGACTCTGTGAGTTCTACCTGGCGCGTCTTCTCATCGATTACGAAATGGCCTGTCTCTACGAACTCGGTATCGCGATCGATCGAGAAACCGGCTTTCTCAGGCTTGCCTGCCCCTCGTTCGAGACGCGGTATGAGTGAGTTTATCGCCATATACAGCTGCGAACTATCTTCGGCAGCGCCAGAGATAATAAGCGGAGTACGCGCCTCATCGATCAAGATAGAGTCCACTTCGTCGACGATCGCGAAATTTAGCTTCTTCTGTAGCTTATCCTCCATACGGAAAGCCATGTTGTCACGCAGATAATCAAAGCCAAATTCGTTGTTAGTACCGTAACTAATTGAGGAGTTGTAGGCCGCCTGCTTGACCTCGTGGCTCTGCCCAGAAATGACAATCCCCACACTCAACCCAAGGAATTCGTACAAGGGGCGCATCCAGTTCGCATCGCGTTCGGCGAGGTAGTCGTTCACCGTTACGATATGGACGCCTTCTCCCGTCAGGCCGTTCAGATAAGCTGGCAGCGTTGCGACCAGCGTCTTACCTTCCCCGGTCTTCATCTCCGCAATATTGCCCTCGTGCAGTACGATGCCACCAATCATCTGCACGTCGAAATGCCGCATGCCCATGACCCGTTTGCTACCCTCACGCACGATTGCAAAGGCCTCTGGAAGAATCGAATTCAGAGTCTCGCCCTTGTCGTAGCGCTCTTTAAACTCGACCGTCTTAGCCCGGATCTCATCATCGGAAAGGCTCGCATAGCCCTCTTCTAATGCGTTGATCTTATTTACTATTTTCCCAATTCGTTTCAGCTGTCTGGAATTACTGCTACCGAATATGGCTCTTAGGAGTTTTACGCTCATGATGAATTTCACTTATCTATTGAATTGGATTGTGGAGTTGTGAGGCTCGAATGCTTAGCCTGACGACACAGTTAAACAGAGCAACACCTCGGTGATTGCTCCGCAAACTTGCTGGATTAGGGGAGTTTAGCGTTCGGTGCGCTGAATATAGGACGCGGGGTCAACGACACGACCATGCTTATAGACTTCGAAGTGAACGTGCGGACCAGTCGAGCGACCGGTGCTGCCCACAAGCGCGATAGTCTGCCCTTTCTGAATTATTTCGCCAACGTCGACGAGGAGTTTCTCGGCGTGGCCGTAGCGTGTGACATAGCCATTGCCGTGATTGATATCGACAGTCAGGCCGTAGCCTTGGCGTTCGCCTGCAGCGGTTACCACGCCGGCGGCGACGGCGATTACATCTTCGCCTGCCTCGCCCGTCGCAAAATCGATGCCGCCATGCCAAGCTAACTGGCCGTTGAAGGGATCTGTACGGCGACCAAATGGGGAAGACAGCCAGCCCTGCTTAACCGGACGGCCTGTAATGAAAACATCGGCCTCAAACTGACGCTCGGTCATCAGGCCTTCGAGAATCTCTAATTGTTGAGCGCGATCTGCGATCTGTTGCTCTAGCTCCGCGATCGCCTCTATAAAGGCCGGCGGCGAATAGGGCACGGTGTCTGATAAGAGAGGTCCACCGACCGCTGGCTCGCTAGAGAAGTTAAATTCCCCAGTATCTAGTTTGGCAACGGTAGTAATGCGCTCACCGAGGGCCTCCATCCGCAATAGACGGGCCTGCAACATGGCAAGTCGTAAGGTGAGGG
This sequence comes from uncultured Gammaproteobacteria bacterium, assembly GCA_963977405.1. GTDB lineage: Bacteria > Pseudomonadota > Gammaproteobacteria > Pseudomonadales > Pseudohongiellaceae > UBA5078. The sequence goes on from CAXBOY010000096.1 coordinate 7,492, forward strand.
CTTCGAGCTGCTCCTCGGACTCACGCTTGAGACGGTCAAGCGCGTCAGCCTGCTTCGAAAGGTCTTCGTTCCAAGCGAGCGTAGTTTCGTGGGAATATTCTAGAGGATCTTGCGAGACGGCGAATTGATAGCCGAGATACCCGAAGGCGACAGGCGCGCCAAGAATACAAATCGAGAGGAGGCCTTTGAGCCACCCCTTTAGGACGATCGTTCGGGTTTGACCATGGCGCTGGTCAACTAATATCAATTTCATGAGTCTAGGCGTTCTCTTAAGTCTTGATTCAGAACACCTGAGGCATGCTTATGCAGCCGGACGTCAAACTTATACCCAAAAATCAATGGGTTACAAATATAGCACGGTGACAGAAAACTATCAGGCGGCCAATACCGGTTTCATATAAGAGATCGGTACATGCGCATCAGTGTCGAAGCTGACAATTTCCCAGGCGTCTTTGTTATCTTCCAAGGACCTTAATAATGCATTATTCAATGCGTGTCCAGATTTATATCCTTTGAACTCTCCGATCAGGCTGAAGCCGATCATATAAAGATCGCCGATCGCGTCGAGGATTTTGTGCTTCACGAATTCATCTTCGTAGCGCAAACCGTCTTCATTCAATACCTTATAATCGCCTACCGCGATGGCGTTATCCATGCTGGCACCTAAAGCTAGGTTGCGATTACGCAACTCCTCGAACTCATGCATAAATCCGAAGGTTCTGGCGCGACTAACTTCTTTGACGAATGAGGTACTGGAGAAGTCGACACTCGCGGTCTTAGTATACTTACGATACACGGGGTGGTCGTAAAGCAAGGTATAGCTGACCTTAAAGCCATCGAAGGGCTCTAGACTCACGGACTTATCGCCATCAGAGACAGTCAGTGGCTTGGTGATGCGAATAAATTTCTTCAGGGCTTTCTGCTCTTCAATGCCAGCAGACTGAATTAAAAACACAAATGGACCCGCACTGCCGTCCATAATCGGGACTTCCGGCGCGCTTACATCGATATAGGCATTATCGATCCCAAGACCGGACATCGCCGACATCAGGTGCTCGATGGTGGAGATGCGTACATCGCCCTTAACCAGAGTTGTCGAAAGCGTAGTGTCCCCTACATACTCGGCCGTGGCAGGAATCTCGACGACTGGGTCTAGGTCAGTACGGGTAAACACAATACCCGTGTCGATCGGCGCAGGCCGTAATGTCAGGTAGACTTTCTCGCCATTATGCAAACCCACACCTGTGGCTCGAATAACGTTTTTCAATGTTCTTTGATTAAGCATAGCGTTGTCTTTTCCCGATTGAAGGTGAAGCCTGCGTGACCCAAAGGTCGAATGCAGGCGGGAGCATAGCAAAATTCCATTCATAACCCAAACATTTCACTACAAGCATAGCTAGCTAAAACATCTAGGCCTATAGCCTCTGACTCACCCAAACAAGACCTAGCCTCAGCCTGTCGCCTAGGCCCTCAAATGCAGATTGACCTCTGCATTAAGGGCTCTAGCCCGGGAGTCTTAGTCCGCTTGACGACGCAGGAAAGCGGGGATATCGAGATAGTCCATATCCGTATCCGCCCCAACTGCGCGTGCAAGGCCAGTCTGTGGCATCGTGTGGGCAGACGCTGTGCGTGAACGCAGCGCGGCTGGTCGATCCAATTGACGATAGTCAGTTACCACAGCCTTAGGCGCTGGCTTCTCAACTGGTTTCGCTGCCTTTGCTACGGCGCGCTCGCCCAAACCTGTCGCTACCACAGTCACGCGGATTTCATCGCCCATGCTTGGATCGATTACCGTACCCACCACTACAGTGGCATCGTCGGATGCAAACTCTTCGATTGTGTCGCCTACTTCGGTGAATTCACCAAGCGAGAGATTCTCGCCAGCAGTAATATTCACCAAGATGCCGCGAGCGCCATGCAGATTAACGTCTTCTAACAAGGGGCTACGAATTGCAGACTCTGCAGCTTCGCGCGCGCGGCCTTCACCACTGGCGTAACCGGTGCCCATCATCGCCATGCCCATCTCTGACATAACTGTGCGCACATCGGCGAAATCCACGTTGATCATGCCAGGACGCATAATGAGATCCGCAATACCTTTGACAGCGCCAAGCAACACATCGTTCGCTGCTTTGAATGCATCAAGCAAAGTCGCCGCCTTGCCGAGCACTTCTAATAGCTTCTCGTTTGGGATTGTGATCAAAGAATCGACATGTTCAGAGAGTTCAAGAATGCCTTGATCGGCGATCAAAGAACGCTTCTTACCTTCAAATGGGAACGGACGAGTTACTACCGCAACGGTTAGAATCCCCATCTCTTTAGCTACTTCGGCGAATATCGGGGCTGCACCAGTTCCTGTACCGCCGCCCATGCCAGCAGTAATAAATACCATGTCGGCACCCGCAAGAATCTCGGCGATCTCGTCGCGATCTTCAAGAGCTGCCTGACGACCGATCTCCGGATTCGCGCCTGCGCCCAAACCCTTCGTAACACAGCTGCCCATCTGCAAAAGAGTCTTAGCACCCAGATTGCTCAATGCTTGAGCATCCGTGTTGGCGCAAACAAACTCCACGCCTTCGATATGATTCGCGATCATGTGACGAACTGCGTTACCACCACCGCCGCCAACACCGATCACCTTGATTACTGCATTTTGTGGCAAGCTATCGACTAATTCAAACATACGGCCTCCTGACTCATTTTAATTACAAATTTTGAAATACTTTGTTTACTGAAAATTTAGAAAGTGAATTACAGATTCTTCTTTATCCACGCACTGACTCGATCACCTAAACCAATTCTGACTTCTTTACTGGGTGCTTGCGTATCTCGGTCCTGTTGCTGCTTTACACCATAGAGCAGCAGTCCTACGCCGGTGGAGTAGATAGGGTTGCGCACGATGTCCGACAGACCTTTTACATTCTGTGGAATACCAATTCGCACTGGCGCGTGGAAGATCTCCTCGGCCAACTCAACCACCCCTTCCATCTTGGAAGTACCACCGGTAAGCACGATGCCGGCGGCTAAAAGATTCTCGAACCCACTGCGCTGTAGCTCCGCACGAATCAGCGTGAAAAGCTCGTCGTAACGCGGCTCTACAACCTCTGCCAAAGCTTGTCGTGACAATTCACGCGGTGGACGATCACCTACGCTCGGCACCTTGATCGTTTCACCCACGTTCGCCAACTGCGTAAGGGCACAGGCATACTTAATCTTGATCTCGTCGGCATTCTCGGTAGGCGTACGCAGAGCCATGGCGATATCGTTCGTCACCTGGTCGCCCGCAATAGGAATAACGCCTGTGTGACGTATGGCGCCTTCGGTAAAGATTGCGATATCCGAAGTGCCACCACCGATATCCACTAAACAGACACCCAACTCCTTCTCGTCCTCAGTGAGTACTGCATAGCTGGAGGCCAATTGCTCAAGAATTATCTCCTCGGTTACTAGGCCACAGCGCTTGATGCACTTCTCGATGTTCTGCGCGGCGTTGATTGCACAAGTCACTAGATGCACCTTCGCCTCTAGACGCACTCCCGACATTCCCAGTGGTTCCTTAACACCTTCCTGCGAATCAATGATGTATTCCTGCGGCAGGATATGCAGCACTTTCTGGTCTGCTGGAATTGCAACTGCCTGAGCGGCGTCTATCACGCGCTCTATATCGGCACGGGTCACTTCGCCATCGCGTATCGCGACGATGCCGTGGGAGTTCATGCTGCGGATATGACTGCCCGCAATGCCTGCATATACGGAATGAATCTGACAGCCGGCCATGAGCTCAGCTTCTTCGATGGCGCGCTGAATAGACTCGACCGTCGATTCGATATTGACGACCGTGCCTTTTTTAAGACCGCGCGAGCGATGGCTACCGATCCCCACGATATCGAGGCTCCCATCCG
>CAXBOY010000097.1:0-11242 GCA_963977405.1 uncultured Gammaproteobacteria bacterium
CGCCATTGCCGTGCGCAAGCAAGGCATGATGGCCTCTAGCGACGAATTCAAGATCACTGTGCATGGCCAGCAGACCCATGGCGCTCAGCCTTGGGCGGGCATAGACCCTATAGTGGTTGCTGCGCAGATAGTCTTGGGCTTGCAGACCATCCCCAGCCGTCAGCTGGATGTAACGCTAACACCCTCTATCGTTACAGTCGGTGCCATCAATGGCGGCGTGCGAAATAATATCATTCCGGAAAGCGTAGAGATGGTCGGCACCATTCGCACCTTCGATGCCGAAACGCGTGACGATATTCATCAGCGTGTGCAACGCACCGCCACGCAAATAGCAGCCAGCGCTGGAGCCACTGCGGATGTCAGCATCGACATCGGTTATCCTGTCACCGCGAACGATCCAGAGCTTACCGACAAGATGATGCCCACGCTACGCCGCGTCGTAGGCCCCGGTTTGGTCGAGTCACCACGGGTCACTGGAGCGGAGGATTTTTCCTATTTTGCGGAAGAGGTGCCGGGAATGTTTTTCTTCCTTGGCGTTGCGCCAGACAATCCCGAACTCGTGTTTCCTAATCATTCGCCGAACTTCTTCGCGGATGAGCGCGCACTGCCAATCGGCGTGCAAACCATGACGGCACTCGCTCTGGATTTCTTAAACGGGAACTAGAAACAGAAATGCTAGGCCCATTCTACAGGCCTAGCACTATCGTGAATTTATAGCTGGTTTATCGCGAATTCGATGCGCGAGGCGGCGCCATAAATTACCGAAGGGTCGGTTGAGAGTTTCTCCGGTGCCTGCAGGCTTGGCCAGATTGGCAAGAGCGTTTCCAATTGCACATCGATAGCCATAAGCGCGGCCTCGTTGTCGCTCATAGTGGCAAGCAGATCAAATTTTTCCTTCGCCGTATGCACAAATCCTAAAGAGTCTTGATACTCATGCGGCTCCACTAACATGCCATTGTCATCCACCGCGATGTCGTACTCTGCCGCTGCAGTGCGCACTAGATCGACAATAACCTCACCCAGTGTGCGCGCACTCAAGTCCTTCACTGCGCCTTCGGCCGCGCCGATTGCCACTAGAAGAGCCGAATATGCCGCCTCAACATCGGCAGCGGAACGGCGTTCGATCACGGCATCCGCCAAATTCTGTAACTGATCACCGAAACCCGTACCTTCACGAGACTCGATGGCGGGCAAGAGCGCTGCATAGAGCTCGTCGCCAGGATGCTTCATATGAGTAGCGGAGGCCTCTAGATCGCCCTCGCGGTAAAGGCTGACACCCACGTAGAGATGCCCCCGAATAAAGGACAGCTGCGCCAGATATACAGCATCATTAGATATCGCGTCCTCGGTGCTCGCACCTTCGCCGCCTTCGCCGCCTTCCTCATCCATGGCGCTCATATCGTGCCCCATATCCGTCTGGCTGCTGGTTCCCGCGTAAAAAGCCGCACTGGCGGCAACAACCACCCCAAGACCGAGCCACACCCTATTTCGAATTTCCATAGCATCTCCGCAAGCACAAAGGCATTATCATAGTAGGCTGGTTTTTGCCGATTTCGCCTACTAAACTGGTTCGGACTATACACCTAACAAGAATCATTCTCAATTAGGAAACACAAGATGTTGCTTCAAATTGCGCAAGTTCTCCCCCCCGCCCTCCTCTCGCAGTGCTTAGCTCTCGCGGAGTCTGGGGCGCAATTCGTCGACGGCAAGCAGACTGCAGGTTGGCATGCTAAACAGCGCAAGAATAATCTTCAGGCACGCCCAGATGCCGCGCTGAAGTCGGCCTTCGCGCAGGTAGAGAAGACGCTTCTAGCCCATGAACTCGTGGTCGCGGCGGGCAGGCCGAAAGCCATCGTTCGCCTCTTAATGAGCCGCTACGAGGCGGGCATGAGCTATGGTACCCATGTCGATGATGCCATTATGAGCGGCCAGCGCACCGACTTGAGCTTCACACTCTTTCTCAATGCCCCCGAACAATACGAGGGCGGTAGTCTCGTTGTTGACGAACCGGCTGGCGAGCGAGCCTTCAAACTAGATGCCGGTTCTATGCTGCTCTATCCATCAACCACTTTGCACCGCGTAGAGCCGGTCACATCTGGCAAGCGCTTAGTAATAGTGGGCTGGATTCGCAGCCTCGTGCGCGATGCCCAAGAGCGCGAGATCCTCTTCGATCTTGAGCGCCTTATCGCTTTGCAAAGAGCCAAGCTAGACCAAGACGGCGCAGCACTAGAGCTCATGCTCAAGACACGCAGCAATCTGTTAAGAAAGTGGGCAGAAGACTAAGCCTCCACCATCACTAGGAAAACAACAAGGAATACAAAATGTTGAAGTTTTACTATGCCCCCAAGACCTGTGCACTCGCCGTTCACCTCGCGCTCGAACACATAGGTGAACCCTATGAAGCTATCGCTTTAGACTTCGCTAATCAGGCGCAGCGCTCACCGGAATACTTAGCTCTTAATCCAAAAGGGAGAGTGCCAGCACTAGTCACGGAACAGGGCATCCTCACAGAGACGCCAGCCTTACTGCTGTATCTTTGTCAGCGCTACCCCGATGCAAAGCTCGCACCTCTACACGACCTATTTGCCATCGCCAAGATGCAGGCATTTAACAGCTATCTGTGCTCCACGGTCCACGTAGCCCATGCACACCGTGTGCGTGGCATTCGCTGGGCAGACGATCCAAGCGCGATAGAGGCGATGAAGAAGAAGGTGCCGCAGACGATGGGAGACACGATGGCACTCATCGAGAACGGCATGCTGGAAGGCCCATGGGTTATGGGCGAGCACTATACGGTTGCAGATATGTATTTGTTCACCATCGCCGGCTGGTTAGAGGGCGATGGCGTTGACCTGAGCAAACTGCCACGCGTCATGGCGCATCGCGAGCGCATGGCCAAGGACCCTAAAGTACAAAGAGTCTTGGCACTGTATAGCTAAACGCTTATGCGTTGATTCGGCTGGGGTGGCGAGCACTCATGGAGACATCACCCCATAGAATCGACATCATGTCATCTTCAGTCTCGTGGCTCTGCGTTGACTGGTCGACCGGATAGAGTCCGTTATAAGAATCACGAGGCCGTGCTCGTTGGGCGTGTCGACCCGTGGGCGCTCCGGCTGAATGAGACATTGCAACGGGATAATCACCCGAATCGTTCGGCTTAGTTAGCATGATCTTGTACTCCTTATGTCAGCAACTCTATCTGATCGTGTAAGCTACTATGCACTGCAATTGTGGCAGGTTGATGTATGTATTAGGGCAGATTGTGGATGTGTGCGTCTTTGCAGGTACGCAGCGCTTTACCATCTCTTCCTCACTAAAGCGGATTGGCGTAGGATGCAGGAACGTAAGAGCCATTCTTTACGGACCTATACAAACAATAAGATCAGGACCTTCAGCCATGAATAAAAAGAAGAAGTTTAATACCGCGGTACTGAGCCTGATTGGTTCAGGATTCCTCTTAGCCGTATTCGGCTATGTCAATGCTCAGGGCGAGCCTCCCTCTGTAATCGAGACCAGTTCACACATCTTCACGGAGATGGCCGATGGCGTATATCAAGTCACGGGCACCGGAGAGGTGTACGTTATGAGCAACGCGCTGATGCTGGTAGGCGCCAACGACGTGCTTCTAGTAGACTCCCATGTCACGCCAAACGCTGCCAACGCCCTTCTGCGTTCGGTACGCGCTGTCACCGACAAGCCCGTGCGTTACCTCGTTAACTCGCACTATCACTTCGATCATGCCCACGGCAATCAAGTGTTCCCCAATACGGTAGAGATCATCGGCCACAGCTATACCCGCGCCAAACTCAACGGCGAGATGGGCGATGTACTAACCGAGTCCACCATGCTTAGCTTTACAGAGGGTGTGCCTGAAACTGTCGAACGCCTGCGTGCACAATTGGCCGATACTACCGGAACAGAGGAGCGTGCCCGCGTTGCTCGGCTACTCAAGTCTCAGGAGGATCACATGATCTCCTTGCGCGAGATCGTGCCGACACCGCCGAACATCACGCTCGAGTCTGAGATGACAATCTTTCAAGACCTGAGTGAAGGCAGCCGCGAGATCCAATTGCTCCATCTAGGCCGCGCCCATACCGCTGGCGACGTAGTGGTTTACCTGCCCCAAGAAGGCCTCGTCTTCACTGGCGATATGATGCTGCCCTCGCTGTCCTATATGGGCGACAGCTTCCCGCAGGAATGGGTGGGCACACTCGAGGCTCTCAAGGCAGTGGATTTCGATGTGATTTTGCCGGGTCACGGTGCGCCGCTGCAGGGCAAAGAAAAAATCAGCCAATTCCAAGCGTATCTGACCGACCTGTGGCAGAAGACGGAGACCATGAAGGTCCGCGGCCTGAGTGCAGAGCAAACTGCCGAGCAAATAGACCTGAGCAATCATTCACAGAACTACGGACAGATACGCGGACCGGGTGCCGATGTTCGTGCGATTCGCCGCATATATGCCCTGCTTGATCGATAGCAGCCCATAAAAAAACGCCTGCAAGCCGAACTAACTTGGCCTGCAGGCGTTTCTATTTCTAGTGCTTACTCGCTCGCTTGAATCTCTGCCGCTATGCGCTGCACATCATCCAATACGCGCAACAGATTGCCGCTCCACAACATAGATATCTGCTCTTCGGTGTAACCACGACGCACCAGCTCCAAGGTCACGTTGAAGGTTTCAGATGCATCATTCCAGCCAGAGATTCCGCCACCGCCATCAAAGTCTGAACTGATTCCCACATGCTCTAAACCAATCAGGTCAACCATATAGTCGATATGATCCACGAAATCGGCGACGTCCACTGGAGGAGCTATCGCGTCGACTTCCGCAGCAATGCGCGGTGCTGCTAGTGCATCGATCTCCGCTAGACGCATACGGTATGCCGCACGCTCTTCTTCCCCTAATGCTCGGGCTGTTGCGCCATCGAGTATCTCGTAGCCTAGATCGGCCGCGATGCTACTACGTAGCGCGTTCATAGCAGCGGAATGCGCATTGTTTTTAGCGGAATCAAGATAACTACTGAAGGCTGTTGTTTGCACAACACCGCCGTTATCGCGAATCGCCAATAATTGTTCGTCATCCAAGTTGCGGCTGACATCTTCACTCAACGCACGGGCGGATGAGTGGGAGGCGATCACCGGTGCACGAGTCAATTCCAAAACTTCCATATTAGAGGTCTTGGCAGGGTGCGACAGGTCGATCATGATGCCCCATCGGTTCATCTCGGCAACCGCTTGGCGCCCAAGATCACTCAGACCATTGTGCAGCCATACGCCGTCTCGTTCGCCCGTATTAGAGTCTGCGAACTGGCTATGCCCATTATGAGATAGCGACATATAGCGTGCACCCGCTACCTGGTAGCGTTGCACATTGCTCAGGTCCAGCCCCATTGGGTAGGCATTCTCGACCCCGATCATCGCGATTTTCTTGCCTGCGGCATTGATACGGCGCACATCGTCAGAGGTATAGGCGATCTCGATAGAGTCCGGCGCAATCTCCTCGGCTAGACGATGAATGGCGCGGAATTTATCCAAGGCATTCTCTTCTGCAGCGGCATAACCTTCTGGCGTTAGTGGTCCTTGACCGGTGTAGACGACCAGCCAAGTCACATCCAACCCACCCTCGATCATCTTCGGTAGGTTCACCTGAGTGTCGAGATCGGCCGTGTAGTTATTACCCGGCACGAAGTTTGAGGTATCGATGTCGTTATGAGTATCGAGAGTAATCACGCGTTCGTGAATACCGCGGGCCCGAGCAACGAGTTCCGCTTCGGTTTCCATTGCCTGTGTGGGCATAGGCTCTGATGTGGTCGACTCGACCGGTGGCGTAGATTGTTCGGCAGGTCCGCAGGAGGCAAGTATAAGAGCACAAGCCAATGCTAATGGGGTGCGATAGGACATAAGGAGAGTCTCGGTTGCGATTGGAAAAGTGTTCGTCGCATCCTAGCACTAGGCCGTGTTCGCGCCAAGTGTATGCTATTTGCTGCAGCGATTATCCTCGCATACAGGTGCCCGACCAAACCACGAGGAAATGCGATGCCGGTGCCTGGCGAAGAAGCGATAGCCACAATCGGCAACCGGACGAATCAGTGGCCAGCGTAGAAAGGCAAACCAATGCCCCTTACCTACCAATTTCCACGCCATACAAGTCACATCTAGGCCTTTGATTATAGTGCCATCTCTCAATTCACCATGGAGCACAAGATCCGCTGCGACCCTATCGACGTGTGGGAAGCGCGTTTGAAAATCGGTGGAGTTAATATCTTGCAGATCAAGGCTGCCGCGCCGATCTAGGCGGCGCAGATGATTGATCTCCGACACACATAAGGGGCATAGCCCATCGAAATAGACACGAAGCACATATAAATCTGGGGACATTCCGGCCACTATTAATCCTAGCCCTTTTGCAGAGCACTTATGTTTAATATCACTGATACATACGCAAATGCGAGACTATAAGATCAATCCAGTCTAACCAACCTAGTCCATTGGGGTATCTTGAACTTCCGTTTTGAGCGCGAATCAGGTTTACTTTCCTAAGACCCATTCAAGTCGCGGAGATTGCGCATGCCCCCAAGATTCTTTAGAACTCTCACACTACTCGCCCTTGCTGCTTTCCTATCGTCCTCTTGCTCCCCGCAGGCGCCAAGTACAAGCGTCACAGTGGTCACAGAAGCAGAACGACTGCAGGCAATAGCCGAGCGCGTCAGCATCATTCGCGACGACTTCGGGGTTGGCCATATCTACGCGCCAACCGACGCCGACGCAGTATTCGGGCTACTTTATGCCCAAGCAGAGGATGATTTTCCTCGTATAGAGCGTAACTACATCTGGGCTATCGGGCGACTAGCAGAAGTGGAGGGAGAGTCCGCGCTGTACAGCGATCTGCGCGCCAAACTCTATATGACAGAGGAAGACGCCATCCTAGCCTACGCACAGGCACCGTTGTGGTTACAGGAGCTTTGCGATGCATTCGCCGATGGACTCAACTACTATCTCGCCAAGAACCCCCAAGTTCAGCCGCAACTACTGACTCGATTCGAGCCCTGGATGCCCTTCTACTTCTTCGAAGGTTCGATAGGCGGTGACATCGAACAGATACCTCTGCCCCGTATCGAAAACTTCTACTCCCAAATAGAGAGCATGGAGGCAAAGGTACCAGTAGCCACACAAACGCATACAGCATTGCCAACACTCGCCTCATCGATTGACGACAATGCTCTGGCCAAGACGATCTTCGAAGAACCTGCAGGCTCTAACGGCATCGCCGTCGACGGATCACGCACGGCATCTGGCGATGCTATGTTACTCATTAATCCGCATACAAGTTTCTATTTTCGCGGCGAATACCATGTGGTAAGTGATGAGGGGCTCAATGCCTACGGAGCAGTGACTTGGGGGCAGTTCTTTATCTATCAGGGCTTCAATGAGACCACTGGCTGGATGCATACCTCGACTCAAGCCGATTTTATAGACGAGTTTGTCGAAGACGTAGTGCGCGAGAATGGAGAACTGGTGTATCGCTATGGCGACGAGATGCGCCCAGTCGCAGTCTCCGAAATAAGCTTGCAGTACCGCGACGGCACAGGCATAGCCACACGCAGCTTCCCGGCGTTTCATACTCACCATGGCCCAATCACCCACAGCATAGAAGACCGTTGGGCTGTTACACGAATCAACTGGAACCCTGTAGAGGCGCTACGGCAATCTTATCTTCGCATGAAGACGGCGAATCTCGACGAGTTCAATGCCATGATGGATATCCGCACAAACTCCTCTAATAACACCGTGTTCGCGGACGCCGAGGGCAATATCGCCTACTACCATGGCAACTTCATGCCCATTCGCGATCCCCTGTTCGACTACTCGCAACCGGTGGACGGCAGTAACCCCGCCACTGACTGGCAGGGAGTGCATGCAGTGAATGACATGATTACAGTAATCAACCCCAGCACAGGCTATATCCAAAACAGCAACTCCACCCCCTTTACCGCGGCTGGGCAAGATAGCCCGCTGCGCGAGGACTACCCAGCTTATATGGCCCCAGATGCGGAGAACTTCCGCGCAGTGCATTCAATTCCATTGTTAGAGGCTGCGCAGGATCTGACATTAGAGAGCCTACTCGATTTAGCTTACGACCCCTACTTGCCTGGCTTCGAACAGCTGATTCCCGGCCTAGTCTCAGCGTGGGAGGCCGATAGTGCGAACTGGCCAGCACTGCAGGCACCTATCACTGTATTACGTGATTGGGATCTGCGTACCCGTGCGGATTCCGTGGCTATGTCATTAGCACACTTCTATGGCATGGCAACGGCGCAGAGAATCGACACGCCCGATGAGCTAACGCAGCTCGAGCAGATCAATTGGCTTGGCACCGATAGTCCTGAGGCCGAACGCTTACAGGTATTTAGCGAAGTCATTGCAGAGCTCGACACTGCCTTCGGTAGTTGGCAGACACCTTGGGGAGAGATCAATCGCTTCCAGCGCCTTACAGGTGACATCGACTTAGCCTACGATGACGATGCCCCAAGCTTAGCGGTAGGCATGGCCTCGGCCCGCTGGGGTGCCTTGGCCTCTTATGGGGCGCGTGCTTTCCCCGGTACTGATAGAATCTATGGTGCTTCTGGTAATAGCTTTGTTGCTGTCGTGGAATTCGGCCCGCGTCTGCAAGCCTGGAGTGTTCTCGCAGGAGGTCAGAGTTCGCACCCGAATTCTGGGCACTTCGACGATCAGGCGGAACGATATGTTAACCGTGAGTTCAAAGAAGTAGCGTTCTACCGAGAAGATGTCGAGCGCCGCGCCTCCTCCACCTATCGCCCCGGAGAGTAATTAGGCAAACAAAAGGACACTATGGACGTTGCAAACAACACAGATACAGTGAAGAAGACTCGCCGCGAACAGACCCGCGGCGAAGAGCTTGCCAATAGCATTAGCCACTCGCTAGGGCTATTGGCGGCAATCATCGCGATCCCCTTCCTTCTGATTAAGATCAGTGGAGAGGACGACACGGTACTGTTTGTCGGCGTTCTCATCTTTGCCTGCGCGATTCTCTTTCAATATGCCTCATCCGCGCTATACCACGCCCTGCCCCAGGGCCGCAGTAAACGCATAATGCGGATGATTGAACACTCGGCCATCTTTGTGCTTATCGCCGGGACCTACACACCCTTTACACTAGGCATCCTGCGCGACTCTTGGGGCATCGCGCTGTGCACCATCGTGTGGGCTTTGGCTGTCGTCGGTGTAGTGCTGAAGTCATCGAATAAACTCTTTCATCCGCAGCTTTCCAACGCCCTGTTTCTACTAATGGGTTGGCTCATCATCGTCGCGGTAAAGCCGATGCTGGAGAGCGTACCCACGGCGGGCCTGCTTTGGTTGCTCGCTGGCGGTATCGCCTATACGGTCGGCGTGGCCTTCTACGCGGCCAGCTCTCGCGTGCACTATGCCCATTTCGCGTGGCACCTATTCGTAATGGCGGGCACCGCGTGTCACTTCGTCGCCGTGTATGGCTACTCCGCTATTCCCGCAACCTAGATTAGGCTTCATCTTCGAAAATTTCCTCGATTGACAGGCCGAAGATCCGCGCGGCCTTGAAAGCCAGTGGCAAACTCGGGTCATACTTGCCTGTCTCTAATGCATTGACCGTCTGGCGCGACACCTCTAGCTGCGCCGCTAACTGGGCTTGCGTCCAATCGCGCTCTGCGCGTAGAGCCTTTAGTCGATTCTTCATCGATACTTACGCCCTACAAAAAAGGTCGTCAGCCCATAGGTAAGCCCCATTATTATCACTAACACCGAGATCTCTGCGTCGCCTGGAATAAGATTCGCCACATCAAGATTCGAGTAGCTTAATCCCAGCACTAGCCCAACCCCTAGCGTTACGCCCATAGCATCGCGCTGAATGCGCTGCTGCATCTCATCGAGACTTTGCAGCTGCCGCCTATTAGCGAAGATCATCCCCGCACCCACAAAGGTGTTCAGTAGGATAGCGAGAAAGCTCCATAGTTTATTGTCTGGCCAAATGAAGATACTGCCGAAATTTGCGAGCGCCATAGTCAGAACCCATAGCCCTGTCCAGAACGCGAGTTGTTTAGTATTACTAGTGAGCTTGCGCTCCCACGCTGTGTCATTAGTTTCTGAGTGTTTCATTTTTACCTCGCCGAAAATGTAAAGTGTGCTTGACAAGAACTTTAACTAAACAGACAGCTAAGTGTCAAGCACCCTTTACATATTTTCTCTCAACAGAATCGCCCGCTAAATGGGTGGGTTTTCTCGTATACTTCGTATATAATGCGCCAGTGGGATTTTTTCCCTCTTATATATTGTTTGTATTTCAATATATTAATTAACAACTGGGAATAAGGATATTTCGATGTCAGTTAAAGATGGTGCCCTCCAATCCCCATGGAACCACCCGGCTTCAATATTCGCCGAGCAAATGAGCACTTGGGAAACTGATGGCTATGTCATCCTGAAAGGCTTCTTCGCGCATGCGGTGGTAAAGGCCGTAAACCGCCTAGTTGATCAGCTCTGGAGTGTGCAAACACAGCTAGACTCTAAATTGAGCGTCGATGTCTATTTGGAAAATCCTAAGCAGGAACGCCTATTGTTTTCCCATGCGCCACTTGCGGCACGCCAAGCTCCTTACAAGATAAATGACCTGTTTCTCGAATCACCTCTTGTGCGCTCTATCATGCTCGACCAACGCTTGCGCGACATTCTAAAGACACTCCTCGATGGGGAGCCTCTGCTGATGAACTCACTAAACTTCGAGCGTGGCTCTGGCCAACCCTCGCACGTCGATACTCTTTTCATAAGTCCGCGTAAGCGCGAGAAACTGGTCGTGGTATGGTTAGCGTTGGAATCAATCTGCTCGGAAAGTGGGCCCTTGCTTGTCTATCCAGGAAGTCACAAGATTGTGCCCTTTCAGGCGCGAAACGGCGGAACGCGCATTGACGCGGATGAGATGCCGCAGTTCAATCACTATATGGAAGCGCAGCTTCGTAAACACAATATTAAGGCCAAAGAGTTCATTGCCGAGCCAGGTGATGTCTTGATCTGGCATGCGCAGTTATTACACGGCGGCAAGACGGTGCAAGATCCACATAAGACTCGAAAATCCCTTGTCTGCCATTATTTCCGCAAGCAAGAATATTGGCTAAAGCCGTGGCGGGTAAAACGCGCCGAGCAAGGCGGGCATTATTATATGCGCCCGCACCAACGTGTAGCTAAACAGGCT
>CAXBOY010000098.1:0-10804 GCA_963977405.1 uncultured Gammaproteobacteria bacterium
AAAAGCCATAATAGTGAGTTTATCGAGGCTAACGCTTGCTGGGCTCTCGATATAGCGATAACACCAGGAGAACCCGTCTCTTTCGGCGAAATTAGCATAGATATCGCGCCAGATGAAACCAGGACTCTTTCCGAGAACGACCCTTTCGCAGATTACCTAGCGGAATCCCCCATACGCGCGGGCAGCCAACTTGTACACAGCGATTACGAGAACCTGAAGTCGTCCCTTAGCGCAATAGCGGTAGAGAATGGCTACTTCTCCGCTCGTTTTATCCGTTCGGAGTTACGCGTCGACCTACAACGCAAGCTCGCCGATGTGCAGATTGAATTCGACCCTGGGGTGCGATTTCGTTTTGGCGCGATACGCATCACGCCGATTGAGGCCCTCTCGGAACCCTTTATTGCCCGCTTCGTCCCATTTAGAGCCGGTGCTCCCTATTCCACAGATGCACTCATCGAGCTGCGAGACAGCCTTAACAATAGTCAATACTTCAGCGACGTAGCGGTGACACCGCAGTTGGATTCGTCCTTGGTTACAGGGGCTGCAACTTCGCGCGACGTACCCGTGAATATCGACTTGAATATGCGCCCGCGCCGGAGCTGGTCGACCGGAATCGGAGTCACCACGGATATCGGTCCACGTCTGACCTTGGCTTATGAGGATCGTTACCTCAATCGCTCAGGGCACCGCTTCAATGGCGACGCGGCACTATCGCCGCTGGATCAGCGCGGTAATCTTACCTACAACATACCGCTAAGCGAGCCGAGCACAGAGAGCATTAGCTTCTCTACGGGCATTGTCGGCCAAGACAACGATACTTTCACCACGGAAACTTTTAAGGTCGGGGTAAGTTACCGTTCCAGCGTAGACGCCTGGTTTCTTGGCGATGATTGGTTGCAGAATATTTTCACTAACTATCAGCACGAGACCTCCGAGATCAACGATGTGGTCGAGAGCTACAACCTCACTATTAACGGTATTAACTGGACCAAGACCCAAGCTGACGACCCCATCTATCCCACGCACGGCTGGCGCCTATTTACACAGGTCAGTGGCGCCTCTAACGCGCTATTCTCAGACCTGAGTTTCGTGCAACTTTATGCGAGTGGTAAGTTTGTGCACGACATCGGCATCGGGCGCTTTCTAATTCGCTCAGAGATTGCTACGTCGATCGTCGGCGGCGTAGAAGAGCTGCCAGTGACCATACGCTACTTCGCCGGCGGTGACCAAAGCGTGCGCGGTTATCAGTATGGCAGCATCGGCGCTGAGAACGATGAAGGCGAAGTAATAGGAGGTAAGCACTTGCTTACCGGCAGTGTTGAGTATGATTTCGAAGTGCGACCAGGTTGGCGGGGCGCGGTTTTTTATGACACAGGCAACTCCTTCGCCGACTATACCAATTTAGCCCTAAAATCCGGTGTCGGTCTCGGCGTACGCTGGCAATCTCCCATTGGGCCTATCCGCGTGGATTTGGCAAAGGGCTTGGACGAGGGCGGCGGCTTGCGCCTCCACATCACCATGGGTCCCGATCTATGAGTAATGAGGACCAGAAAGCACAACCGTCGCAGCAAGTGGCGCCGACCTGGCGAGTTCGACTCATTCGTATAAGTGCTATCAGCGTCTCTTTACTGATGATTTTTTTGGTTGCCGCTCTTGCGCTCATTAGCGCGCTTGTCGGAACTAGTGGCGGCAGCGCTTGGCTCCTGAATTTCGGTTTTGCACAACTGCAAAGCGAAACCCGGGAACTGAGCTTTGAGCAAAGCCAAGGCACCTTGCTCTCCGGTATGCGTTTTCAGAATCTTCGCTATCGCGATGGCGAGAACATCGTGTCGGTTGCCACACTGCAGAGCAGCTGGAACCCCATGAGTCTGTTCTCCGGAGAATTTGTGTTCGACCAACTCAGCTTCTCTGGCGTGGCTGTGGATTGGCATAGCGCACCAACGCCCGAGAATACGGAGCCGGTGAGTCCAGACCCATTCGCTGGGATACTACCGCTACCACTGGACATCGCTATCAATAGGTTTGCACTGCGTGATGCCGACATCGCTTTTGACGAGGCGACCTACAGCATTGACTCATTGACGCTAATTGCTCGCCTCACGCAGCGCCACTTAAGCCTAAACAGCCTGCAATTTGCCGCGCCGCCTGTGCAGGTATCAGGCTCCATAGAGACAGATCTACAAGAGTCTATGCCCTTGGCGCTCAACCTGAACTGGCTCTATAACGGACCAATACTAGAGGGCTTTGAAGAGGCGAGTGGTGAGTTACGCCTCGAGGGCAATCTGAATCGCATTAGTCTCAATCACGAACTGATCACACCAGCGCAAATTAGTAGCCGCGGCGAGTTAGAGCTGAACCTATTTAACGCTGATACTAGCGAGAGAAGCTTCCAGCTGAATCATCGCATTGACCCCCAAGTCCTAAGCTCCGCCGACCTAGCTGGAGGTCGGCGCCTGCGCATCGATTCCGCGCAAATCATTACGGAGGGCAGCCTAGAAGCGGTTCGCCTCTCCGGAGAAGCTAGCATTACTGCCGAAGACCCCCTAGGTGAGGTCATAGTCCCTCCCTTGGATCTACAGTGGGCCACGAGCTGGCAAGGGCAGAGCCTAGCGGTAGAAACACTCATGGTGACAAGCACCACTGGGCGTATTGCGGCAAACGGCACTCTAGATTGGGAGGCTGGCTTTAGCCTAGACGTCCACCTTGACGTGGAAGAGCGCAACGGCGAACAGTACCAGCCTTTTCTTCCTGAAGGACTCATTATTGGCGCCTTGAACGGAAGTGGCGATTTGCGCCTCCAACAGAGCGATAGCGGTTTCGCCGGCGAGCTGCGCATCATAGATGTGACTGGAGAACTCAACAGCTACCCCCTTAGCGCACAAGGCAATTTGGTTTACGGGCAAGACGGCTTACAGGTTGACGATCTGCGCGCAGCTAGCGGTAGCACCACCCTCTCGGTCAATGGCAACTGGTCAGACAGCATCAATCTCGATTGGGAAGTTGACGCCTCAAACATCGGCACACTCTCTCCCCTTCTCTCTGGCAGCATTGATGCGACTGGCACTCTACGTGGCACCCCAGAGGCTCCCCAGGTCAACTTCGACGCTAGCGGCAATAGCCTCAATTTTGCTGGCACTCGTATCGACAGTTTTAGGGCTAAGGGCGAGTATCTTAACAATAGCAATGTGGTAGAAATAAACGCGATCGGCATCGAGACCAGCGGTGCTAACTCACAACGCATAGACTCGGTCGCCATCAGCGCTCAGGGCACGCCAGCAGAGCACCAAGTGACAGTCGCAGCGCGCGCGCCAATAGGAGAGTTCGATCTGGCACTAAGTGGCGCGGTGCAATTCGAAGAGCCAGTACAATGGACCGGCAGCATCAGCAACGGCCGCATACTCAGCGACCTCGGACTGTGGCAACTCGATGGCGAACCTACTCTTAGTGCAAGCGCCCAATCAGTCACACTGAGCCGCCAATGTTGGCTTCAGGAACAGAGCACACTTTGCCTAGATTTAGACTGGGCCAGTACTGGCGCGATCATTGCGAACGCCCAACTACTCGACTATCCACTCAGTCACTTCAATGCCCCTGTTGACGGCGTGTTTACCGGGCAAGAGGGCGCAGTCTTGTTGCCACAATTGCCCGTGGGTAGCCGCGCCGAAGGTAAGCTTAGCATTGAGGCCAGCGCGACAGGGTCGCTCTCCTCAGACCCTTCGGCGCTCGAGTTGCGCTTCAATGTGAATGCAGGCGAAGGCATGATCCACGTCGAGCCTGTTATAGCTGAAGTAGACGATCTCACCGCCGTCGAGACTGAGCCACTAGAGCCGCAGACCTTCCATTGGCGCAACGCTGAGATCGATGGCACCCGCACAGATAATGAATGGCAGATCACTAGCACTCTCGATTTCTACCAGCCCAATCTCGCCGATAGCGGTATGTCTGTACAGGGCAACGCCGACGCTCAACTGACAGTTCGGGCAAACCAAGATCTAGACGGGCGTGTAAACCTTGCCTTCGACGACCTGAGCTGGATAGAGGCCTTCCTACCGTCCTTGCAGAGCACACAGGGGCAATTGCAGGGACTTACGCTCATATCCGGCTCAATCTCGGCACCTCGTTTCGGCGGCAATCTCGAGCTAACCAACGCCTCGGTCGATATACCAGACTTAGGACTAGAGTTGCGGGATATCGCCGTCAATGTTACGAGCGACATCAATCAGACCGTGGCGATACAAGGGCATGCCACCTCGGGCGACGGCACTCTGCGATTTTTCAGCGAGATAAATGCACCATTAGCGCCAGAGCGAAGCTTCGAAATTAACATCGAAGGCGATAACTTCACGATCGCTAACGATGCAGAGATACTACTCAAGATCTCTCCCGACCTTCAGGTCACGGGCAACACGAAAAGCCTCAATGTCACTGGCACGCTAACACTACCGGTAGTCGATGTTCAGCTAACGGAGTTGCCCGAGTCTGCCATCGATGTATCCACGGACACTGTCATTGTGGATAACGGCCCACAAACCCCAGTTGTCCACAATGCGGCACAGGCAGATCGAGGAATTCTAGGCGAAATGGACTTGACCGCCGAGGTCGCCATCAAACTGGGGGACGAGGCCCGTTTCAGGGGGTTCGGCTTGGATGCGCAGCTTGCTGGCGCCTTGGAGATAACACAGCGCGACACCGGTGCCCCACTCACATATGGGGAGCTGACGGTCGTTGAGGGCTATTATGAAACCTACGGCCGCCGTCTCGATATCGAGCACGGCAAATTATTGTTCTTCGGTAGCCTTGGCAACCCCGCACTCGATATTCGTGCCGTTCGTCAGACAGAGGACGTGAAAGCTGGCGTGCAGATGAACGGCACCCTGCGCAACATCCGCAGCCAGCTATTCTCCACCCCCTCACTGCCCGATAGTGACATATTAGCCGTGCTTATTACCGGCAAACCATTTGCCGAGATGGGCAACCAGGACAGCAACGCGTTAGCCGGCGCGATTACCACACTCGGTATCAATCAGGGCAAGTCCTTCACCAATCAGGTGCGCTCGCAGCTCGGTCTCGACACCTTGGCGATCAATAGCACTGGCGATACCAGTAACAGCAGCCTAACCTTAGGCAAGTACCTCACGCCTAAGATTTTTATTCGCTACGGCGTCGGCCTATTCGAAACGGAATCCACACTCTCTGTGGATTACAGTATTAGCGATCGCATCAAACTCGAAGCGAAATCTGGTAGCAGCCAGAGCGTCGATATTAAGTACACAGTAGAACGCTAGCAGCACTCGCTGCTAGCCCTTGAAATTTTCACCTGCGTCCCTATCATTTATTTGCTAGCACGGAGCCTTCGGCCCGCATCCAGCAATTCATTTCGTGAACAATCCTATGAGGTGAAGAGATGCAACTTAACAAACGGTCATTACTCATTACAGCAATCGCCTGTACCGCCCTAGTCGGCAGCCTCGCCATCGGCATCGCGCTTGGTCGCACTCCAAGCCTGTTCAATGCCCAGCAGCAAGACAGCAAACAAGAGACTCGCGAAGCGATCCTCGACAAGCTCGAAAGCACCGCTGCGCAACAGGCGCAAGCCCAAGCATCGCTATTGGACCCCTTTTCAATAGCTAGTATTGGTGGCGACCCTTTCGCCCAAATGCAGCAGCGCATGGATCAACTATTTGGGCAAATAGGATCCGACCCTTCCCTGTTTAATTTCGGCAGTTTCGGTCTTGGTGGCCAGGGACTAAGCGTGGGTTTTGCGAACGCTGCCCCCGCGGAGATAGAAGTCGAAGAATCGACGGATGAGTACCGCGTAGTGATCTCGCTTGCGCAGGGCAGTGATGTAGAGTTGGCTACTGAGCTCGATAACAACACACTCTCTATCTCTGCACAGGTGCGCACCGAAATACAAAACAATAGCAACGGACGGGCGTTGAGCAGCACCAGCATGAGTCAATTCTCACGTGCAATCCCCTTCAATTCTCCTGTGGACGCCACTGGGATGAAGACGGAGAAATCGGACTCAGAGGTCGTGATTAGAATTCCGAAGCTGTCATAAGTATGGAGGGTCAGGATCGTTGTGACACCTGACCCCAGTGGAAGTTTAGAACTTCGAAGAGAGCAGCCACACATCGGAGCGTGCCCATGCTTGCTCGAGGCGCGCGTCGATGTCCGGGTCCGTTCTACCTTGGGCGGCCAGCGCCTGTTTGATACCAAATAAAGACCAGCCATTATGAGGGTGTTCGCGCAAGTCTTCTTCATATACCGTGATCGCTTTAGCGTATTCCCCCACCTCTATATAGGAGGCACCCAGCCAGTGTTTCGCCGAGAATGGGAATGGCTCCGGCTCATCGTAAACGATTTGATTATAGGCATCCGTAGCGCTCTCGAAGGCCGCCACGGCACTGGCCATGTCTCCGGTACTCCAAGCCATCTCGCCGCGCAAAATGCCAGCGAGGACGCTCAGCAGGTTCTTACCGTCATGAAAGCGGTAATTGTCGGTTGTGTCCCGCGCCAATTGCTCAAGCTTATCCAAATACTCGCGAGCCGTGAACGTATCCCCCATCTTCAGCGCTGCGTAACCTTGCGCGAAGTCCCATGAACCGCCGTCGAAATCGCTATTCTCTGGTCGCTTGCTAACTGCTGCGACCTCATCGAAACGTCCGAACCTAACAAGTGTTAGTGCATGATAAATGGAGCTGTCCATCAGCTTCTCGTAGTCCTTACCTGCCTGAATCGCCAATGCCCCCTGCCCATCCATGCTCGCAGCAAAAAGCAGCATCGCTAAGTTATGCATGGGGTAAATCGCAAAGCCTTCACCTATTGCGGCCTTTTGGTCTGAGTGCCAAGCCATGATATTGGCACGGATCGAATCGCTCCAACGACCTATCTCATTCCAAGTATGGCTAGGCATATGATTGATATGGCTTGCGCCGGGTATTGCTGTGCCTAGATACTCGGCACAACCCTCTGCTAGCCCTGGGTTTGGGGTAGACTCGGTGGCATGTACATAGAGATGGCAGGCGCCTGGGTGCCGGATGTCCCGCTCCAGTACGCTAGTCAGAACATTATGCAACCGAATCACGTTCGGATCGTTGAGGTCTCGAGTGCCACGGCGTGGCTCTAAGAGGAACAGCGAATCCCCATAGAGTGTCACGATGTCTAAATCGTCTGGATACTTAGCGGCAAGTAAGGCCATCGCGTCGGAGTAGGCGCGCTCTTGATCCATGCGCCGATCAGCACTGAAATCCGCTACATAGCGCGTCGACATGGCGCGTATCAAGTCCGCCTCCTTAGCACTGGCTAGATCGATGCGCGCTAAAGCCTGATTGATTGCAGCAAAGGCGCGTGGCGACTTGTCTGGACTCATAGGGCCATTGAGATAGGATCCCCACGCCCAAGCCTCTCCCCAGTAGCAAATAGCGCAGTCAGGGTCGAGCAACTGCGCCTCGCGGAAAGAGCGGGCAGCATCTTCAGTGGTGAAGGAATACATCATCTGGAAGCCCTGATCGAAATAGGCTTGCACCTGAGGCACCCTAGACGATATGGGGTAGCTGAATTCGCCCAACGCGACAGTAAACAGTGGAATGGGGGTATCGAAGGACTCTGGATAGTCTATATCGCTTGCACTTTGTGCTAATAGCGAAGTACTCCCGCCCAGTGCAAGCACACCGGCAAGGATGGTCCAATTCCACTTCATAGTATTCCCCTACAGTCAAAATCCATAAGCCTAATCAATAGCCCACAACCTGTCTATTCTCTAGATGCAACATTCTGTATTAGCGCGCTTGACGACGCGCCTGTAACCACCAGTACAGAGTAGATGACACTAACTCCGCTGCATCTTGCTGCACGAAGTGCCCAGCACCGGGAACAGTCACGATCGTAGTATCGGCATCGATCCAATCCCAGGTGTTGTTCAGGCCATCGGAATGCAGAGCCGTATCGGCTAAACCATGGAAGATCAGCACGGGCATCTTCAAGTGAGGCACCGGTGGTGGCACAGGAATCTCTGTGCTCGCCTCACGCAGTGTCGGGTAGTTCTGCTTATAGAAAGCCAGCATCGCGTCGAAATCTGAAAGCTCGAACGCGTCAATATAACGCTTCCTTGCTTCGGGATCCGTCACCCAGCCGGAGAGCGTCTGTGGCGTCATAGGCATGCCGAAGAAGATATCCGGATCGCTAGGAGAGCCAGCCTGAAATCGCTGCGCATAGGCGGTACTAGCGCGCTGGGCAGGGTTGATTGTTAACTCCCGCAACTGACCCACTGGATGAGGCAAATTTAGGATAACGAGCTTATCGACCATCTGTGGGTAGTTAAACGCGAACTGCCAAGAGACAGCTCCGCCCCAGTCATGTCCCACTATGATCGCCTTCTCTTGCCCAAAATGACGGATCACTGCGGCCACATCGGCAATCAATAGGGGCATGGCATATTGCTCTTCCCCCTCCGGTTTGTCACTCCGGTTATAGCCGCGCTGGTCGATAGCCACTACCTTATAGTCACCCTTGAGGGCGGTCATCTGATCCCGCCAGCTATACCAGAAATCTGGAAAGCCGTGGATCATAATGACGAGAGGACCTTCCCCAATACTGGCGTAGTGAATTTTGACCCCATCGCTATCTGCAAAGCCGTGTTCTACCTCATCCCAGATGTCCGCACGCGCTATACTAGGCGCCGCGAAATTGAACATCGACATTAGCAGTGCGGCCAAACCCATTCTTCTCTTCATTAGCATTGGTCTATCCCCCTTTTACTTTCGTATTGAATGAACATCATAGTGAGTTTGCAAACAGCTGACCATCGCCTAGATGTCGACACCTTAAATAGGCTATTCTCCAAAGCCTTATGACTTACAGATAGGATCCCTTGTTAATGATTCAGACCGCTCAGACCAGCATCAACAACTTCTTTCGCATGGAATCGGCCAGCGGCATCCTACTGATGTTTGCGGCAGCTCTGGCCATGGTCTTAGCGAACTCCCCACTTGCCAGCTGGTATAGCTTGATAATCGACACGCCGGTCCAAGTGAGCGTTGGCGAACTTGTCGTCGCGAAACCATTGCTGCTCTGGATCAATGATGGCTTGATGGCGATTTTCTTTTTTTTAGTGGGGCTCGAACTCAAAAGAGAGGTCATGGAAGGTGAGCTGTCGAATATGCGCAAGGTCGTGTTACCCGGGTTTGGCGCGATTGGCGGTATGTTGGTCCCAGCAGCAATCTACCTATTTATTAATCGCGGCGATGACAGTGCCACTTCCGGCTGGGCTATTCCCGCTGCGACCGATATTGCTTTCGCCCTCGGCATACTCTCTTTGCTTGGCTCTCGCGTCCCCATTACGGTCAAGATATTCCTAACTTCCCTAGCGATCTTCGACGATATTGGCGCAATCATTATCATCGCAGCGTTCTATACCGCTCAGATTTCTTTCTTTTCCTTGCTTGTCGCGGGCCTGTGTATCCCTCTATTATTTGCGCTCAATCGCTATGGTGTAAGTTCGCGTACGGTCTACCTCGCAATCGGCGTGGTCATGTGGGTTGCCATGCTGAAATCGGGCGTTCACGCTACACTAACCGGCGTTATTCTGGCTCTGTTCGTTCCCATGCGCGACAAAGCCGACCCGGATGCGCGGCCGTTGCAAGAATGGGAGCATGACCTTCACTCCCTGGTTGCCTACGCCATACTACCAATCTTCGCCTTCGCTAACGCGGGTATAAGCCTTGCGGGTGTTGGCTTCGAGCAAGTCATGCACGGCGTTCCCTTGGGGATTACCTTAGGGCTTTTCGTCGGCAAGCAGATCGGCGTGTTCGGCATGTGCTGGATCGCGATCAAGTTGAAGCTTACGGATATGCCAGAGGGCATGAACTGGGTGTCCATGTATGGCACCGGCATCTTGTGCGGAATCGGCTTTACTATGAGCCTTTTCATTGGCTCGCTCGCCTTCGAGAGCACCGGCATCGATATGATTTTCGACGAGCGCCTAGGCATTCTCATAGGATCACTTCTTTCCGGAATCTTTGGTTATTTATTGCTGCGTTACAGCTTCAACAAAGACGCGAAGAATTAGGCGTGACCCTCTCCAATTACCGCTTACACCGTTGGACTGGCATCGCCCTTCTAACACCCCTACTCGCTTGGTGCCTGACAGGCTTAGTGTTTCTCATTCAGCCTGGTTATGGTGCTGCCTATGAGGCCTTGCCCGTAAGAAGCTATCCGCTCACTGAGGTGCTAACGATTAGCCCACAAGAGAACTGGCTCGAATACAAAGTCTTGCGCACGATTATAGGCACACATCTATTGGTACGCAGCGAGTCTGGTTGGAACAATCTTGATGCTAAAACGCTCGCCCCTTTCGAGGCCGACGCGCAGCAGCGTCGCACCCTGATAAACGACGCGATCGCCTTGAAGAGCGAGCGCTATGGACAGCTACTGCCAAGCGTAGATACTCCCTACCTTACAAGCACTGGCGCTAGAATTAGCCTGCAATGGAATACCCTTAGTCTTCAGCAAAATGGCAACGATACACGGTGGATAGACCGCATGTATCGCGTGCATTATTTGCAGTGGACAGGAGTAAGACTCTTAGACAAGGTTTTGGGAGTTTTCGGCTTATTGCTCTTGATTGCAATTAGCGTGACAGGTGTTCGTCTGCTCCTGCGTGCCAATGCGGCTGCGCGAGATTAAACAATGGCATCACTTGCAACATTCCCTTGTCCTCACTGCGTAATCCGAAGATACCCAGCCCACTGTGCTTGAGGAATCTTAGCCAGATCTACCATACCGCACTACCCTTTGTTTTGAG
>CAXBOY010000099.1:0-10769 GCA_963977405.1 uncultured Gammaproteobacteria bacterium
GTACGTTTGCGGGTATGCCCATCTCATCGCGTACTGCCTCTAGCTTGGCGCGACTGCGCCCGGCCATCGCCCATTTCACCTCGCCATCCACGCCGTAGCGCGAGTAAAGATATTCGCAGATAAGGCGGCCGGTATAGCCGGTGGCGCCATAGACAGTAATGCCGAATTCGCGTGTCTGTGTCATAAGAAAGTCCTTTAGTTGGGTGCTAATTTAGAGCGCCTTAGCTGAAACCAGCTATCTCCTCGTCGCGTATATGGGCGAGGAGGGGGCTTGCCGCGGCGCGCTCGAAGGCCGCGTCGATGGCTTGATAACGTTGTTGTACTAGGGATCGATAATTGGGGTGAGTGAATATGTACAGCTCGCCCGCGAGCAAGGCCTCGACTACACGCTCCCCGACAACTTCTACTGCCAAACCATTGTCGATAACGGTTTGCATATGGGCAGCGGCGGCAAGTTGTTTTTCGCTTGGCGCGGATCTTTCGCCTTCGCTTTTGTAACGTGCCTGCCGATTACGGTCGGATAGATTAATGCGTGTCTTGACGAACGCAGGGCATAGGACGCTAACGTGGATCTGTTGGCGCCGCAGTTCCTGATGCCAAGCCTCTGAGAGCGCGACAACGGCATTCTTGGTTGCGGTATAGGCGCTCGCATAGGGGACACCAAACATGCCTGCCATCGAGGCGACATTGATTAGCCAGCCGCCCTCGCCATGCTGCTTCATTAGCGGCACAATTGCACGCGTGCCGAACAACACGCCATCTAGGTTCACATCGTTCACCCATCGCCAGTCTTTGTCGCCAATTTGATCCGCAGGGCCTGTACTATTGCTGACACCTGCATTGTTTACCAGCATGTGGATATTGCCGAAGTGTGCCACTGCTTGCTCCGCGAAGCGTTGCCAGTCTTGGGGCAGTGTTACATCCATCTCCACACAGAGAACCGCGATGCCTAACTCCTCCAAATTCTGCTGCGCGAGGGTCAGTTGTGCGGGATCGATGTCCCCTAACACAATCTGCATGCCTTGCTTGCCAAGGGCTTGGGCTATGCTTAAACCGATGCCCTCTGCGCCGCCGCTGATAAGCGCTGTTTTGCCTTTGAATTTATTCATAAACTGAACCTGTTCATGTTGTGAAGGGCTTACTTTAAAGCAATTTCAGGCATATGGTAGGTTTTTCGAGTGATCGTTCGGTGGGTATAGCTAAGGGTTTGCCGCAATCGACTGCTTCTGCGATATACAGCGCTTCGCTAACACTTATTGTATAGTGAGGCATCTCTCTTAAACCTATATTGCCGGAGTAAAACAATGCCAATACGCCTCCGTATTCTAGCCGCTTGCCTGTTGATTCCCTTCAATAGCGCGTTGGCGCAAGCCCCTGTACTAGGCATCGATCACTATGTGCCGGTATTGTCTAAAGCTCCAGCGATGGAGAATGAGATAGCACAGATTTATGTGCGTGAACGCACCCAAGCCTCGACCTCATTGCGCAGCGCCAGTCTCGAAGGACAGGTAGTGCTCTTCATCCACGGCGCCGGAACACCCTCGGAGGTGGCGTTCGATGTACCGGTGGAGGGTTATAGTTGGATGGCCTATCTAGCCGAGGCCGGCTACGACACTTTTGCAATGGATACCACGGGCTATGGCCGCTCCACTCGGCCTAATGTCATGAACGATGTGTGTAATCTCTCCGAGCAAGCACAGCAGGAATTCGTGCCCACTAAGATCGCAGCCCCTTGTGCGCCTAGCTATGGTTTCGCGAGCACGACTATTGAGTCGGATTGGCACGATATTGACTCGGTTGTGGATTATCTGCGCGCACTGCGCGGTGTTGATAAAGTTCATCTTGTGGCTTGGTCTTTAGGTGGTCCACGTTCGGCGGGTTATGCAGCTCTTCATCCAGAGAAGATCGGCCGCGTTGTGATTCTAGCGCCTGCCTATAACCGCAATCGTGGCGGTAGCGCCCCTGAGTCGATTCCGGTACCTGGTTCTGCGTTTACTAAGCAATCACACCTGGACTTTACGCGAAACTGGGATAGACAAGTGGGCTGCGAAAACCAATACGACCCTGTGGTCAGCGCGGCGATTTGGCAGGACATGCTGGACTCCGACCCCATTGGCGCTACCTGGGGGACCGGTGTACGCAGGGCGCCCAACACCACAGTTTGGGGTTGGACTCAGGAAGTGGTCGCTCGCACGATGACGCCAATGCTCTTAGTGGCGGGTATTCACGATGGACAGGTGCCGCCAAGCCGTGTGACAGAGATGTATGAAGACCTAGGGGCGAGTGAGAAGGTATTGCTGGACCTTGGCTGTTCTTCACACAATGCGATGTGGGAGGTCAACGCAACTATATTATTCGATGCGTCACTGCAGTGGTTGCGAGATGGTGAGGTCGATGGCAAGAGTCTAGGCGTAATTCGAAAAGGGTATGGAGAGTAGAGGCTAGTGAACCTGACCCCGTGACCCCGCCTTATAAAGAACCGCATCAATAAAAAAACCGGGTATTGAATCGCTTCAATACCCGGTTTTTTTATCCGGATTACTCGTACTCTAACTTAGAGTTTGAAGTTAACCCGAGCGTAGACCACTCGACCCAAAACGTCTTGGGTTTCCGCAGCAACACCGGCAATCATGCCAGTCTTCTGAGGCATTCTATCTGTTAGGTTGCGTGCCCCTACCGAGAACGCAAACTCACCGCCAAGAGCTTCATAGCCCCTATAGGAGTAGAACAAGTCCAACTGCGTCCACGCGCGTAGTGTGTCAGTAGGACCACCCCATTCAGCGCCTGGGAAGAACTGCTGGAAGCTGAACTCGCTGGCGTCGAACTTAACCTCATCGATATAGCGAGTAGTCGCACTTACCGTGTGATTACCCAGCATCCAGTTGATGCGCAGGTTCGCACGAATCTCAGGGATGGTAGGCACAGCACCGAAGGGATTGTTCTGGTTGCCTACCGCTTCACGGATAGGACCATCCTCTGCTAGCTGGAACTGATAGGTGTCCATATAGGTTGCTTGCAGCTGCATATTGACAGCACCCCAACCATTCAAGCCGACATCGTCCAATGACAGGTCATAGTCGAGCTGTGTATCCCAGGCCCGCACTAGCATCGTTGACGCATTAGAGTCACTCTGCAGTATGCGATCAGGAGTAGTGACGTCCGCCGCATTACGCACGACGCGCTTGTCTGAACGCGGGTCGTTGATCCAAGCCTGTATTTGTGCAGCGCTCGGCTTTGGATTTGCGGTGGTGGCACTAAAGCCAGTGGCTAACTGGAAATTCCTAAAGTCGGAACGCAGGATATCCTCAGTCGTGGTGCTCACAATACGATCTTTAAAGTCTGTTTCACTCCATGTGATAGACCAAGTCAGATTTTCCAGCAGTTGTAGATCAATACCGGCGGAAAGGCTGTCAGAAGACTCAGATGCCAGATTCGGGTTACCGCTGCGGCAAGAGGTAATGAAACCTTGGAATGAGGAGAACGGGTCTGCCACATTACTTAGTCCGCATATCTCTGGCGAATCGAGCTGGGATAAGGTGGGGACGATGAACGCCTCACCCATAGTGGCGCGCACACTCAGCCAATCGGTAGGAACGTAGACGAAGCCGAACTTGTCGACCACGGCGCTCTGCCCAGTACTGAAACTCTCGTCACGTACCGCAGCGCTCACTTCCAGATTATCTAACACAGGGAATGCAAACTCTGCGAACCAAGAGTCACTGGAGCGACTCTGACTGCGCGGGAGCACTTGAGAGCCGATGAGTTGATCGTCGCGAATCGACGTGGCGGTAGGTCCGTCGGTCTGCTTTTCTTCCCGGCGCTGGTAGCCGGCTGCCATCGCTATTGGGCCGCCAGGCAACTCGAAACCGCCAAGCGGGACAGTGCCGTTCAGAATCAGGTCGTAGGTTTGCAGTTGGGTTTTGTCGTCGAGCTGATCCTGAGTGAAGATCGCATCGGCTACGTGCTGCGGCGTCCTGAAACGGGGATCCACGGCTCCGAATGGGTTGTAGCAGCTATCGACATCGTTGATCACGTCGCAGTTGAGGCCTTGGTTTATCGCGCCAAGACTATACTGCTGTGAGTTATTGCTGACGTCGTTGAACAGACCATAAGTATAGTCTGCACTGCCTTCCCAACCTTCCAGCATGGGCACAGCGAAATCGAGCCCCGTGGAGAATCTCACGGTGCGCTTGTCGTTATGGTTGAGCTGGTAGTTGTTGTATTGCTGCATATCCGTTGGAACAGTGTTGGCCACGGATCTGTTAAATGGCACCCATTGTGCGCCATTGATATTCACGTCCTCATAGAACGCAACACCGCCGAGTGGATCGCTGTCGATCGACGAGAAACGATTGTTCGCGAACACGACGTCACCAGCCGAATTACGCACGGGTAATGGGCGGCCATAACCATCTAATACGAGAGCTCCACCAGCATTACGCATCGGTTCCGCGAATAGCTCTTGGCCTGCAGAGGTCTTGGCTCTGAAAGTATTGCCTGGGAGCTCTCCTCTCACAACATCGAGCGCTTCGGATCTCGCGCCTGGGTTACTGGGGTTGTTGCGATTCTGGTAAAGCTGGCGATTCCAAATAATCTGCGAATGGAAGTTGATATCTTCGCTCACATCCCAGTTGAGATTACCGTATAGGGACGAGGTCTGGGTCGCTGGCTGGAAGTCTCGTGTATCGCCGAAGCTCATGAAGCAGCGACCACCCAGCAGATTGCCCCAAGGGTTGTTCCCTGGAGAGGTTTGATCGGCTTCAGTTTCGCGGCCGCAATTCGGATCAGGTCGGCTGGCAGAGCTACCAGTGAAATCGCCGTTGGCATCCCGTAGAGGAACCAGATAGTTACCAGGGTTACCGCCACCGTTGTGGGTAAGGCCGGAGCGCACATAGTCAGGACGCTCGTTCCAGGCCAGTGTAGAGGAGCTCATATAGGAACCGGCCATGACGAGGTCAACATCGCCGAAGCTTTTGCCTCCTAAGAATGTGCTTTCTGAGCGCTCGAAACCGCCTCGGCTATCGCCCTCATTGAAGATCTCCACTTCGAGACCGTCGTAGGATTTATAGGGAATCAAGTTTACAACGCCCGCCACTGCGTCTGTACCGTATAGGGCTGCGGCGCCGTCGGTCACAATCTCCATGCGCTGGAGCGCCGATGCAGGGAGCAAGGCTAGCAAGGTGTCTGCTGCCACGCGCTTACCATCGACCAACGTCAAAGTGGCTCTTGGCCCCAGTCCGCGCAGATTGAAATTTGTAATCGTTGTGCTGACGCCCTGAATCGAGTTAGTGACAGCAGTGCCGTTATTAAAAGTCAGGTTTTGTACGACTTGCCCCATACTGACCGTTCCCTGCGACTCAAGGTCCTCAGCACTAAACTGAGTCAATGGCGATGCGGCAGCGATGCCTTCAGAGCGACGGATATAAGAACCAGTTACTACAACTTCTTCTACTTCGGGTGCTTGCGCAAGAGCTTGTCCGGTGCCTCCAAGGAGGGCCAAGGCAATTGCGGAATTTAGTAATTTAACGGTGAAAAATGGGTGGTGTTGCGGTTGGTGAATAATCGTCATTTCTTACCTCGATTTTATTGTTATTGGTTTCACCCAGTTAAGCTAGCAGCAAGGAAAGAATAGTTCTCCTCGATTTCGACGAATTTTGATGGATTTCGGAATTCGTCGGAGATGACTGCGATTGGGAGTTTTTGTTTAACTAATTGATTAATGGTACATAATTGCTATTCTCTGTAAAATTGAGAAAAAACGTAGCGAAATTGGTTCCGTTAAACTCGAGAAATATTGCATAAAATTAATCCAGTTCGTCTTGTTATTCTGCATTTCGTCGCAGACTAGTCGGAAACTGATCGATTGCAGTTTTTAGTCAGCGCAGCGAATTTAAGCAGTACCCTAGAGTCGCTAGTGCTGCTTTGAAAAGTTGCTCGACATGGCGGATTTTGAGGCACATTTGCCTCGCAATAACGCTGTGTTATAGTGCGGGCTCATTCACTCAGTAAGGAGGTCACAAAATGATTGCAGTAAGCCTTAACTGGGTAACACTTCAGGATTCGTTGCTGGCTTAGGCCACCTCCCTTCCCATTACCCGGTTTTACACCGGGGCCTTACGCCCCTCTCAATAATTTTTTGGCGCAATCGCGCTAGGGGTTTACCGTGGCTAAGGATTTTTCTTTGCTCAGCTTGGGCTGGCAAACGTTCTTTCAACAACAATTAACGCTCGAAGAGTGGGGGGTGCTAAAACCGGCACGTGTTATGGAGCAGCACCGCAGCAATCTCGAAGTGCGTGGAGAGCAGGGCGTTGATACTTTGCCATTGCTGCAGAGCATGCCGCCATTGACTGTGGGTGACTGGGTGCTTCGGACAGAAAGTGGTCAGTTTGTGCGCGCGCTGGAGCGTAAGAGTGTTTTTAAACGCAAGGCAGCGGGGAGCAAGCTTGCAGAACAATTGATCGCGGCGAATGTCGATACGGCCTTCATCGTCAGTTCTCTCAATGAGGATTTCAATCTCAACCGTATCGAACGCTTCTTGAGCGTTGCCCATCAGGCAGGCACGGAGGCAGTTCTAGTATTGAGCAAGCTCGACCTGTGTGGCAACGCCGAAGAGCTTCGCGAACAGGCGCAGCGCTTGGATAGTCACCTATGTGTGGAAGCGGTGAACTGCCTTAGTGAGGCAAGCGTCGCGACGTTAGCACCGTGGTGTCGGTCGGGCCAGACAATCGTGGTGATTGGGTCCTCTGGCGCTGGCAAGTCCACCTTGAGCAATGCCTTGCTTGGTGCTGCTGTGCAAGATACTGGTGGGATTCGTGAGGATGATGCGAAGGGACGGCACACCACCACGAGGCGCTCACTTATGTTGCTACCAAGTGGTGGCTTGATTCTCGATACGCCAGGAATGCGTGAGATGCAGTTGGCGGATTGTGAAGAGGGGGTGGCGGCGACATTTGCCGATATTGAAGAGTTAGCAAAGCAATGCCGTTTCGGCGACTGCTCGCATGATAGTGAGCCGGGCTGTGCTGTGCGCCAAGCGATAGAGGCAGAGCAACTCGATGAGCGCCGTTTGCGTAGTTATCGCAAGCTGTCGCGCGAGCAGGCAATGAATGCGGCGAGCCTCGCGCAGCGCCGCGCTGCTTTTCGCAAGCAAGGGCGCTACTACAAGCGCGTCATCAGCGAGACGAAGCAGATCAAGCGCGGCGAGTAATACTCAAGCACCTAGCTGTCGCGCGAGGTCGAGGAAGTCGTCAGCGAAGAAGTCGAACTCATCGCGCGCGGGTGGTATTTTTGGGCGCCCTGGCCCAGCCTCCAGAGCCCGATGAACATAGGCGGTGCGCAAGCCTGTTTGCGCGGCGCTGCGTAAGTCACTGGGGTGGGTTGCTACCAACATGACCTGCTCTGGGGGCAGGCTCAGTAATTCGGGTGCCTTGAGGTAGGCCTCTGGGTCTGGCTTATAGTGCCGCGATAGTTCAGCAGAGAGCACGGTGTCCCATTGGATGCCGGCGTTCTTGGCGATGTCCACAAGCAGTGACACATTGCCATTGGACAGTGAGGCAATGGTGTACTTATTGCGCAATCGATTGAGCCCCGCGAGGGTGTCGGGCCAAGGCATCAAACGGTGCCAGGCGAAATTGAAATGTTGTAGTTCTGCCTCGCTCAAGCCTTCGAGCCCATACTCCACTACCAGTTCGTCGAGCACCATGCGGTGCAGCGTGTCGAGCTTTGTCCAAGGCAAATCCCCGTTGCGCACGAGATTCATAGAGGGGCCATAGCCCGCGCGCCATCGGCTGGCGAATTCGCTCCAATCGACTTTGAAACCCTTCTCATTAGCGAGCATTTGGCCTTCGCGCACGATGGAGCTATGCCAATCGACTACGGTGCCGAATACGTCGAACACTAAGGCGCGCACGCCAAGGGGGAATTCCGCGCTACTAGCGTTCGCCGCGAACAACTTGGGCATAGGCAGAATCGCGAGTGCTGCAGTGCTCGCGATCATGGTGAGTAGCTGACGACGTTGAATAGATGCAGGTGCTAGCGTTGTTTTTGTCATTTTTAGCTCCTTATATGTTGATAAGACGGTAGGAGAGGGCTTGCCCGGGAATTGGTCTGTGCCACACCTATGCGCATTCGCAGGCAAGCCCGCTCTTACAATGGGTGGAGCACCACCGGTAATTTTGTGTAACCTTTAACGAAACTCGAATAGACCCGTTCTGGTTCGCCCACTACTTCTACGAAGGAAAAGCGCTTCATGATTTCCTCCCAGACTATGCGCAGCTGCATCTCGGCAAGTCGATTGCCCATGCAACGGTGCAGGCCAAATCCAAAGGAGAGGTGTTGGCGTGCATTGGGACGGTCGATCAAGAAGCTATTGGCGTTGGTTATGGCATCTTCATCGCGGTTGCCCGATGCGTACCACATTACCACTTTGTCTCCCGCCTTGATCTGCTTGTTGTTGAGCACGGTATCTACTTTCGCGGTGCGTCGCATATAGGCCAGAGGTGTCTGCCAGCGGATGATCTCGGACACCATGTTGGGGATTAGGCTTTGATTTTTACGCAGCTTGTCGTATTCGTCAGGATTCTCGTTCAGCGCCAGAACGCCGCCACTAATTGAGTTGCGTGTCGTGTCGTTGCCTCCGACGATCAAGAGGATGACATTGCCTAGATATTCCATGGGCGGCATATTGCGCGTGGCCTCGCCATGGGCGAGCATCGAGATTAAGTCGTTACCGGGGACCGCGTTCACTCGAGCGTTCCACAACCTAGTGAAATAGGCCATGCACTCTTGAATTGCCTGCCAACGCTCCTCCTGAGTGCTTACGATGCCGCCACCGGGGATGGCGGTGGCGACGTCGGACCAGAAGGTCAACTTGGCGCGGTCTTCGAATGGGAAGTCGAAGAGAGTGGCGAGCATCTGTGTGGTGAGTTCTATGGAAACGCTTTCTACCCAGTCGAACTCTTCGTTCAGTGGCAGACCGTCGAGTATCTCGCACACGCGACTGCGAATAAGCCCTTCAAGGTTCTTGAGGTTTGCAGGGGCCACTACGCCTTGCACTACCCGCCGTTGCTCATCGTGTTTAGGAGGGTCCATTGAAATGAACGCCGGTAGCGTAAACTCTTCGAAGGTGTCCACTATGCCGATGGTCGGTTCGGAAGAGTAGATGTGTGGGGAGGTGTCGACCTCCATGATGTCCTTGTATTTGGTGACCGACCAATAAGGGCCGACCGCAGACTCGGCACAATAGTGCACGGGGTCTTCTTTGCGCAGCCTCGCCATGAATGGTAGGAACTCATTGGCATGCCATATGCCCGGGTGGGAAAGGTCTATCTTGTCGATTGGAATGGTCTGCGGATCCTTACCAACCATACTCCATTTACTTTGACGCGGTGCTGCATCTGTCATGTGATTCACCCCCCGATGAAATCTGTGCTTGTTCATTTACGCTAAAATTGAAACTCCGGCGTGGTGACTACTAGGCCGTCGAGTGCTTCTACCACCGGTATCTGGCAAGACAAACGGGAGTTCTCTTTGCGATCCGGGCTAAGGCTTAACATTGCGTCTTCATTGCTACCTAAGGGCGGCAATTTATCTAGCCATTGTTCGTTGACGAAAACGTGGCAGGTGGCGCAAGAGCAAAAGCCGCCGCAGTCTGCATCGATGCCTGGAACCGCATTATTAATGGCAGCTTCCATAACGGAAATGCCGGGAGCGACTTCTACTGGATGCTCCTCTCCACTATGTTCGATAAAGAGTATCTTGACCATTACAAAACCCATAAAGTGTAAAAATCGGTTTGCCACAATAACAACTTATCCCCACTAGCTAAAGGTGCAATTACTGCGATGTTCTAACAAGTTGTGAGAAACAATGTTTCAATCAGTTCTGAATTTACAAGTAGGAGAAGTACTCAATGAGCGAGAAAACGAGCCAGTTACACAAAGCACAGGCGATTATGAGCGAGATATATGAACGTTTGAACGTGTCCGACGATATCCGCATCCGGCTCCATCAACCACGGCGTATTCATCAGGCCGGCCTGCCTGTGCGAATGGACAACGGTAGCCTCAAAGTCTTTCCCGCTTGGCGTGTGCAATACGACGATACCCGTGGGCCAGGAAAAGGGGGCATTCGCTTCCATCCGGATGTGTGTGAAGACGAGGTCGCCACCTTGAGTTTTTGGATGACGCTCAAATGTGCCGTAGTAGATCTACCCTTCGGAGGCGCTAAAGGTGGGGTGCAAGTAGACCCCAAAACTCTGTCGCGCTTGGAGCTGGAGCGCTTGTCACGCAGTTATATTAGGGCCTTCTACGATGTCATAGGCCCGGACCGGGACATCCCCGCGCCCGATGTGAATACCAATGAGAAAGTGATGGGTTGGATGGCGGATGAGTACGCAGAGATTGCCCGTCGACAATTGCCCGCGATCATCACTGGGAAACCACTGGGGATGGGCGGCTCTGCAGGGCGAATCGCTGCTACTGGGCGCGGAGCGTTGAATGTGCTGGATGCGTGGGTTGAGCGCAGTGACAAGAAACCAGAAGAGCTGACGGTAGCGGTGCAGGGTTTCGGAAACGCGGGCTATAACTTCGCACGCCTAGCCAAAGAGGCGGGGTACAAAATAGTCGCAATCTCGGACTCCCAAGGGGGCATTTACCTGAAGGAAGGCTTGGAACCCCAGCCTATTTGGGAGCACAAGAATGAGACCCGCAAATTGAGTGGCATGGTCTACTGTGACGATACTGTGTGCAACGTCGACTCCGTGGAGACTA
>CAXBOY010000100.1:0-10656 GCA_963977405.1 uncultured Gammaproteobacteria bacterium
ATGACAGCACCCACACGAACCGAGCGCGAACAATGGGGCACTATCCTAGAGCTCTCCACGCGCATGCTGGAGCAAGCAGAGATTCGGGACTGGGATTCGCTAACGGCGCTGATGGATGCACGTGACAAGCTGCTTAAGCTGTATTTCACGCAGAGCGACTCGGTGGCGCGCAACGAGGAGCTGCGCGAGCAGATCGCGATGATCCAAGACAACGATAGGCTCATAGTCGAGCTGACCAAGACTAACCGAGAGTTGCTAGCGGATGAGCTGATAAAATTGCAGAAGGCTAAGCAGACTGTGAACGCCTACCAGTTGCAGATGCAGAGGTTGGAGATTCAGTAGGCGCTAGCGCCTACTGTTTATAGAGCTTTTAGATATAGTTGAAGATCGACAACTTGCTTACCCGCGCAAAACTCGCCTGCGCCGCCTCTAGAATAAAACTCTCCTGCGTCAATTGGCTAATTGCTGAGGCATAGTCCAAGTCTTGCAGTGTCGAAAGAGCCGTCTGTATGGCGAGGTTGGAGTCTTCATTGGCCGTGAGGGTGTTGTCCACTAAGTTTAAGCGCGCGCCTATAGAGCTACGGGTCTCCAGCAAGGCTGTTTGGGCATTATTTAAATTAGTGAGAGCACTAGCGGTTTTAGTCGCCAAGGCCTCTTTATCGGCGACGTTGTCGCCAAACTTATACAGTGCCGCCACAAAATCCTCGAGACCCGACAAGAGACCCTTGCGATCGCTTGACTCCACTATAAAGGTATCCCCCACCGCCGGTGAGCCGGAGATAGTGACAGCCGCACCGCCAAATTTGATCTGATCACCTGAGGAATAAGGCTGGTTCTCCACCAGTACGCGGCCATCGGACACCTGGCGAATACTATAGGTGAGCCTTGGCGGGCTCGCCTCGTCGAGTGGGCGAAACTCTATCACTACGTCCTCTGGGTACAACTTGGCAAACGCCGCAGGATCGGTAATGGTCTCTTTGCCAATAGTGGCAGGAGGAGTACCCCTATTGCCCGCGTTCGCATGAGCGGCAATAGTCGGTTCAACGCTCTTGACGTCCACGAACAACTTCTTGCCCGAGTCACTCGAAGCTACTGAGGTTGCCGCGGCGATCTGAATGTTGCGCTGTCCTTCGTCGCCAGTGAAGCGATAGCGTCCGTCATCGCCGCGTACGAAGGGTTCGCTCTTGCCCTGATAGCCGGCGAAGATAAACTCACCACTGGCATCGCGGCTATTCATCATCTGCGCCATCGCGTCGATTGTGGCCTGCAACTCGATAGCCAGGAAGCCTCGCTGCTCTTTGTTCAGAGCGCCGTCGCCGGATTGCGTCACCAGCTCTTGTGCACGCAGAATCAAGTCGCTCACTCCACCAATGGCCGCCTCTTCGCGGTTGAGGCGATTGCTTAAGGTTTGGAGATTGCTGTTGTACTGTTTATTCAGCGCCAGCTCCTGATTCAGGGCAAGGATGCGCGTGGTCGCAATGGGGTCATCTCCCGGAGTGAGAACGCGCTTATTGCTAGCGATCTGCTCCTGAGTCTTACTCACGGCCTTTTGCATATCCAAGAGGCCATTAAGACCTTTGCTGTGTATCTGGAATGTGGACAGGCGAATGGTCATTGCATATTCCTTAGTCTATGGGGCGCCAATTAGATTGCGATCAAGGTGTCGAACATGTCTTTCGCCATGGTGATCAGTCGTGCCGAGGCGTTGTAATGCTGCTCGAACTGAATCAGCCGCGCCGCTTCCTCTTCTACGTTTACACCAGAGACACCTTGTAGGGAGTCCATGGATTGCCGCAAAAGGGTTTCACTGGCGGCCTGACTCAAGCGCGCCTGACTGGTCAAGATGCCAAGGTTTTCTACCAACTGGCCATAGGCACCCTGATAGGTCAGATTGCCTTCGGACAAGGTTAAGCCGGTGTTCAATCCCAGCATTGCTGCGCCGTTGCGGTTATCGGCGGTGCCATCGGTGTTGTAGGAGATCACGAAAGAGTCACCGGCCTGTGGCGCGCCGTTGACTCCATCACCACTGCCTATGCTGACCTGATAACCCATGAAATTGCCCACTGCCTTAGGCTCGACGCCAAACAGGCCATCGCGGCGACTCGAGCTCAGTTGCATGTTCGCAGCTAACTGCACGTCTAAGGTGCCACCTACGGTAAAGTCATTCATGAAGGCCTCGCCTTTATCAGCGCGAGGAAACAGGGCGCCATAGCTACCGACCACATCGGTCACAGCAAGCCGGGAATTCGCACCGTAGGTGGTGGAGTCCAGCGTTAGGAAGCCTTCGGTTGAAACCCCAACGCGAATCGGGTCGATACCCTCTGCCGCAAGGGCGGTATTGATCGCCTCGCGAATAATATTGGCAACCCCTGCAGCGCCAGTCTGCGTGCCTGAAACATTGCCTCCTGCTACCGGCAACATCGATAGCGCGCCACCTACTACGTTGCTAACGTTAAGGCTAGCCGTGTCGCCCTTCTGCCCTGTGCTTAGAGTCAGGTAATTATCGCTATCTAGCCCCGCTGTCACGACACCCGCACCGAATATGCCATCTAGCTTTGACTGTATATGGGTCAAGATGCCAGGGGGAGAAACGCTATCAGGAGATGCAGCCAAAGCAGTATTCACTCCACTTAGATCCACTGTAAAGCTGCCACCGCCGTTCACAGACACATCAAAACTATGGGCCCCCGCTAAGAAATTGATCCCCGCCGAGATATCCTGATTACCAGTAAAAGTTGCCGGAACCGCACTATCGCCAGTGAGCGTAACCGCCACCGTTGGGTTTCCGTCTACTTCTATGTTGAAAGTATGCGGGCCGTTACTATCGAAATTGAAGCCACTGCCTAGGGAAACATTACCCAATAGGGTTGCGTTTTCGCCGCCCGTATCCTTGCCCAATGAGTTGCCAGTCTTCAGCAGCCCCTGAGTAGACTTATTGGCCGCGACACTCACCATGGCCAACTCGCCCGTGGTAGTCGTAGTGAAGCGCAGTGCGCCGTTCGGTCCGATGTCGACTACCAGCTTGCCGGAGATTCCCGTGTCGCCTACAGAGGCATCGATCTGGGCTTGAATATCCGCCACGATTGTAGCGCCGCTTTCTGCGGGGTAGTTCGTGTTCAGAGTAATATTGCCAACTTTATTGCCATCGACCACTAGAAGGAATGTGGAAGAGTTAGCCCCACTGAAATCGTATGCAGCATTGGCGCTTTCGCCATTGGCAAGTTGCGCCGCTATCGGTCCCTGGTCAGGCCCTGTAATGCGAGTCAGCGACAAACCCAATGGGTCACCGCCAGTAGCATTCGTGATATTCACTTTGCGCGCATCGCCGACAGAACGAATCTCTATTTTGCCTTGGGCATTGAGTGTCACATTGACGACCCCACTGCCTATTGCCGCGTCGATGTCGCCTTGCACTGCTGCAGCGATCTCGCTAGCGGCTAGAGTTGCGGGTGTGAGACCCACGTATGTGTTGCCGTAACCCACGTCGATATCGAAGCCAGTACTGGCCCCTATAGTGGTGCCAAATGCTAGGGATTTCTTACCATGTACCGTCCGCAAGTCGCCATCGCGAACGGCTACAGAATCCCCAACATTGCCACCGATGCTAACTTTAAGATCAACCCCTGTGCTCGAGCGCACGGTGAGTGCGAGACCGTCACTGCTCGCGGTTATCCCAAGGCTCTTAAGGGTCGCATCGGCGTTAATGCGATCACGCAGGAAATCGGGCTGCATTGGGTCAGGCATTGTTCTAGGCGTCAACTCGCCCGGATACACGAAACTGGGATCGGTAAGATCCACACCGTTAAGCGTTACCGTCATTGGCGCACCAACGTTATCGCTCTTGAAATCGGAAAGCTGTAGCTGGCTGGAAGCGTTCGCCTTCACTCCGGATACATTCGATAGGCGCTGCGCAATATCGTAGGCAGACTGATTTTGCTCGACCTTAAAGCGTTGCTCGCTGGAATAACCCGTTAAGGGGTCTGTAGTCACAAATGTAATTATCTCTTCCGCATAGCCATTGCGAATATCTCCCACATTGATACGACCAGCAGAGCTACCCAAGCTGCTCACAGTCGTACTACCAGGATCTGATGGGAATATTTGATTCACCGCACCCGGTGAGAACTTCTGGTTATTCAAAGGCGGCTTCAACGAAATTGGATTCGCCGGATCGGAGTAGTCCAAAACATCGTAAGTCGTGGCGGACGTAAAACGAATCATAATCGGAGGCGACAGCGAACCAGGCTTAGAAGTAAACGCTGGCGTATTGATGTCGAGCACCGTACCCGGCTGAATATAGGCACCGCCGGAATTACCGGCACCGGCTACTGTGCGTATCGGCGAGGCGAATGCGAAGGCCTCCGGCCGCGTGATCAAGACCTTAAGATCGCTGATGCCTACCTTGGTCGGCAGGATACTGAACTTGTCGCCAGGTTGAAAAGAACCAGACTCTAAGGTCAGCGTGAAGCCATCGACCGAGATGCTCAATGGCAGTTTCTCAGTTAAAACACCCTCTGCCATCATCTTGCCGTCGGACTCACGTATCAGAGTATATTGCTGACCGGGCCCTTCGAAATTTAACTTATAGTCACTGACCTTTAGCTTACTAACGTCGTCTATTTGCACTGTAATTTTGCGGTCATTCGGAAGGCGATTATTGCCATCGGCACGTACGCGGTTGGCAACCATCTTCGAATCATTGATATCGGTGAAGATTGGATTGCCGAGATTGCCCTCAAGATCAATACCCAGCTTCTGCTGTTGATTGATGCCATCGGCTACGGCCAAGGCAATGCGGCCAAGCGCGCTGAGCGCTGGGTCCAACGCCTCATTACGAAAACGAGTGAGGCCCCCTATCTCGCCGCCCGATACCTGCGCCGTGATCACACGAGACGTATTGCCCGCTACGAACAGCAACTCGCGCTGATTAGTCTCAGCGGTGCCAGCGGCAGAGACAACCTGACGAGCGGTGGTACCAATAACCAGCCCCTGCCCCTCGGCGATAAACACGTCGATGCTCTGGTCGCCCTGCTGCGTAACTGTTACGTCTACTAGTGCCGATAAATCCCGCACTAGTTGGTCACGCTTGTCGAGTAGATCATTGGGAAGTTGAGCACCGGTGATGCTGACTGTATTACTAATCGCCTCGTTCAAGCTGGCTACATCTTGCGCAAGACTCGTGATACTCGCAGCAAGCGTATCAAACTGATTATTAATAGCGGTGTTCTGGCTCTTGAGCTTTGCCTCCATTGACTGGAAGCCCTGAGTGAGCAACTGAGTCTGCGTGAGGAGCAATTGGCGCCCCAGCAAAGAGGCAGGGTCATTTGCCGCCTCGTTCAGAGCCCCGAAGAAATTTTCCATGCTCGTCGAGAGAGAGCTATTGGGATTCGCGAGTAAATTGTCGGTCTGGCTGATATTAGAAAGATAGGTATTGTAATTACTCAGCACAGAGATATCGCGCCCGACCTGATCCACTAGGTATTGCTGTGTGTTACGGAAAATATCCGTAACCGTAACCCCGGTACCTACATAGCCGGCGGATGTCTTCTGGGGCGTAGCGCTCACAGAGGTAATGGACTGGCGGCTATAGCCTTCGGTATTGGCATTGACGATGTTCTGTCCAGTAATGGACAGTGCCAACTGGCTCAGCTTGAGCCCAGAGAT
This sequence comes from uncultured Gammaproteobacteria bacterium, assembly GCA_963977405.1. Taxonomy (GTDB): domain Bacteria; phylum Pseudomonadota; class Gammaproteobacteria; order Pseudomonadales; family Pseudohongiellaceae; genus UBA5078. The sequence goes on from CAXBOY010000100.1 coordinate 5,665, forward strand.
CGCCGTGTTTATTAAATTAGCCATTGATACTTATCCTCAGCGCGGCGCGCTTTGCAGTTCGCTCAAGGCGAAGCGCATTGTCTTACTGTTCATAACGCGCGCGATCTTTTTCGCGTAGACGGGATCGGTTGCATATCCTGCGTCCTGTAGGCGTTGGGTAAAGCTATTTGCGTCATGACTCTGGCTCAGAGCCTCTTGGTAGCGAGGGTTCTCCTGCAGAAACTTCACGTAGTCTTTGAAGCTCTCCTCATAGGAGCCGTAGGAGCGAAAGCTAGCCTTCTCTAATGCCGCCACACCATTACGGAACTCAACTGTTTTTACCGTGGCCTGCTCACCCGCCCAGCGAGCATCGGCCTTGATGCCGAATAAATTGTGAGAATTGCTACCATCTGGCATCGCGATCATTTTGCGACCCCAGCCTGTCTCTAGCGCCGATTGCGCCAACAACACACGAGGATCAACTCCGATGCTCGAGGCCGCCTCTTCGGCAATTGGGTATAGTGTCTTCACGAAATCTTTTGGCGACTCGATGTGCCGCGCGCGCGCGATGCTGCGTGATTCGGCACTAGCCCCTGTGCCAAAGACCCTCGCACTGCTCTGCAGTTGATGGAGTGTCTGCGCGATTGGGCCCACATATTCTTCGCTTGCGAGATTAACTTCTGGTGTCTCAACGTTACGCACCGCTACTGCCGGACCAGTGGAATCATTTAGCACATACGGCTCAACTGGCTGACGCGAGGTGCCCGATACCCCGTACTGCCCCATCATCTGCTCGTAGAGTATGTCCGCTAGGCCTAGGCCCTTGCCTTCACTCAACGACAGGCTCAACTGATTGTCGAAATTCTGTTGATGGAACTCCATCTCATTGCTCGAGAGATAATTGCCTTCGGAGAACACGGCATTACTTTCACGCATCGCTTTGAGCATGATATTGAGAAATACGGACTCGAACTGTTGTGCAACTTTGCGCAGCGCCTCAGGGGTGTTTTCACGCCCGAGTTTGGAGATCGAGTTAAGTCCCGAAAGATCGGTATAAACTGATTGATTCTCGACACTGCTGACCATCTTTCCCAACCTTGTTTAAGGGGTTTCGCAACGCGGCAAACATTTGCCAGATGCAAGACGACAAATCCGCTAAAACTCGCCAGAAGCGGCAGTTTTTGCCCTCGCAAGCGCTGCAAACGCAGCGTTTACGAGTTCCGGTGTCACCCTATAGTAGGTATAGCAAGAGGGATGCCAGAAACGCTGGTTCTGGCACAAATCAGATAACGATGAGGTCTGCTTTTAGAGAACCAGACTGCTTGAGGGCTTCGAGAATGGCGGTAAGGTCGCCAGGCGCTGCGCCAACGGCGTTGATGGCCTGCACAATATCCGACAGCGTAGTGCCAGTATCGAACAGGAACATACGGTTACTCTCTTGTGTCACGCCCACATCGGACTGTGGCACTACGACGGTATTGCCATCGCCGAAGGCATTGGGCTGGCTAACCTGCAGACTCTCGGAGATAGTCACCGTTAGGCTGCCATGGGTAACGGCGGCTGGCGATACCCGTACCTGCTCTCCTATTACGATAGTCCCGGTGCGCGAGTTCACAATAACCCTTGCGACTGCAGCCCCTTGATCTACTTGAATATTTTCTAGCTCAGACATAAACGCGACTCGTGTCTGCAAGTCCGCGGGAGCAGAGACCTGTATGGAGACAGCATCGAGCGCATTGGCCGAGCCTTCGCCTAGGAAATCATTGATCGCTTGGGACACGCGCTTGGCCGTTGTGAAATCGGCACGCTTTAGATTGAAGGTAATGCTGTCGCCAAAGCCAAAACCCGTCACCACCTCTCTAACAGATGTCGCACCGCCAGGAATTCTCCCGACACTTGGCACGTTGATAGTGATGCTCGACCCATCGGCCGCGCCTACGCCTAAGCCCCCCACGATTAGGTTGCCCTGTGCAATTGCGTAAACTTCGCCATCAACACCTTGGAGGAAGGTGCGCTCTAGTGTGCCGCCACGCAAGCTCTCTGCGTTAGCCAAAGAGGATACCGTCACGTCAATATTCTGACCGGGTTTCGTGAAGGCTGGAAGCTCGGCTTGTACCGACACTACGGCCACATTATTCAACTGAAAGTTCTGCCCCTGGGGGAGTGGAATGCCGAATTGGTTCAAATAGGCACGGAATGACTCGGCGGTAAATGGTGCCTGAGTGGTTTGGTCGCCCGTACCGTCAAGCCCCGTTACCAAGCCTACCCCAACCAGTTGGTTAGCCTGCACGCCTTCGAGATTGGCGATGTCTTTCAACCGGTCTGCGTGTGCAGGCGTCAGAAAAACCGAAGCGTTCAACACAGTGCCTAAGAGCAATACGAACACAGGGTTCTTAGTCAGTTTCAGCATGCGAGTGATCATAATGATTCCTATATCTTTAAACGCGAGTATCGAATATTTTGAGTGATCTTGATTATTAGAACGGCCACAGATCGCTAACGAAGAACTTGGTCACCCAGCCAGCCTCACTCGTATCGGCCAAGCTTCCTGTACCGCTGTAGGCGATGCGCACGTCAGCCACTCTGGTCGAGAGAATCGAGTTATCGGGTGCGATGTCTTCCTTGCGCACAAGCCCACTAATGCGAATGTATTCCTTGCCGCGGTTCAGTTGCAGCCATTTCTCGCCACGCACTTCCAACAAGCCATTGGGAAGGACGTTCGCAACCGTAACGGTTATGCTGCCAACTAGTTGATTGCTCTGATCGCTCGCACCGCTACCGGAGAAGTCGACGCTACTACTAATATCGCCATTGAGATCGAGGCCGGTACCAAGAAATCCGGTGCCCAACACATTGTTATTCCCTAGTGCCGTGGCATTGTCTTTCGATATCGAAGTGCCAGATGACTTTCTTGCCGTGGTGGCCTCATTCAGACTGATAGTCAATACATCGCCCACACGGTGTGCGCGGCGTTGATACAGATCCACGGCGCTATTGCGTGTATAGATGGAACCCGAGTACTGCACCGGCGCCACTGGGGTAGGAGTCATCACTGGGGCATAACGGGGATCATCAGGTTCTGCGAAGTCAGCAGGCGAAGTGGCGCATGCTGCAAGCAGTGGCAAACTAAGTACTAGTGCCGTCTTCGCTATGGTTCGATTGATCATCGTGATACTCCTAAAAACTTTGTGTATTTTTTGCTTAGAGGTTCTGGCTAATGAATTGCAGCATCTGGTCAGCTGTAGAGATCACGCGGGAATTCAGCTCGTATGCGCGCTGTGTAGTGATCATATTGACCAACTCTTCCACTACATCCACGTTGGAGTTCTCCAACATACCCTGCTCTATCATGCCCAGACCATTGGTGCCTGGAGTAGACTCTTGAGGGCTACCACTGGCCACCGTCTCGCTGAACAGATTGCCGCCCATCGCTTGCAAGCCTGCAGGGTTTACAAAATCCACCAAAGTGAGATTACCTACTTGTGTGGAGGCAGGGTCGCCCGCGATCACCGCCGTGACGGTACCGTCGGTACCGATCGTCACAGTATTCGCATTGATTGGAATGCTAATGCCTGGCGCTACGATTAGACCATTGGTGGTGACTAGCTGCCCTTCTGCACTCAACTGAAACTGACCATCTCGAGTGTAGGAAGCGGTACCGTCTGGCATCGTAATTTGGAAAAAACCGCGACCATTGACCGCTACGTCCAGTGTCTCCTCAGTCGTTTGCAGAGCCCCTTGGGTAAACATCTTCTGCGTACCAACAGTGCGCACACCGGTACCCATTTGCAGACCGGAAGGCAGTATCGTGTCCTGCGTAGAATTACCGCCTGGCTGACGATAGATCTGATACAGCAAGTCTTCGAACACAACGCGGTCGCGCTTAAAGCCGTTGGTCGCGACGTTCGACAAGTTGTTCGACAAACTCGTCAGTTGTTTGTCTTGAGCACTTAGTCCGGTCTTGGAGACATAGAGAGCTGGATGCATGATGGTGTCCTTTATTTACCTAATTCGACTTACTGAATTTGCAGTAGCTGCGAAGAGACTTCTGAATTGCGCTGCGCTGTCTGCATCAATTTGATATTCAACTCGTAGTTGCGCGTAAGACCGATCATTTCGACCATCGCGTCGACTACATTCACATTACTGCCTTCCAAATAACCGGAGACGACGCGGACATTGCCATCGGCAATCTCGAACTCACCGTCGCGACGACGGAACAGGCCGTCTTCGCCTTTTACTAGATCTTGAACTTCGGGGTTCACGAGCTTGATGCGATCAAGCACCGACATCACCTGCGCGCCCTGGCCGAGTTCACGAATGGAGAGTGTGCCATCGCTGCCTATCTCTAACTTCTCGAAAGGAGGCAACGCGATCGGACCCGCGTTACCTAGTACGGGCAAACCATTTCCAGTAACCAGTTCGCCGAATGGGGTCAGGCTTAACTCACCGGTACGTGTGAAGGCCTCGCTGCCATCGGCAGTGAGCACTGCGATCCAACCGTCATCCTCGATGGCTACATCCATGTCACTACCCGTTTGACGTAACGGGCCTTGAGCAAAATCAGAGGTAGGAGACTCGGTTTGGCTATAGGCGCGGGATTGATAGCCGTCGCCCACTACCTGCAAGGCCATGGTCTGCGCAAAGTCAGAGCGGAAACCCGTCGTGCTCGCGTTGGCCAAGTTGTTGGCATTGATTGCCTGCGCCATCATGTTCTGCGACGCTGCATTCATGCCTACGTAAAGTGCCTTATCCATTGTCCTACCCTCTTCTCAAGCCTAGGCTCGTTGCTTAGTCTTATAGATTGATGATGGTCTGTGTTGCTGTATCCGCCGACTCGATGATCTGCGCTGCCGCCTGGAAGTTACGCTGCGACACGATCAGCTGAACCAGCTGCTCGGAGAGATCGACATTGGAATCTTCTAGTGCGCCGGACTGAATCACACCCAGACCTGCCGTGCCCGCGCCACTGGGTGTACCAGAGCCCGATGCAGCAGTCTCGGAGAAGCGCGA
>CAXBOY010000101.1:0-10430 GCA_963977405.1 uncultured Gammaproteobacteria bacterium
ATTACCACGGTAATGGCCATCGGGTGGAACATCTTACCCTCGACTCCTTCCAGCGCGAAGATAGGAATGTACACGGCGGTAATGATGAACACGCCGAACAGGGCGGGCTTGATCACCTCCAGCGTAGCGTGCCTCACCAATTCTAAGCGCTCACGCAGAGCGAGCTGACCGTCTTTGCTTGCAATCGACAGGCGTCGTAGGCAGTTCTCTACGATGATCACGCTACCGTCGATGATGAGGCCGAAGTCGAGTGCTCCGAGACTCATGAGGTTGGCGCTCACTCGGGTCTGCACCATGCCGGTAATTGTCATCAGCATGGCGATGGGGATGACCGCTGCGGTAAGCACCGCCGCGCGGATATTCCCGAGCAGAAGAAACAAGATGGCGACGACAAGTAGTGCGCCTTCTAATAAATTCTTCTGCACGGTTTGCAATGTCTTGTTCACTAGCTCCGTACGGTCGTAGACAGCGGTGACGGTAATGCCTGGTGGTAGTGAGAACCTGATCTCTTCGAGCATGTCTGCCGTTGCCGCCGCGACCTGTTGGCTATTCTCGCCGATGAGCATGAATACCGTGCTTAAGACTGCTTCGTGGCCATTCTGAGTCGCGGCGCCAGTACGCAGTTCTTGACCTACCTCGACAGTGGCGACATCGCCGACGCGCACGGGAATGCCGTCGCGCTGCTGAATCACTATGTTGCGTAGATCCTCCAAGCTGCTAGCCTGACCGGGGACTCGCATTAGTAGCTGGGATCCATTGTTCTGAATGAAACCGGCGCCACTATTGCGGTTGTCTTGTTCGATGGCTTCAAACAGATCGTAGGAATCCAGCCCCATACTCAGCAGTTTGCTCGGCTGGGGCGCTACCAGAATTTCCTTCTTATAGCCGCCGATTGGATTGATTTCGACGACCCCCGGCACGCGCAGCAACTGCGGACGGATGATCCAATCGTGAACGCTGCGCAGATCGGTAGAGCTGATCGGCGTGCCGTCCGCATTGCGCGCGCCGGGCAAGGAGTCTACGGTGAACATGAATATCTCGCCTAGTCCGCTGGCGATTGGCCCAAGCGTCGGTACCAAGCCTGAGGGCAGCTGTGGAACCACGGCGCTAATTCGCTCACTGACTTGCTGCCTTGCGAAGTAAATGTCCGTGCCCTCATCGAAAACCACTGTGACTTGCGAGAGTCCATAACGGGAGAGTGATCGCGTATAGGAAAGACTCGGCATCCCGCTCATCGCATTCTCCATCACGAAGGTAATGCGTTGCTCAACCTCTAAGGGGGTATAGCCGGGTGCAGCCGTATTGATCGCGACTTGCACATTGGTTATATCGGGTACTGCATCGATTGGCAGACGCTGATAGCTCCACGCACCTAGTCCCATAAGGAACAGGGTAAGCACGAGAATCAAATGACGCCGCGTGATTGCGAGCTTAATGATTGATTCGAGCATAGTAGTTCCTTAGTGGTCGTGAGTGGCGCCGGATTTTTCGATGTCGGCCTTGATGATGAAGCTGTTCTCGGTGACATAGGGCGTGCCCGCGGTAATCCCTCCGCGCACTTCCACCCATTCATCCGACATCTCGCCTAGCTCCAACATGCGTACCTCGTACTGTTCTCCGAACTGTGCGAACACCACGGTAAATTCTCTAAAACTCTGCAGGGCGCTGCGGCGCACAGCCAGTGGCACCTCGCGCTCGCTCACTTCGATGCGGGCGTCAACCCAGGTGCCAGGTTGCAAAAAGCCGTTCGGGTTTGGCAGCGTGACTCGGGCAGTGGTGGACTGATCGCTATTGCGCTGTGGCAGGAAGCGTTCTATCCGCGCGGTCACTGCCTGTTCATCGAAGGCGCTATCGATGTGTACGACTGCTCCTTGGGAGACTTGCGCTCTTTGTTGTGGAAATAGTGCCAGGTCTACCCATACTGCTGAGTCGTCAAGAATGGTGAACAGTTCACGCCCTGCACTTTGTTCGCCTGGGCCTGCCTCGCGGGTCAATATGATGCCGCCTATCGGTGCAGTAAGTTCGTAATCTGTCAGGCTCTGGTTGCTCTCGATGGTGGCAAGTCTCGCGCCTGCGTTGACGCGCTCGCCGATCTTCACGAATACGTCCTTGATGCGACCATCGAAGCGAGCACTAACGTGGCTTATCTTCTCCGAGTTCGCTACTACGCGGCCGTAAGCCTGCACGGTTTTTTCGATGATCTGTGGGCCTGCGATAGCGGTCTGGATGCCGAGGGATGCGGCTACGTCTGCTGCGATAGTGGTTCTCTGTACCTCTTCGTCTGTGTGTTCTTCGTGTTCGTCATGTTCCATCGCTACTTCGGTAGAATCCGTACAGGCTGCAATAAGCAACATGAGCAGGCTAGCTAGAATGATTTTGCTTATTAGTTTCATCGTGTGCCTCGTTCAATAGGGGATAGCTGCGCCACACGGGTACCGGTAAGGCGCTCAATTTCGATTAAGTCAAGATGGGCTTGGATGCTGGTCTCTGCCAGATCGCTTCTGGCCAGAAGCAACTCTTCCTGCACCTCGAGGCGTTCAAGATAACTAGCACTGCCCAGGTCATAAGCACGGCGAATCTCGTCGAGCGCCTCCTCAAAGCGGGGCACCACTTCCTCGCGCAAGGTGTTGGCGCGGTGGATACTGTGTTCGAGTTCGAGATAGATGCGCAGTAGCTGTGTCTGAATGCGCACCTTCGCGGCCTCGCGCTCCGCCGCGCTCTGTGCAATCGTTTCCTGGACTTCGGCAATGCGTCCTTGGTTGCGGTTGCCAAGATTCAGCGGAATATTGAGCTGGGCAACCACGCCGAAGTCTGCGCTGCTTTGCATGCGCCGCAGACCCGCACTGACTCGCCAGGGATCATTCTGCGCGGTGCGCTCTAGCCTGAGGATGGACTCCTGAAGGCGTTGCTCCGAGAGAAATTTCTCGAGTTCGGGGTTCTGCTCGATGCGCGTTAACAGCACATCGATAGGTTCAATCTCGGGTAATTCGAAAGGAGCTCCCTCTAGGGAGTCGAACTGCGGTTCGAGCTCACCCCACTGCGCCGCGAGCAAATGCCGGGCACTGGTGATCTCGTGATCGATGTCTTCACGATACAGCTCGCGCCGCGCAAGATCTGCCTGTGCGCGTGCAAGCTCTGCTCTATTGCTGCTCGCCACCGTTACCCTGCGCTCGATGGCGGCGACCGTCTCCCGCGCAAGTTGTAGGCCAGCGTCGGCAATCTCGCGATGCAGCTGTTGCTCTAGTGCTAGGGTGTAGTAGCGGGCCGTCTGTGCCGCGGCGTCGAGGCGCATTATCTGCGCCTGTGCGGCGAGCACCTGCGAGCCCGTGAGTGCGACATCGATACGCTCTTGTCGCCGCGCCCCTTCCAATATCCATGCAATCGAAACTGTCGCATTGGCCTGACTAAGTCCGCGAGCCTCACCAGTGCCTAGTGCGTCTTCCAGCTCAACTGAGAGAATTGGTTTTGGCCTCAGGCCCGCCTGCAGTATGCGTCCGTCTTGCGCGCGCATCGCGAAGCCGAAAGCCTGTAATTGCGGATTCAGGGTGATCGTTCTTGTGATCGCGTCCTCCAAACTCAAGCTTGAGCTTGGGGGTGTTTGCGCCGCCGCGGGCATTGTTTTTGCGCTCAATAGCAGCGCACACCCTAGAAGGGTTCCTATAGTTTTCATTGCTGTCGTCCATCATTGCTTTAATCGTGTGGACTGCAGAATTTTCTATGCCTAAGCGTCGAGCCTGAGCAAGATATCAACGTGTTGATAAATCGCATAGACGGACTCCGAGCTAGTGCTAGGGAGATTCTGCAGACGGATTTGGAGCGTGATGACTAAGCGGTGGGAGGGGGCGTTGGAGGAGAGTAAGTCTGTTCTTGTTGGGAGAAGCGATAAGCTGCATTCGGCATGGTGGAGCGAAAACGCACGTCCATCATGACATCATCGGGCAATGCTAAAGAAACGCTGATGTGCATGCCGTGTTGGTGGTGGTCGCTGTGCTCGAAGTGATCAGTTACGCAGTCGTGTGGTGGCTCGTCGATGTGATGGTCGTGAATCAAGTGTTCTCCGAGCGAGAATTCCTGTGTGTGTTCCATTGGAGACTCTTGTGCTACGGAATGCTCCTCGTCCAGCATTGCTGCCGCCTAAATCTCACCTATGAGCAGGGAGTGATTCAGAATGAGAAAAATTGCGAACAGAATCTGTTTATGCACGAGTATGGCCCTATCGAGCGAAGTGTCGCGACTTTAACAACCCAATTTGAGCGAGTCAAATTGCCCCACTTCTAATAAATACAATCCGGATTGACTTGTGGGCTCCGGGGATTGTAGTTTCGCAGTCTCACTTTCGAGACTTTTATTAGGCGCTGAAGATGCTGACATCTACCTCTCTCACTCCCTTCCATTTGGCCATTCAAGTGCGCAATCTCGAGGAGGCGCGAGATTTTTACGGCGTGAAGATGGGGCTGCCAGAGGGGCGTAGTTCGGAGCATTGGATCGACTTCAATCTCCTCGGCCATCAATTAGTCGTGCACGTGAATCCAAGTCTTGGGCCGAACGGCAAGGTGAGCCAGATTGGCAATCATGTCGATGGGCACGGCGTTCCTGTGCCGCATTTTGGTGTGGTGTTGGAGATAGAACAGTGGGAGGCATTGGCAGAGCAGGTGAAGGGCTTTGTCGATTTCGTCATCGAGCCCTATGTGCGTTTCAAGGGGCAGCCAGGGGAGCAGGCGACGATGTTCTTTCTCGACCCGTCCGGCAATGCCTTGGAGTTCAAAGCATTCCGGGATATCGAGAAGAGCCTATTTGCGAAATAGGCTAGGTACATTGTAGGAGCCTGCCCTGCAGGCGATTTGCCAAAAGCTTCCACAGATCTGCATCAATCGATCCTAATCGCTTGCAGGGCAAGCTCCTACAGTCAGTGGATTCGTTCCGCCGCTCCTACCGGTTCTAATTAATAAACCTCGAACAGACCCGCCGCGCCCATGCCGCCGCCGATACACATGGTGCACACGACATATTTAGCGCCCCGACGCTTACCCTCGATAAGTGCGTGGCCGACCATGCGTGCGCCACTCATGCCGTAGGGATGACCTATGGAAATAGCGCCACCATTGACGTTCAATAGCTCGTCGGGGATGCCCAGCTTGTCGCGGCAGTACAATACCTGCACGGCGAACGCCTCGTTCAGCTCCCATAGGCCGATGTCGGACATCTTCAGGCCAAAACGCTTGAGCAGCTTCGGCACAGCGAAGATCGGGCCGATGCCCATCTCGTCTGGCTCGCAACCCGCAACTGCCAGGCCGCGATACGCACCCAAGGGCTGTAGCCCGCGCTGTTCTGCCAATTTGCTATCCATCAAGACTGCAGCGGAGGCGCCGTCGGAAAGCTGGCTCGCATTACCTGCCGTAATGCAGCCACCCTCGATTACTGGCTTAAGACCATTGAGGCCTTCCAGCGTAGTGTCCGCCCGATTGCCCTCGTCCTTGCCAAGCAAAGTGTTCTCGAAGCTGATTTCTTTAGTTTCCTTGTTCATGACGCCTTTGACCGAGGCTAATGGCACGATCTCGTCGTCGAACTTACCGGCGGCCTGTGCCGCGGCAGTGCGTTGCTGGCTCTGTAAGCTATAGGCGTCCTGCACGTCGCGGCTGATGTTATAGCGCTTGGCCACTATCTCCGCGGTCTGCAGCATAGGCATATAGGCGTTTGGCGACAGAGCGAGAACATTCGCATCTGTGGCGCGGTAGTTATTGCGGTGCTCGTTCTGCACGAGGGAGATAGACTCTAGTCCGGCGCCTATCACGACGGGCATATTGTCGACCATGATCTGTTTGGCGGCGGTGGCGATCGCCATCATGCCAGAGGCACATTGACGGTCCATGCTCATGCCCGATACAGAGCTAGGCAGTCCCGCTGCCACGCCGGCTAGGCGGCCGATGTTGTAGCCAGAGCTACCCTGTTGCATGGCGCAGCCCATCACGACGTCGTCTACTTCGTCGGGGTTAATGCCAGCCTTGGCCAGAGCGGAACGGATGGCGTGCCCGCCCAGTGTAGGCGCGTCAGTGTTGTTAAATGCGCCTCTATAGGCCTTGCCTATTGGCGTTCTGGCGGTGGCGACGATGACTGCTTCTTTCATGTTCTTCCCCTTTTCCGTTGCTGTTTCGAATTGCCTCGGAGTGTACCCGAACGTACGCTCGTTGCCTATGGTGAGACAGTGTGGGGCAAATTGAGGGGGCTCACAGTGCTTTGTCTAAACAATTACTGCTTTGGCCGCATTTTGACTTTTTGACTAGCTTTCAATGTTCCGCCGGCTTGGCGTTATGCTATTGTTTGCGCACGTGAAAGCCTCGCGTTACTCGCGAGTTTTCCCACCCGATTGCGTTGTACGGGATGCCCCACAATAACAGATAGATGTGTCCGCAACGGCGGGCACCTAAGAGGTAGGCATTGTGAAAAAATTAATGTTCGGCGCGCTCCTAACACTTCCCCTGTTCTCCATATCAGCCCAAGCCGGGCCGCGAGTGGGGGACTTTTCCTTGCTCGACCAGAACGGCACTTTTCACCACATGGCGTGGTATGACGATCACAAGGCGATTGCCTTCCTCGTGCAGCTCAATGGCAGTGAACAGACTCATTCCGCGGCAGCGGACTACGCGCGAATGCAATCTCGCTTCGACGCCGATGGTGTTGAATTCATGATGCTCAACCCTGCCGGCGAGAGCCGCAGCAGCATTAAACAAGAACTCGATACATTGGCGCTGCAAATACCCGTGCTGATCGACGATGCTCAGATCATCTCCGAGGCCATGGGGGTAGATAAGAGCGGCGAGGCATTCCTGTATGACCCCCGTAGCTTCGAGGTCATCTACCGCGGCAGCGTCGCTGGATTGGAGAAAGCACTAGAAGAAGTTGTTGCCGGGCAGTCTATTTCTACCCCATCGGTGGCGATGTCCGGCAGCGATGTTCACTACAATATGGTGAGCACTGCGGGAGTCTCCTACAGCCGCGATGTCGCGCCTATCCTCGCCGACAATTGTGCAACCTGTCACCGCGAGGGTGGTATCGCGCCGTTCTCGATGGATAGCCACGCCATGGTGCAGGGCTGGTCGCCGATGATTCGCGAAGTGTTGATGACCAAGCGCATGCCGCCAGGCCAGATCGACCCCCACGTGGGCAAGTTCAGTAATGACTACGTTCTAGCGGTAGAAGAGCAGCAGAAGATAGTGCAGTGGATCGAGGCAGGCGCTCAGAAAGATGGCGATATCGACCCACTCGCGGAACTGACTTGGCCAGCTACCAAGTGGGCGCTGGGCGAGCCAGACCTGATCGTGAAGGTGCCACCGCAGTCGATTCCGGCTACGGGTATCCTTGAGTACATCACGGTGGAAGTGCCTATCGAGCTAGACCGCGACCGCTGGGTGCGCGCTAGCCAATACATTCCGGGCGACCGCACGGTATTGCACCACACCCTAAACGACCTAGTGCCTCCGGGTGCAACAGGTCGACGCGGCTTTCTCGGCGGCGGCGATCCGAATCAGGCCAATATCACGGCCTATATTCCGGGCGCAGAACCGGCCATCGAACCGCCGAACACGGGCGGTCTACTAAAGGCAGGCTCTACTTTGCGGTTACAGTTGCACTACACGACTACGGGCAAAGAGACGGTGGATGCGAGCGAGATCGGTGTGTGGTTCTACCCGGACGACGAGATTCCGACGGAGCGTATGTCGGGGCAGTGCGCATGCATATTCCCAATGGGCTGGACGAATATCACGCCTTTTGACCCGAACTTTGAGCTGCGCCAGAGCGTGACTCTAAAGGAAGATGCGTACATGCAGTCGTTCCTTCCGCACATGCATTTCCGGGGCAAGAGCATGCGATTCAATGCGCACTACCCAGATGGCACTGAGCAGGAACTGATCAACATCGCGAATTACAATTACAATTGGCAAATCAGCTACAAGCTAGAAGAGCCAATTCTAATGCCTGCGGGAACACGCATCGAGGCGATAGGGCACTACGACAATTCAACCCAGAACAAGGCAAACCCAGACCCATCGCGCTCAGTACCTTGGGGCGATCAAAGCTGGGACGAGATGTTCTTCGGCGCAATGAGCTGGAAAAACGTTGACCAAAGCCGAAGCGGTGGTGGTCAGTAAACGATTTGACCTAGAAGTTGTGAAGAAAGGCTGCCGTAAGGTGGCCTTTTTTTTGCGCCGAATGTTGTAGCTTTGTTCTGAGTGCTTCGTAGTTCGCCTTGGCTGCCGGGTATGCGTGTTCCAGAACCGCCCTTTGGCGTGTCCTGAACTCCTTTACCTCGCGACCAGCGCGGGCTACGAAGCTCAGAACAAGAAAAAGCTACAGAGCTCAAAGTCCAAAGCACTACAACGTATAACCCGCCATCGCGCCAGGCCCGAGGGGCAGGCCGAGGATTATCCACACGACGACCATTACCGTGCCCGAGATCAGTAGCCAGATCGAGTAGGGGATCATCATTGCCGCTAGGCTGCCTAGGCCGAACTCTTTCTGCCAGCGCTGCGCGAACATCAAGATCAAGGGGAAGTATGGCATTAGGGGTGTGATGATATTGGTCGCGCCATCGCCCACTCGGTAGGTTGCTGTGGCCATCTCTGGGCTTACACCTAAGAGCATCAGCATAGGCACTAGTACCGGTGCCAGTAATGCCCACTTCGCACTCGCAGAGCCGATGAACAGATTAATCAGCGCCGTCATCAGGACTACCATCACTAGTAGTACTGACATCGGCAGGTCGCTCGACCCGATTACCCCCGCACCCTTCACCGCGAAGATTAGACCTAGGTTCGACCAATTGAACATCGCCACGAAATGCGCCGCGGCGAAGGCTAGCACTAGATAGTAGGACAAATCCGCCATCGCCTCCGACATCATTCGCACGACATCGCGGTGTGATTTTACTGTGCCCGTAGTCGCACCATAGGCCCAGCCTGCTGCGAGAAAGAGGATGAAGAAGCCTGCTACTAATGATTGATAGAAAGGCTGCATCCGACCATCGCCAGCCTCCTCGTTGATAAGGGGGGTGCCAGGTAATACGCACAGGGCGAACCACACGAGGATAACCGCGAGGCAGGCGTATCCTGCCCGCGCAAGTCCGCGCATCTCGTCGCTACTGATAATGCCGCTGCTCTTCACTAGGCCGGCAGTGGTGCTGCTTGCCTCCTTGCCCAGTGGGGCGAGGCGGGGCTCGATCACCTTATCGGTGATGTACCAGATCACAGGCAGGAAAACGAAGGTCATGGCGGCGATGAAATACCAGTTGCCGGCGATATTGGCCGTCCAAGTAGGTTCGATAGTTTGGGCCGCGGCCTGGGTGATGCCGAACATCAGGGCGTCAAGCTGACCGGGAATAAGATTAGCGGAGAAGCCACCGGAGACACCCGCGAAGGCAGCTGCTATGCCGGCTATGGGGTGTCGGCCCGCGGCGGCGAAGATGATGCCAGCCAAGGGAATGAGTACGACATAGGCTGCATCCGCAGCTAGATTACCCACCATGGCCACTAGTGCGACAACGGGGGTGAGCAACATCGTGGGGGCCTTCTTTACCGCTACGGCCATAGCAGTAGCGAATAGGCCAGAGCGCTCAGCGACTCCCGCTCCGAGCATCACGAGCAAGACGAAGCCCAGTGGATAGAAGCCGGCAAAGGTTGCAGGCATCTGCACGAGAAGGCGTTGAATATTGTCCGCCGAAAGCAGGCTGGCGGCCTCGATCAGGAGGGGCGCGCCTGCGGCATCAACTTGCGTAGGATGCAGGGCAGAATAGCCGGCCAAAGAGGCGACCACACTGATTGCGATCAGGATCAAAATCAGGCTGAAGAAAATAAATACGGGGTCTGGCAGTTTGTTACCAGTGCGTTCGATCCAGGCCAGCATTCCGGTGGTCTCGGGTGCGTGTGCAGGGGGGGTGTCGTGCTCAGAGTTCGTCATCGGTCTCTTCTTCTTGTCAGTTAAGGGAGGCTGCGAAGAAGTGTTACATGGATGGCAGGGCGCGACAAGCGGATGAGAAGGCCCGCGGCGCCACATTCATTGCGAATTGGGGCGCCGCAGTTCGGGCCCGGGCTTAGGTGCTTCCCAAGATTTTGAACCCCATGTGGTTCTGTGCTTCCAGTATAAACCACTTATGGTTCAACTGCGCGAGCGTCTAGCAAAATTCATCCGTGAGAAGCGGGGAGAAACTCCGCAGCGTGAGTTTGCGCGCAAGATTGGGGTAACTCAGTCGACGGTGATGCGTATAGAAAACTTGGATCAGAACGTGACCCTGAAGACACTCGAAACTTTGTGCCGAGCGTTTCACGCAGACATCGGTGATCTATTTCCAAGCATCGACAGTGCCCGTGTCTACCCTCCTAGAATTCGCAGCGGCCTTACAACTCCCGCCCCACGTAGCGCGGCACTTCTACACGAAA
>CAXBOY010000102.1:0-9968 GCA_963977405.1 uncultured Gammaproteobacteria bacterium
CCCCGCACGTCCCCCTTAACATTGGACTTAGCGCGTGGTCGACCGCCGGTAGAGTGTGCGGCCCCCACTACAATTACATTGTTCATAACGAAGGGGGGTGCAGAGGCGCCGATGTCGATGTCTTCGAATCGGGTATCTTCTGCATTGCGAAGGCCCACCATCAGATCCACAATTCCGTTATTGCCGAAGCTCGGATCCGGTATACCAGTTTTGGCGTCTAGCGATACCAGATGGTAGCCCGGCGTGATATCGATGATTCTTGTCTTGTCCCCATCTTCCCAGTAAGCCACGCCGCGGCCTGCGCCTTTGCGCGGTGCGCTGCTGAAGCGATCACCCTCTTGAGGGCGCCACATCCACAACAATTGGCCAGAGGTCGCGTCTAGCGCGATGACGTTGCGTGTAGAGGCAACATTGGCATACAGAATTCCATCGATCTCAAGAGGGGTCGATGGATTGGTGAAATCGGTGGGAGGGCCGAACTTCTCGGTGGAGAAATTCCAAGCAATTCTTAGGGATTCAACGTTGGAGGCGTTGATTTGATCGAGTGGTGAATAACGTTGTGCGAATTCGTTGCCGTGATATACCGGCCAATCTCCTTCGTTAACGCTGGTATTAGTCTGGCCCACTGCCTGTGTAGCAAGGGCAAAGGCACTAGCGGTGAAGACGAATCGTGCAACTACATGTTTTGCGATTTTCATCTCGAACTCTCCTGACAGAGCTTAATTATTGTTATTAGCTATTCGCTATGTGCGAGCGCAACAAGATTAACCTGTCACCAGCCATAATTCAAAACTCTTATCGGAGCAACTCACCACTAAGAGCAACGCCGCTCTTGGTGCGGCCCATAGGCTTGGGCTTGCCACCTTCCTTGGCGGCGTTTAAATATGCCTGTTCCTATTGTTCGTCATCGAGCTCATAGCGGAACACGTACTGTACGTTCGGCACCTCCACGGCTATACCATCCACTACCCGTGGCTGATAGCGAAACTTCTCCGCGGCCTGTATCGATGATCGATCGAAGATACGCTCCGGCACCGCATCGACTATCTCGACATCGCGCACATTGCCCGTCTCGGTAACAGTGAAGCGCACCTGTGCCCAGCCCTCAATCCTATTCTGCAGTGCTCGGTTCGGATAGGTAGGCAGCACATTGACTAGTGGCATCATCTCGCCATCGGAGATCAGAAAAGTGGCATTATCGATCTCGGCAAGGGTGGGGTCGGTCACCTGAACATGGGTTACGGGGGTATTGATGCCGCTCGAATCTCTAAATACTCGCTCTTGGATAGGTGGCGGCGTGGCATCCAGCGGCTCGATCGGCTCTGGCTTGATGACCTGCACGATCACCTCCATCGCGATCTCGGGCATGGTGGCATCCACCACTTTAACAATCGAGCTTTGCTGCTCGATAAGGGCTCCACTGGCAATCAAAGATTGCATAATGAAGAACAGGAGAAGGGTTAATAATGCGGCCAGTAGCAACGAGCTCATCCAACGGATAGCGATCATAGTCTGTCTCCATTAAACCGAACGTTATTATTTTGTCTACGGCTCGATAGTGCGCTTCAGCATCGGGAATTGCAACCCGTCAAAAGGGGAATTGTGAACGCAGTACTTGTCAAGCGAAGATGCTTGCTATATATTTGCGAAATCAACTATATAGCAAGGTGTTTTATGTCTAAAGAATCAGTAAGTTCGCAGTTTGTAATCAAGAACGCCCTCCTCGCCTCCAAGCTTGCGAAGCGCGTGGGCAACCATCTAAGTATGCATGGCATCAGCCTTAGCGAATATCTGGTGATGCATCATTTGGAACACTCCCCCAACAAGGCGGTAGCCAGAATCGAACTCGCCGAGCATATCGGCATGAGCGCGTCGGGTGTCACACGGCTTATCGCGCCAATGGAGAAAAACCATATTATTGAGAAGGTGGCTAATCCACGCGACGCGCGGCAGAGTCTTGTGAAGCTGTCGGAAGTAGGCCAGCGTCTGTATGCAGATGCACGCATTAGCTTCGAGCAAATAAGCAACGAGCAGACCTCAGCTCTTAGCCTAAATCAGCAAGAGAAAATATTGGAGCTCTACACAAAGTTAATCTAGGCGTTTCAGCTCAAGGGCTTCTCTGAGGAGTTATCGGGTGTTTCGTTGAACACGTTCACCCGATTTCGACCAGCGCCTTTAGCTGCATAAAGCGCCGCATCTGCGTTTTTGACTATAGTTTTTGAGTTCGAGCTATCCTCATCGAAACAAGCGATGCCCACGCTTACGGTGAATTTTATCGTTCCCAAATTATTCACAACCGTTGTGCACTCCATTGCACTCCGAAAGCGTTCCGCAAGAGTCACTGCGTCCACTATGTTAGTCTCTGGCAATATTACGGCGAACTCCTCTCCGCCTACACGCCCCACAGTGTCCTGACTTCGAATGGTCTTTAACGCCACTTGCGCAAAATGCTTCAACACAATATCACCCACTGGGTGACCGTATTGATCGTTTATTTTCTTGAAGTAATCGATGTCCACCACTAATAAAGATAAATCGCGATTGTAGCGAGAGGCAGTGGCAATTTCTTTGTCTAGAGTTAGCATAAAGGCTCTGCGGTTGTATAAACCTGTTAAGTCATCTGTCATCGCAAGTTTGGAAAGATGCGCCTTCAGCTTCTCGGTTTCAGTAATGTCCCTTGCCAGAGCAAACATCTGCCGACTACCTTTATCGATAAGCCCGGTAATATTAATCTCGACAGGAAATTTACTGCCATCTTTTCGCACATGCACACTGCGAATTGTACAACCCTCGCCCGTTTCCAAAGACGGCCAAACTAATTGAACTTGTTCAGGCTCGTCGTCTTGATCGCCGATGTCGAAAATGCTCGATGCAAGAAGCTCTTCGCGGTCGTAGCCTAGCTGCTCGCAGGCCACGCGATTGACATCCAAAAATTGCCCCTTTTCGTTGTACACAAAAAAGGCATCGGGTGCATTCTCTATCAGCTTACGAAGGCGCGACTCATTGCTGCGCAGCAGCACTAATTCCGCGGAGAGGCGACGTGAGAAACGGTTCTCATAACTCACAGAAAACAGCGGAAGCAGGATGAGAACAATCGCGGCGATTGAGAGGGTTGCCACCATTGGATCGCCGGAGATTAGAAACTCTCCAGCCCCAGGGATAGCAGTGTAATTCAGCGTGAGCTTCATCGCCGCCATGCCCGTGTAATGCATGCTGGAAATAGCGCTACCCATCAAGATTGCAGTGAACACTTTAGTAACCGGGTGTCGGCCGATTAACCCAGCTTTCATGGTAACCAATATCCACAGCCCTAAGGAGGACACCACAATGGCAATCAACACCGAGAGTGCTACTAATGCTGGGTCGTAATGCATGTCCGCGGCTAAGCGAATGCCCGACATGCCCAGATAATGCATACCGGCGATGCCAAGGCCCATAACAACGCCGCCTACCAACGCCCACTTCAGTGTATTGTTAAGGTGAACGATGGAAAAACCAATAAAACTGGCGGCCACGGCAATCAACAAGGAAAAGATGGTGTGCCAGCCCTCATAGTAGATGGGGATGGGCAGCTTCATAGCGAACATGCCGATGAAATGCATTGTCCATATACCAAGGCCGAGCGCGAAGGCACTTAATAGCAGCCATTTATTTAAAATGCGCTTACTGCGCCAGTCAGAGGCTGTATTCGCTAGCTCCAAGGCGACGTAGGAAGAGAGAATGGCCGCGGCAACGGAGATCATGACTAAGGAGAGACTGTAGGTGCTGTGTATAAATTCCATCTTCGGTACTCCTCCTTTAGAAAAGGGCCGATTATAGAGAAATTTAGTCTAGCCCCCTATATTGCTTAACGCAAAATCAGCCTTGTATCACAGTACGTTGACGCTATCGCGTATAAAAACGCCATTGAGCCGGTGCAGTGAACGCTACGAAAGGCGAGTTAGATTGCATTGCCACAGTCACAGACTCTACAATCGAAGCCAAGCCGTACAACAGCCAATTCGGAGTTACCGCACCGCCAATGAGAAAATTTGCCCAAACCGGCCTCGCCCTACTCACACTCTTTGCCAGCGTGATGGCCAACGCAGACCTCGCCAGCGCAACGCAGGCCATGGAAGACCCCTCGCATCCCCTCATTCTTATGCGTACCTCGCGGGGCGACATCTACATAGAGCTCTTTTCGGAATCTGCCCCACGCAATGTCGCGAACTTCATAGCCCTATCCGAGGGCAAGGTGGATATGTTCGATGTCAGCAGCGCACAGACCGTTACGCCTAACTACTACGACTCCAAGATCTTCCACCGTATCTTACGCAACTACTTAGTGCAGAGTGGCGCCAGCAGCTCCGTAGAGGCCCCTCGGCCGGAGTATTTCATCAACGACGAGATCAACGCCCGGGACCTGGGCCTTAACGATATCAAGGTCTTCGATCCTAGCGGCGCTCCCCATGCCTGGTTAAACCTGCAAGACAATGAAGACCTTCAAGCAGAGGTATTGCTACCGCTGTATAAGAAACTCGACATCCGCAGCCCAGAACAGGTAGAGGCACGCCAGAATGAAGTACACAAATTACTGAGCGAGATGAGCCTGCAACAGGCCTATGAGAACCAAGGCTACCAATTCAACACGCGCCTACCCGCACGCATGCCTGTGCGCGGCAGCCTAGCCATGGCAAACTCAGGCCCTAATACCAATCAGGCTGAGTTCTTTATCACTCTCGTGGACTCGCCTTGGCTCGCGGGCAAGACGACGATCATCGGCGAGGTTGTCGAGGGTATGGAGATTGTAGACCGTATCGATCAAGCCGCCGTGCTGCGCGGAGAGAGTCTAACGCCCACCCCTACTACTGCCACCATGATCTTCGACGTTCGACAAATAAATGCATCCCCCACTCCGTAGATTGCTTTTAGCAAACTGAGATAAAACCATGTCCAAAAAATCCAAAAAAGTGAAAGCGACAAGTGTACTTCCCATGGCGGCTACCGGTGGTTTCTTTATCGGTTTAGGCCTAGGGGCATTGATGGGCAACGTCATATTAGTGATGGCCATCGGTGTCGCGATTGGCTGCGTGCTTGGTTATAGCATCGACAAGAAAAACGGGATCACCTACGGGCGTCGCCCACACTAGCTATTCACGATGAGCTCGGCCGGAAAAATATCCCGAGTATAGGGCGGCAAAGAGGCCATGATGGAGGCTCCGTAGAACTTGCTTACGATGCGCTCATCAAAAAGGGTGATGCGCCCCGTGTCGGTTTCATTACGCAATAAGCGCCCCGTAGCTTGCACTAGTTTGAAAGCGGCCTCAGGCACTGAGAGCGTCATGAACGGATTACCACCTTGACGTTCTATCCACTGCGCCAGTGTCGCCTCGATCGGATCATTAGGCACCGCGAAGGGAATCTTCGCAATTAACACATGCTTACAATATTTACCCGGTAGATCGACACCTTCTGCGAAACTCGCTAAACCAAAGATGATGCTCGGGTCGCCCTTATCGATGCGTTGCTTATGAAACATCAATAGCTGCGCCTTCTGATAATCATCCTGACACAGAATGATCTCGCGCCAACTCTTATCCAAGCCCGCCA
This sequence comes from uncultured Gammaproteobacteria bacterium, assembly GCA_963977405.1. Taxonomy (GTDB): domain Bacteria; phylum Pseudomonadota; class Gammaproteobacteria; order Pseudomonadales; family Pseudohongiellaceae; genus UBA5078. Next base: position 5,590 of record CAXBOY010000102.1, read on the forward strand.
ATACATCCTGCATTTGCCGACGCGAGCTGAACAGCATCAAGGCCGCCTCACTTCTATCCAGCACTTTAGGCAGTAACTGAATAATCGCCTCGGTGTGTTCCGCGCTCTTACCCGGGTCGCAATTGAGTTTTGGCACGGTAAAGCGCGCGGCCTTGGCGTAATCGAAGGGGCTGGCGATGCGATGATACTCGGTGCGCTCGGGCAGCCCTGCTCGCATCTTTAACACATCGAAATTGCCAAGCGCCGATAAGGTCGCAGAGGTTAGTACAGCACCCGCACACAGGCGCCATAGGTTCTCTTGCAAGGTGGTGGCCGCCAGTACGGGCGAACAGGAGATGCTGATATCGATATTACCACCCTGATCGTTAAGCCCTAGCCAACGCGCCCAAGGCGCCTGACCCGGAGTGTCAACGCGGGAGAACTGCTGCCATAGCTTCTGGCTTGCAGCCGCGCGCGCAGTCATGCTGCCGATCAGTGGAAACCAGTATTCCGCGCGCTGCCGCGACTCTAGGCTTTGTCCCTGCTCGAGATTCGCCTTTAATTCATTACCCAATTCTTGAAACAGCGAGGCAAGGCGCGTGTACTGCGTGTTCAGTGTTTCTGCTAGTTCGCGCAGATGATCTGGCACTAGGCCAAGCTCGAAGGCGTGTTGCGGGGCGTTGTCCCCTTGTCTGTCCGGCACTGCATCCGCCAAGACCTGCTCGCAAAGGGGCCATATCTCATTCAGCCGCATTTCCGCCATCTCGAGAGTCTCTTCCAGCGCCGGCAGCTCGCGTTTAAGGGTGCGGTTCTCTTCCAAAACGGAATCGCCCCCTAACTTACCTAGCGTCTTGCGCCACTGCTCAAGTGCACCTAGGCTCGCCTTGATGCGAGTGAAACTCGCGAAGTGATTATTGCTCTTCAGTGGCAGGTGATGAGCCTCGTCGAAGATGTAAATCGAATCTTGTGGTGCAGGTAAAATGACGCCGCCTCCGAGGGCTAAGTCCGCCAATACTAAGTCGTGGTTGGCCACCACGCAGTCGGCCTTCTGCACCTCTTCACGGGCCTGATAGAAACAGCAGTTACTGAAGTTCGAGCACTTCTGACCCACACATTGACCGTTATCCACAGTCACTGGCGACCACTCTTGATCGCTTAGCAAGTTCTCCCAGTCGTCGCGATCGCCGTGCCAATCTCCGGAGTTGATCTTGCGAAACATCTGCTCATATAGCACCAGCGAGTGAGCGTTAGGCGCAGCGATTACTTCCCCGTAGAGATCCGCCATGGCATTGAGGCTGTCGTTGCCCTGTAGCAACATGTCCAGTTTAGATAGACACAAATAGCGGCCGCGGCCCTTGGCCAGGGTATAAGTGAAATCCAAGTCGCTATGACGCTTGATGTCGGGTAAATCCTTGAGCGTGACTTGCTCCTGCAGCGCCACAGTCGCGGTGGCAAGGATGACGGTCTTGTTCAGGTATTTGGCTACTGGCAGCGTGCCGAGAACATAGGCCAGGGTCTTGCCCGTGCCCGTGCCCGCCTCGATGACGCAGATAGGCCCCCCGTTGTCTTCTCCGGGTCCGGGCACTTCGTCATCATCATCAGCGCCTTTGACCGTCGCCACCTCAATTCGCCCAAGACTCTTCGCAATCTCGGCAATCATCAGGCGTTGCCCATAGCGTGGGGTCAGAGATTTACTCTCCAGAATCTGCCGATAGGCACTCTGAATGGCGTTCTTAACTTCGTCGGGGAGCATAAATAAGAGAATCGGCTATTTTAGGGCTAGAGGGTTTATAGTGGCTCTGCGAGTATAGCACTGTCACCGCTAAAGACGGCGGATAGACAATCAAGGGAGATAAAGCTGCTTCATTGCTACCGATGCCGAAAAAACATCTGCTAGAATGACCTTTCTTCTGTCGGCCCGGGGCCAGCGCTAATCGCCAACGTTGTACACAACCACCACAGCTGCGGTAAATCTGTCACAAGCACCCTAGAGAACAGCAATTGATGATTTTTCAGACCTTTTTACAGAACAAAAAATGGCAACATAAAGATCCAATTGTGCGCCTAGAAGCCATCGCTGAATTGAACCACGCTCTTGATCCGCAAGACGAAGGTGCCGCAGATGCCCAGAAGATCCTCGTCGACATGGCCAGCAAAGACAGTGATTCTGCTGTGCGCCTCGCCGCTATCGGCCATGTGCTCAGTGTAGATGCCCTGCAGGCGCTGCAAAATGACCCCGACGCAGAGATAGCCAATGCAGCCCTGATGCAATACTGCCGAGTCGTCTCTGGCGCAGCGCGCAGCGGCCTAAGCCCCGCCGAGCGCATCGCATTGATGCGCAGCATGGACTCTAGCCCTCTTCTTCTCGCCGTACTCCACGACTGCGGCTGCGACGAAACCGGCCTCGCCACACTCGAGCGCCTTCAGAATGAATTCGCCATAGACGAGCCGGGCCTACTCGATATCGCCGCACACTCCAACAATCACACAGTACGCCACGCCGCCTCCGTGCAGATCGAATCGGCCGAGGCACTTGAGCAGCTAAGCACTGCCGTGCGCCAGAAAGACAAGACGGTATATAAGATATGCAAAGATAAGCTTCAGGTCATTCAAGACGCAGAGGCCAAGCGTAGCGCCGATGCCGCGATGACCGTGCAGATTTGTGTCGACCTCGAGACTCTCGCCAACAAGGTGATTGGAGCCCTAAGCCAGGCGCAATACGAATACAAGCTTAGCCAGTGGCAAGAAATCAAAGAGCAGGCCGATGCCAGCGTACAAGAGCGTTTCGCTGCCGCCTGCTCAGCCCTCGAGCTTAAGCTAGCGGAACACGCCAATGCCAAACAGCTGCAGGCCCTGCAATCCCAGAACTTCGCCGACCTCGCTACCGCTTGCGAGGCTACCGAGGCCGCGCTCGCGTCTCTCGAGACGGTTCTAGGGCAAGAGCAGATCGACCTGCTAGAGCACAAACATCATGCGCTTGAAGCGCTCCGTGGAGACACCAAGGCTACAGATGAGGGCGCCGATGCCGTACTGGCCCGTGCCCAGAACCTGATCGCCCAGCTCGCGCTAGCCATTCGCGCCTATCACGCACTAGAGGCCAAGCGCGCCGACCTCGGCACACTACACGAAACGCTCAAATCCCTTACCGCTAAGAATACGGTGGGCGTAAACAAGGCGAAGCAACATTTCCGTAAATTGTTTCAGAAGTCGTCATGGCCTGCGGACCTTCCCCCTAGTGAACTCTATAGCCAATGCCTAGAGATGGAAGAGTTATTAGAGCGGCTCATCACTAAGAATCGCGCTTACCTCGACAAGCTTCACAAAGACTCCCTAGCCCATGTGGCTGCGCTAGACCAACATGTAGAGGCCGGCCAGGTTAACGACGCTCAACGCATGTGGGACAAGGTGCAGGGCGCCATCAAGAATGCCGATGAAGAGCTCAAGAAAGTATTGCACGACCTGCTCACTCCCTATAAGCCGCGCATCAGCGAACTGATCGATTGGAAAAACTTCGCCGCCGCCGAGAAGAAGAAAGAGTTGATCGAGCACATGCGCGCATTGGTCGAGAACTCCATGCACGCAGCGGACAAGTCTAAGCGCATCAAGGCATTGCAGGAAGAGTGGAAGAAGCTCGGCCATTCAGTACAGAACGATGCACTCTGGGCACAGTTTAACGAGGCCGCACACAAAGCCTTCGAACCCTGCAAAGAGTACTTCAAAGAGCGCAAAGCCAAGCTGCACAGCAATCTCGAGGAGCGCAACAAGATCTGTACGCAGCTCGAAGAGTTGGTAGCCACTCTCTCTGCCGACGACCTCAACATCGCCAGCATCAACAAGATCGAGAGCAAGGCGATAGAAGACTGGAAGCTCTACGCCCCTGTTGAACAGGCCAAGATTAAGAAACTGCAGAAGCGCTTCAACACGGTTCTTAGTGATCTGCGCCAATTCAAGCGTAAGGTCTTGCAAGACAATGCCGCTAAGAAACTGGAACTCATTGCACAGGCCGAGAAGCTCGACGAGCTCGAAGACGTGCAAGAGGCCATGAGCGAGGCGAAGAAACTGCAAGCGCAGTGGAAGACCATCGGCCCATCGCCCTATAAAGACGATCGCAATCACTGGAACGCCTTCCGTGCAGCCTGCGATAAGCTATTCAACAAGCGCAAGAACGAAGCACCAGCGCGGTCCGCCTCCGGTGCCTCTAAAGTCCGTGCAGCCGCCTCCCCCGCCGTTGCCGCTGCCCGCGAAGTGCTGCGTAAGATTAGCGAACTCATCGCCTCAAGCAGCGAAGACTTGGTCAATTCGCGCCGCGAGTTTAACGAGCACAAAGACGCCTTCTTCGAACACTTGCAGGCCGATATCAAGCACGAGAAACGCGCGCTACAAGAGCAGTTCGACAAATT
>CAXBOY010000103.1:0-9899 GCA_963977405.1 uncultured Gammaproteobacteria bacterium
CTACGAACAGGCCGAAGATTACATTGCGCAGGCTAATTGAGATAACGAGGGCAAGCAGAACGGGGACAAGGCTAAAGATATCCGGTGCAGTGTCAGGCATTGGCATTCCGCATTGAGTGAGAGGCGTTGCCCCATCATACCCGGCGATGACAATTGCCGCGAGGCTATAAAACCGAATTATCGCCGAGCGTTGAAGCCGCTATCTTTGCTGAAAGAATTCACTTTCTGCAATCTAGTGAGTAATCTTGAACAAACTTATTGAAATACATTATTTAAAAGAACCTTGGGAGTAAGGGCATGCGTTGGATATATAGCGTCGGGATCCTATTCATATTGGCCGCTTGCAGTGAGCCGCAGCCTGGAGCAACTCAAGCGATCAGCGAGCCGCAAACCGAAGAAGTTGTTCGCAATGAAACAGAATTGCTCAATGCATGGCTGGATATTCAGTACGAAGAACAGCTGGAATTCAGTCCGCAGTCTAGGACGCGATTGGGTGATAAGACGGACTACGACAAATTAGATGACTACACCCTCGCAGGCCAACTAACAGAGTTAGAGTGGCTGCGTGGCAGCGTTGGCAGCATGCAACAGAACTTTGACTACGACTCCCTCAACGACGATGGCAAGCTGTCCTACGACATGTGGGCTTATGGCCTAGAGCAAGCCGAGAGCAGAGTTCTATACTGGAACCATGGCTATATATTCGGTAGAGGCGGTCCACACGCAGGCATTCCAAGCTTCCTAATTAGCTACCAAGCTCTAGACACGGCGGAGGATGTCGAGGCCTATATTTCTAGGCTCGGCGAGATCGACAGAGTGTTTGGGGAATTATTGGAGAGATCGAAACAGGCCTCTGCGCTGGGAATACGGCAGCCACGGTTTGCCTATGACTCAGCATTGTCGGAGAGGGAGCGCGTAACGGCGGGCGTCCCCTTCAGAACCAGTGACAACTCTCCAAACTCACCGCTTTGGGTTGATCTGCAGACCAAGATAGAGGCCTTAGTTGAACAAGAAGTAATTAGTGCAGATCAAGCACAGAATTATTTGCAAGAGGCGCAGAACATCCTCTCCAACGAAGTGCTAAACGCGTACGCGGAAGTTGCGCAATGGTTAGAGGAGGATAGAGAGTTCGCTTCCCCCGAATCCCAAGGAGTTTGGGCCCTGCCCGATGGCGAGAACTACTATAACCAACGCTTGAAGCTGATGACGACACTGGACCTATCTGCCGACGAGATTCACGAGATCGGGCTTGCGGAAGTGGAGCGCTTACGTGGCGAGATGGAGGCCATAAAAAACCTTGTTGGTTTTGAACAAAGCCTGCAGGAGTTTTTCGTTTTCACTCGCGAAGACCCTCAGTTCTATTACCCCAATACGGATGAAGGGCGTCAGGAATATCTCGATGTGAACAATGAGTATCTCGATTTCATCAATGAGAAATTGCCTGAGTATTTTGGAGTATTGCCCAAGGCCTCTCTCATCGTAAGCCGCGTGGAGTCATTTAGAGAACAAGACGGCGCAGCTCAGCACTATCGTGCCGGCGCTCCCGATGGTTCTCGACCTGGGGTTTTCTACTCCCACATGTCCGATATGTCGACATTGGCGAAATTCCAGATCGAGGATATTGCCTACCACGAGGGCAACCCCGGCCATCATATGCAGATATCCATTCAACAAGAACTCACAGAGGTGCCACGTTTTCGCACTCAGTATCGCACTACTGCCTACACAGAGGGATGGGGTTTGTATGCGGAATGGCTAGCGAAAGAGATGGGCGGGTTTCAAGATCCTTATTCGGATTTCGGCAGACTCGCGGGCGAGATATGGAGAGCGGTGCGCCTAGTGGTCGACACGGGCATTCATACTAAACGGTGGTCCGAAGATAGGGCTGTGCAGTACTTTCTCGATAACACGCCCATACCCGAAGGAGCTGTTCGGTCAGAGGTACAACGCTACTTCGCCGGCCCCGGCCAGGCGACTGCCTATAAGATTGGCATGATGAACTTTCAACAGGCGCGTGCGAATGCGGAAGAAGCCTTGGGCGATGACTTTGATATCCGCGCTTTCCACGACATCGTTTTAGGGGCAGGAGCCTTACCTATGCCGATGATGCACGCACGGGTACAGCGCTGGATTCGGGAGTCTGCGCAATAGCAGCTATGTTAATCGCGAGACTCGAACTCAATCTCTATTCCCTCGGTCGAGGTGGTCAACACCATATGGCCATCTCGCAAGCTATGGGATGACACATCTTTCAGATACAGAATCAGATTATTGTGCAGCGAGCCCGGTGGGCACAGCGAAGTTGTCGCAGCGAAGGGATCGAAACGCAGGGCAGCATCTTCCTGCAACCAAGAGCCATTAATACTGTTGCAGTCCGAGGAACCAGTTAGCCGATTGTCACTCCGAAAATTGAGTACGTATTTACTAGGGTCTTCAGGAACAAACTCGTAGCCACCTAACACAGTCAGCTTCACCAACTGCCAATTACTACCTTCTAGAGTATTGAGCGGGGCAACGACTTCGTTACTTTCACTTTGCTGCTCTGAAGGGCTGCAAGCGGCCAATACCACCAATAGGCCAAGAAAGAGTACATTGCGTAATTTGGAAGAAGACATATTACATTCTCGGAAAATGTCGCTATGGGCGAGTGTGATTTAATTGAGGCGCATACTTTCACACATTTCCGGCCGAAATTGAAGTTGCTAGCAAATTAACTAATCACTAGACCATTCTCATTATCTTTTATCAACCTGTGCACAGGCATAATGGCTAGCGCTAGAGCTAACTTGATCTCGATCAATGGCGAGGGCGCATGCAAGGAAATCCTTTGTATTCTATGGGGTTAGCGCCTAGAATAGGTGCTCATAAACTGCTTAGCACTCGATCTAAGATCTCTTTAGATACTCCATCGAGTTTCTCTCCTAATAACTGCATCGCAGTTTGTATAATTTTATCTAAAGAATTGCCAAGTTTGCTGATAGAAAAATAGGGGCTAAATGCAAAAATTAGCGAAAAATTTCATCCTCGCACTGACGATCTTCCCAGTTCTGAGTCACGCTGCCGAGTCCGAAGATTCGATTCTCTCCTTCGGTGCGTTTGGCACGCTTGGCGTCATTCATTCTGATGAGGATAAGGCCGATTTTTCAGGAACTAGTCTGTACTTCGACGGTGTTGGTTATAGCAAAAGTTTGACTGCCGACGTAGATAGCCTTGTGGGCGGCCAAGTGACTGCCGATTTTAATGACCGACTTAGCGCAGTTATTCAGCTCGTTTCGAAGCGCAACCCAAAGGGTGACTATGACCCTCACGTCGAATGGGCGAATATTCGCTATGAATTCACTCCCGAACTTAGCGTCCGTGCTGGGCGTTCCGTCCTCTCAACCTTCATGGCGTCCACCTACCGCAATGTTGGATACGCCACACCTTGGGTGCGTCCACCGATTGAGCTCTATGAGCTCGTCCCGATAACGTTCCGAGATGGAATTAGCGTTAATTACTCGACTAGCTTAGAACACATCGCAAATTCATTGGAAGTTACCTACGGTGGATCAGAAACTGAGCTACCCGATGGAGATACCCTAGATGTGGACGAAAACTGGGGGATATCTAATACTTTTCAGATCGGAGATCTGTCGATCCACGCCTCGTATCAACATGCGACTCCGAACTTGGACGCCTATGATAATTTAATTAACGGCTTCAGAAACTTTGGTACCGCTGGGCAGAATATCGCCGCTCGCTATGATCCTAATGATAAAATACTAAAATATGTCGGTTTGGGAGCGAGTTACGATCCAGGGCTTTGGTTTCTAATGGCTGAGTGGGGAAGAACACAAACTGACTCTATACTCGGGAAGAAGAGTGCCGCTTATATTAGTGGTGGTCGTCGCTATGGCAGATTAACGCCATATATCACTCTCGCACGCTCTCGGCGCGAGGCTTATCCGGCCAACTCAACTCTGGATTTGAATACCTTACCTGCCCCCCTCGCTCAAGAAGCGGGCGCTCTTAATGAGGCACTGCTTTCTCTCCAAGCTTCCAGTGCACCTATTCAAGACAGTATTTCTCTAGGATTGCGCTGGGAGGTAAATCACCAAATTGCTTTCACTGCCCAATTTGATCACTCAAATATGTTAAAGGGTTCACAAGGTAATTTAGAGAACCTGCAACCTGGGTTTAAGCCCGGCGGCTCGCTTAACCTCATAAGCGCCTCACTGAGTTTTATATTTCCATGAGGTCGTTAACCCTACATACAATCAAACTTATGCTGATTGGGATCCCATTCTGCTTAAGCTCAAGCATAGTTGCCGCCGACATTGTAGTGGTAGTTTCCGCGCAAAGTGAAGTAAGCCAACTACAAAGGATAGACATAGAGAATATTTTCTTTGGCAGAAACTATAGCTTCCCCAACGGAGCCGACGCTACTCCATTAGATCTGGAAGAGGGCTCGGCGGAACGAGTCGAGTTCTATATGAAGCTCGCAGGAAGAAGCCCAGCACAAGTTAAAGCCTTCTGGGCAAAGTTAATTTTCACTGGTAGAGGTCGCCCGCCAGCGGTAGTAAGCGACAGGGAAGAGTTGATCGACAGGCTAATCGCCGATCCAAACGCCATCGGCTACATAGATAGCAGTTACGTCGATGATCGCGTAAAGATTGTCTTTAGACCGATGCTGGTAACAGAGGTCTCAAGAGGCGCGGACGGAAGGTTTAGCCTTCTTGAGAAGATAAGTTTCAATTCCAACTAGCTTGCGGTGGATTCATAAAACATGACTACTTATATTGCGCTTTGTGACATCGCTATGGGCAGTGCTTATCCATTCTTTATTTCAGAAGAGAAGCGATAGGTATTTCTTCCTTCCTTCTTTGCAATATACATAGCTCTGTCTGCATTCTTGGCAAGAGTCTCTTCATCTTCCCCATCTTCTGGAAATATAGCGATACCGACACTAGCACTGACGTAGCAAGTCTGCGAATTAATAAAGTAAGGCTGTGCGATATTGTCGACAATATTCTGAGCCACCTGAGCAGCGTCCGCGGCAATGTTTATCTCAGGCATTAGCGCCACAAATTCATCTCCACCAAACCGAGCGATTGTGTCGCTCTTACGTAAACAGGCCGTTAGCCTCGTTGCTGTCTCTTTCAATAGTTCATCTCCAGCATCGTGCCCTAGCGTGTCATTGATTTTCTTAAAGTGATCTAGATCTAAAAAAAGAATTGCTAGTCGACGCTTGTTACGTCGCGCCCTGTGTAAACTCTGGTCCACAAGTTGTGAAAATAGTATTCGATTCGGTAAACCAGTCAGTGCATCGTGTAGTGCGAGCTTCTCTGCTCTTCTTAAGTTGGCTCGCTCTACTTCAAGCGCACGCCGCCTTGCCTTTACCAATTGATGACTCTGATAGCCAAGCAGAGTTAGTACAATAATAACAGCAAGGCTCCCCGCTCCCGCCAAGAGCAAATTCCTATCCCGGTTAATGAAGTAATCCGCTAGCTGCTCTTCCGCCGATAGTCCAACGACTACAGCCATAGGAAACTGGAATAACTCCATGGCACTAGTGTAACGCTCCACTCCATCCCAAGGATTGACCATTAGATTATTCTCATCAGTGACTTCGCCTGCTTCGTGAAAACGGATCTGAGAATAGTCCGTCACCTCGCCTGCAAAAGTTGTTTCGCCGGAGCGCCTAGCTATAAAAACGCCATCGCTGTCCAGCATCGCCAGCAACCCTTTCTGGCCCAGAATGTTGTTCTCGTAGCTGCTGACGAAATAATCCGTTTCTACAGAGACGATAGCGATACCATCGAATTCTCCATCAAGTGAGCTTAATCGGCGACTGAAGTGCACATAGTACGGCCCCTCTTCGTTTAGGCGCGCTGGCTTACTAACGGCTAGAAAATCCTCGTCCCTGAGCCGAGTGAAAGATTCGTACTCGGCGACATTACTCAAACCTTGTGCCCTGTTGCTAAAGACGATATTGCCCTGCTCATCAGCAATACTAACTATGAACAGCAATGCTGGCGGTAAAAGCGAACGCTCTTCTAGCTCTGCTAGATAATTCTCATCTCCATGACTACGGGCGAATTGCAAGAACAGAAGAGTCTGGTCTATCTCGCGCAATGCTCTGACGACATGCGCCTCATAAATATCAGCCTGCTGATAGCTGGCAATCCGCGCCGAATGTATCGCGGCATCTCTATCCGACTGGATGAAACTCAGCGTTAGCGACCAGATTCCTGCAAGTACGATAATAGTGAAACCAGAGAACAGAAACAGAGGAGAGAAGGCTAGACGATGCCAGAGTTTGGGAGCATTTGTAGGCGCACTTGATCTACTCATTAGATTACATTCAGTCTAATCGTGGGGAAAGAAACTCGATACTGACCCACTGCTTTGGAATTTTCAACCGAAGCCAAGCGATACAAAAAGGAGCGGCACAGCCTAACCAAGGTTTGTGCTAGCAAATAATGGGAAAAACCAGTCTACAAGATCGCACGTCCGCGCAGGTGAGCATGAGGAATTGGCGATTATTAAAACAATATACACTGTAATATCAATAGGATATAGATAATTACGAACAGGCGCGCAGCGACCAGACCTTTGTACTACCTCACATCTTTCACGCACGTGCCTATCCGGCACTAGCACGATGTCCACAGAGTTTATAGCACCACTTAGCCTTGCAGGATGATAGAGCAGTTAACTAGCAATGATTAAACTTGCTCATTAGATAGTGATTACATCAACCAACGTCTCTTTATCAGCATATACGAGAGCAGACACAGCGTTGCCCCCAGAAGAATCAAGTAGACCCAATCAAAGGTCATGTCTGCCAAGCTTGCGCTCTCCAGCAATATTGATTGAAGAGGTTTATACAATTGATAAGACGGCAGCAAGGGCGCAATAGCGGTAAATTTTTCTGATACATCAGACATAGCCGAGGGGAGCAAATGTGGAAGGTAGAAGATAACACCAAGCGTTCGCGCGCTAGCCTGCGTTCGACAGAGGAAGCCAAGGAATATTCCGAACGCGCTGAAACAAAAACTGCCAGCCAAAAGCAAACCAATATAATCAAAGAGATGAACGGGCCCAAATTTCCCAAGCAAGTGTAGAAAGAGCACTGCCGTTAGAATCAATGACATTCCTAGAATCAGTTTAGCTAGCAGCCATTGCACTTCGTTTATAGGAGTTTGGAGTAAGCCAAGTAGCAGTTTCTTTTCTTTTTCTTCGGCCACCTGAGCCGGCAGTATTATGAAGCCGATGAGCAATACCAACATCAAGACCCAAGTAGGCAACGTTTCTCTTTGAATACCGCCTTGGTGTAAAGAATCTATACCCGAGATCCAATCTGGGGCCGCACCCTGGGCCGTTTTCTGTAGCGCAGCGAATGTCTGCATAATGGCTAGGGTTTGAATTGAATCTCTCTTCAAGACAAGTAACACGAGACTGTCGCTCGTGCTTTCGCTTCCTGTTATTACGCCATCCAAGGCGCGTTCTTGAAGCAGACGAACGCCCTCTTCCGAACTCGTTAAGCGAGTCAGCTCAATATATATCTCAGCGGCATTGATGCTATCAATGATCTCAGGTGAGAGTGTTTCCTGAGCAAGCAAACCTATTCTAACTTTGCTCGCATCCTCACCAGTCTCGTCAACGAAATTGAGAGTGACAAAAACGAAAAGCGGAATGAATAGAATCAGGAGGAATGTTTTATTCTTGAAAGCATAGGCCAAGTCGTTAAAGGCAAGTATGAGGACATTACTCATCATAGAGAATACAACTCGTCATGGATCTGCGACTCGAAGTATTCGTTGGGGGCTCCGTCGAAGATAAGCTTACTTTTATGCAACACCATAATGCGCGTAGCGAGACTCTTTATCTCTTCCGGCCTATGGGATGTGAAAATGATGGTTTTTCCTGCTGCATGCATCGACTGCAAGAGCCTATAGATCTCTCTTGTCATCTCGAAATCCAGGCCCGATGTAGGCTCATCGAGAATTAGCAATGCAGGATCTGCCAATAGTGCCCGACCAATGTTCACTCGCTGCTTCAAGCCTTTGGAAAGCGTCTGCACCTTACTACTGCGAAACTTTATTAGCTTGAATTCCTCTAGAATCTCCTCAACACGAGACAAAGGGGTGCGAGAGAGACGCGCAAAGAGTTTGAGATTATATTCTACGGAGAAGAACTCGAAGAGATTAGGATCTTCAGGGATGAAGCCAAGCTTCCCTGCCAGTGCCATCCTGTTACTTAAGTCGATCCCGTCAACCATAACAGTTCCTACATCCGGAACTATCCAGCTAGCGAGCATCTTCAGAAGGGTGGATTTTCCAGCACCATTGTGCCCGACTATGGCGATAAGCTCGCCCTTGTTTACTTCGAAGCTGGTCTGTGCAAGTCCTCGATTGTCATCATAGAGTTTTGCGAGATTCTGAACTACGAGCTGCATAGGCTGTACGACAATAATAGGAGGAGTGAGGGCAGGAAAAAACAAAGGAATCTTTCACACTATCGAGAGCTTCAGTGTGTCAGATTCCTAAGTAATTTAAACTAACTTAACGATTACGATTACTAAAATGATTACGACTAATAGACCGATCATGGTGAACTCCTTTTTGATGAGGACTACCGGAAGAGAGCCTTCTGGTTGATACTCAGATTGAACACAGTGATGAGGGCTATTGTGTACAACTGCACGCCCCACCTCTGTGCGTTAGCGCACACAAGCGTTTGGTTTCAGTACTTTTCCTTCATGACTTTATTAGGGTCACCACGGAATATTATGTAACCAATACTGTCCGTCACTATCTCGTGCCAACCATGAGGCATACCCTTGGGGATGATCGCAATATCGCCTGGTTTAACTTTCTGTAACACACCACCAACAATGGTACCGCGGTGCATAGCCCCTAGCAGATCACTATTGCTCTCCTGCAAATCCACAAATTTACCACCGGTCACCATAGTCCCTTCGCCTGACACGATGTAGTAAATCTCATCGAGGTCCACGTGGGATATCCCGGTTTCTTGTTCCGTGACTAGTGTCTTTGGCCTCTGCACAACGGAAACGCCCATGAACTGCTCGCCGACATCGACATGTCTCGCGACGATATCACTTACGGTACGCCCGGTAGCCAGCACTTCCAGCCCTTGATCGAATATTGCCTCTACTTCCTTTTTGTCTATGATGACCGAACCGCCATCCTGCGCGAATACGGCTGTAAAAGTGGAGCTTGCGCAGGTCAATGCTATGCCCGCCAATAAGGTTTTCTTCATTTTTGTTATTCCTCGTTTGTGCGCTGAATTAGTCGGCACGCGGCACTAGTGGTAAGAACAATAGCGCTACGGCTGCAATCGCCAAGCCTTTCTCTTCAATATACTCGCTCCCCATTATGGGCTGTCATTTAACGCCTGCGCAATCGACCAGTTAGCGTGATCGCCGCCAATATTAACGCGCCAACGACAACACCGACAATTGCGTTCAAAAAGGTTGGCAGCAAACCACCAAGCACTGCGCCGATATAGGGCCAGCTGGCTGCTAGCTCCGCATTGTTTTCAATCCAATGTTGCAACACTCCAACACCGTGGGTAAGGATTCCGCCGCCGACCATGAACATGGCTGCGGTACCGACAACAGTAAGCGTGCGCATGAATCTTGGTGCAAACCAGAGTATGCCCGCACCGAAGCGCTTTGCCGCACGGCTAGTTCGCTGCGTTAGAGCCAAACCGGCATCATCTAGTTTTACTATGCCAGCGACCAGGCCATACACCCCTATTGTCATGATGATCGCGATACCCGATAGCACTACTACCTGCTGTGTGAAGTCCGCGTCTGCCACTGTGCCTAGAGTAATGGCAATAATCTCTGCCGAGAGGATGAAATCTGTACGCACTGCGCCGTTAATCTT
>CAXBOY010000104.1:0-9885 GCA_963977405.1 uncultured Gammaproteobacteria bacterium
TTCGATCAACAATAGCTGGTCGAAGCCGATGCCGAAGTGTCGATCGGCAAGCTTTTGAACTTGAGTGGCGCTGAGTTTGACTGGGTGGGAGATTAGATCCAACACCATGAAGTCATTGCCTAGGCCGTGCATTTTTGTAAAAGGTAAAATCATATTCTCTCGATCGAATTGCGTGTGACTACAGCGTTCGCTCTAGTGCTAGCTGGTAATCTAATGTCTCGCGTTCACGCACAACTGTCGCCGTGTCGCAGTCGACCATGATCTCCGCAGCGCGATTGCGGGTATTGTAATTGGAGCTCATTACGAAGCCGTAAGCACCGGCAGTGCGTACTCCCAGCAAATCTCCCTGAGCTAGGGCCAAGGGACGATCCTTGCCTAAAAAGTCTGCCGATTCACACACTGGTCCAACGACATCGAAACTCAGTAGTGGCCTGTCGGCACCCGCCTTATTTACGGGCACAATTTCCTGCCAAGCGCTATACAGTGCGGGTCTTAGCAGGTCATTCATAGCGCCATCCACAATAGCAAAATTCTTATGTGAGGTGTGCTTTAAATACTCTACCTTGGTCACGAACACGCCGGCATTGGCACAGATCGAACGGCCAGGCTCGAGAAATAGTGCGAGGCCACGTCCTTCGATTTTAGCCAGTACTGCGGCAATGAAATCCGCGGTGGCAGGAGGGGTTTCGTCGCGATAATTCACACCCAAGCCGCCGCCGATGTCGAAATGCTTGATGTGGATGCCGTGGCTACTTAGCTCGTCCAATAGCATTAGCAGGCGGTCGATGGCATCCAGATAGGGTGCGATCGTGGTGAGCTGGGAGCCAATATGGCAGTCGATGCCGACTATGTCGATATTGCTCATTGCCGCAGCACGCAGATAGACCTCGAGGGCACTTTCTATGGCGATGCCGAACTTATTCTCTTTTAAGCCTGTGGATATATAGGGGTGAGTCCCTGCATCGACATCGGGATTGACGCGCAGAGAGATAGGCGCACGCATTCCAAGTTGCGCAGCCACGCTATTAATACGGTCTAGTTCTGGCTCAGACTCTATATTGAAGCAGCGAATGCCTAACTCTAAGGCCTTGGCGATCTCGCTCTCGGTCTTGCCTAGGCCAGAGAAGATTACTTTGCGCGGGTCTCCGCCCGCCCTGATCACTCGCTCTAATTCTCCGCCCGAGACGATGTCGAAGCCAGCGCCAAGGCGCGCAAGAACACCGAGCACCGCTAAATTAGAGTTGGCTTTGACTGCGAAGCAGGTTAGGTGTTCCACGCCTTCGAGAGCGCGCTCGTAGGCGAGTAAATTATGCTCCAAAGCGGCGCGAGAGTAGATGAAGCAAGGGGTGCCGTGCTCTTTCGCGATAGACGCGATGGGCAGATTCTCGGCAAATAAAGCATTATCTCGGTAGAGGAAGGGTTCCATGATTAAACCTGAGTCGAAAGGGTTAGGGTGCTGCCTAGGCGGCAGTCACCAATGAAGCGGTCTGGTCCGGCCGCTGGAGAGGGCCCTTTTGACCGCAGCACAGTAGGCTGCAGCTTAGGAGAAGAATCAGGATCAGGCGCATGAAAACAGTCACTTATAGTCGAATTGTTGAGTTTCGCAGTGCGGCGATTATACCTGCACTAGACCCGCAAAAGCCACGGCGCAGGCGCTGGGATTACTAAGATCCATCCTTGAAAAACGCAGTGCTCAGCCCTATAGTTCTCCCTCGACTTTTTGGCGACACTTTAGAGTGCAGTCACTAGACATGCGCTTCTTAGAGTAAGAGTGCTCGTTATCAGCAAATCTTGATTTTCGTGCCTATGCATTCGGAAAAGTAAATATGATTGAAATTAGTCACTTAACGAAGAAGTTCGATAATTTTACCGCGATAGATGATCTTAGCTTTAAGGTGGTAGAAGGAGAGGTATTAGGTTTTCTAGGCCCTAACGGTGCCGGCAAGTCTACGACCATGAAGGTGATCACCGGTTTCCTCTCGGCAAGCCAAGGCAGCGTTACCGTCGATGGTCACGACATCGCCACCGACCCGATGGCCGTCAAAGCACTGATCGGCTATCTACCAGAAGGCGCACCGAGTTACCCCGATATGACGACGCTAGAGTTTCTCGACTTTATCGCGGAGGTTCGCGGCTATAGCGGCGAAGAGAAGCAGCGACGCATCGAGAAGGTCATAAAAGACGTTGAGCTGCGCTCCGTCTGCCACAAGACGATCGATACGCTGTCCAAGGGCTTCAAGCGCAGAGTAGGCTTGGCCCAAGCAATTCTCCACGATCCTAAGGTGTTGATTCTCGACGAACCCACCGACGGACTAGATCCGAATCAGAAGCATCATGTCCGTAAGCTAATTCGCAATCTCGCGAAAGACAAGATCGTCATCATCTCTACCCATATCCTCGAAGAAGTCAGTGCCGTATGTACCCGCGCGATCATCATCGCAGGTGGTCGGATCTTGGCGGATGGGACTCCCAAAGAGTTGGAAGGACGCTCCGCCTATGCCGGAGCAATAAGTGTGCAGTTGACCGAAGACTTCGATCTTCGGGCAGCACTTGCTGGCGACGAGGACATTCGTGCTGTAGAGCAAGCCGAAGACAATGCCCGTCACTACATTCTGTTGCCCAGTGCGAATAAGCGAATTTTCGGCAAGGTGTCAGAGAAGGCACAGAATGGTCATTGGCCAGTGGCGGAGTACCACTTGGTTGAGGGTTTGCTTGAAGACTATTTCCGCAGCGTTACACACGATTCCGCATTGGCGAGCCGCGACGCCCAAAATGCAGCTTCCGCCACCACGACACAGCAGCAGGTTTGAAGCCATGAATAAAATGCTTATTATTTTTCAGCGCGAGTTAGCGGGTTATTTCGCCACGCCACTGGCATATGTGTTTATTGTGATCTTCCTTGTGATGTCAGGCATCTTTACCTTCGACATGGGCGCTTTCTACGAGCGTGGTCAAGCCGACTTGATGCCCTTCTTTGGTTTTCACCCCTGGCTATATTTGTTCATGATTCCTGCAATCGCGATGGGTTTGTGGGCGGATGAGCGTAAGTCGGGGACCATAGAGTTGCTCATGACCCTTCCTGTAAAACTGGCCGATGTCGTGTTCGGTAAGTTTCTGGCGGCATGGGTGCTGTGTGTACTTGCACTCTCGCTTACTTTTCCGATTTGGCTAACTGTGAATTATTTAGGAAACCCAGACAATGGCGTTATCTTCGCTGCTTACCTTGGTAGTGCTTTGATGGCGGGCGGGTTTCTCTCTATTGGTTCCTGTATGTCCGCAATAACGCGCAACTCTGTCGTAGCGTTTATTCTAACCGTAGCCATCTGTTTCGTGTTCGTGGCATGTGGAACTGAGATTGTCCTCGATACTGTTTCTTGGGCGCCGCAGTTTATCGTTGATGCGATTGCGGGGCTAAGCTTTTTGACCCATTTCGACTCCATCAGTAAGGGAGTGCTGGATGTGCGTGATGTGTTGTTCTTTGTGGTGTTTATCGCCTCATGGTTGTTCGCCTCGGCGATCGTTATCGAAATTAAGAAAGCGAACTAAAGGGGTCTGATGATGAATAGCAAGACTTTATTCTCTGCGACAGGCCTAGTGTTAACCGGTCTGTTCCTTATAGTGAGCGTAGCGGTAATCAGTTTGATTCCGCGCATGCGAATCGATCTCACGGAAGATAATCTCTACACACTGGCGCAGGGAACTCGCAACATCGTGAGTAGTTTAGAGCGGCCAGTGGAATTATTATTCTTCTACTCCGAAGAGGCGACAGCCGATGTGCCGCAACTGCGCGGTTATGGTATCCGTGTGCAGGAATTGCTCGAAGAGATGGTTATCGCCAGCGCGGGGCAATTAAGCCTTCGGGTTATCGATCCCGTACCTTTCTCCGAAGAGGAAGACGAGGCGGTGGAATATGGTGTGCAGCGTGTTCCTCTTAGTCAGGGTGGTGATCAAGTATTCTTTGGGCTCGTCGCATTGGATACCACTACGTTGCCTACAGAAGGTGAAGAGGCCGGTGCAGCAGGTGTATTCAAAACAATCGGTTTGATTCGCCCCGATCAGGAAGAGTTTCTAGAGTACGAGTTCTCCAAACTTATCACTCAGGTTGCCAATCCAGAACCGCCAGTACTTGGCTTTCTGTCGCGTCTACCAATAGATGGCGGCGTGAACACCCAGACTATGCAGCCAACATCACCTTGGATGATCATGGATTCCATTCGACAGCTCTATGATGTGCGTCGAGTGAACCCAGAGGTCGAACTGATCGATGAAGAAATAGACATTCTTCTTTTGGTGCATCCGCAGAATTTGAGCGAGCAGACGTTATACGCAGTGGATCAATTCGTATTGCGCGGAGGTAAGGCTTTGGTCTTCGTCGATCCGAATGCGGACACTCAAGCTCAGCCTGGTCCAGACGGCGTGCCGGTGCCGCGTGAGAATCAAGCCTCCGACCTCACTGCGATGTTTGACGCATGGGGCGTGGACTATGACCCAGAACGAGTGGTCGCGGATCGCCAGTTCGCACTTATGGTGAACGTAGGTGACGCGACGCGTCCAGTACAGCACTACGGCATGGTTGGTGTGCAGCGCGAAGGTTTTGCCAATGACATCATCAGCAATGGTCTGCAGGTCATGAATTTTTCCTCCGTAGGTGCGCTCTCACAGAAAGAGGGTGCCACGACGAACTTTGAGCCTTTGATACAATCCAGTGCCGACTCGATGTTAATGGAAGGTGGCTTCTTCAAAGCACTTACCGATCCTACGATACTCTTAGACGAGTTCGCTCCTACGGACATGCGCTATACGATCGCTGCCCGTGTCTCGGGTAATGTGCGCACTGCTTTCCCAGACGGACCTCCACCTGCAGCGCCGGCAGAGGAGTCTGCTGATGAACCAGCTGCCGCACCTGTCGTACTGCCTGCACACTTGAGCGAGTCGACCGGCACGGTGAATATGGTGATAGTGGCGGATACGGATATGCTAGGTGATCGCTTATGGGTGCAGATCCAGAACTTCCTCGGTCAGCGCATACCACAGCCTTTCGCGAGTAACGGCGACTTCATTATGAACGCACTCGATAATCTTGCGGGTAACTCCGAATTGGTGACGATTCGGAGTCGCGGTCGCTACGCGCGCCCCTTCCTTGCGGTGATTGAACTGCAGCGTGATGCCGACGATCGACTTCGTCAGGAAGAGACAGAATTGCTGGCTAATCTGCGTCAAACAGAGCAGCAAATCACTGCCTTGAATGCTAGCCGTGAGGGCAGCGGGCCATCCCCAGAGCAGCAAGCTGAGATCGACCGCTTCTATGATCAACAGTTAGAAACACGCCGTCGCTTGCGCGAGGTACAACTGACCCTAAACCGTGAAATCGAGAGTTTAGGAGCCACGTTGAAGTTCGTCAATACGGCCCTAGTGCCGATTCTATTGATATTGTTTGTGTTGGCGATGGGCTATCTGCGTAGACGTCGCCGTGAGAGCCAGTTGGCATAGTCCTTGCGGAGTTAGGCCCCTACAGGCAGTGGCGTTTTCAAAGGTGAAGAGAATGCTCTGAATGTAGGAGCCTGCCCTGCAGGCGAATGACTTAAATCTTTCACAGATATGCACCAATCAAGCCCGATCGCCTGCAAGGCAGGCTCCTACAGTCAGTGGTGCTTATTAGGATAAGGCCCATGTCTGTCTTCTACTCGTCGTCTCGTTGTTCCTGCTGTTCCTGCTCATAGGGTAAGTAGACCTTCACGTGGGTTCCTACCCCTATCTCACTGCTAATCTCTAAGCGTCCGCCATGGGCCTGTGCGATCAACTGACACAGATACAGCCCTAGGCCAAAGCCGCCGGTATTACGCTGTCTAGCACTGTCGGCTCGATAGAAGGGCTCGCTTAAGTGCTGCATATGTTCCGCGGAAATTCCCTCGCCTTGGTCCTCCACCTCGAGTAGAACGTGAGTATTGGAGAAGGAGACTCTAACGGTAATTGGCTTGTCGCGACCGTGTCTAATCGCGTTGTTGACGATATTGGTCAAGAGTAAACGCGTGCGCAGCTTATCTATGGAGACGGAGGCATCCTGCTCAGGCGGTTCGAAAACTACGCCGCCTTTGTAGTCGTGATAGGCCTGCAGAACTAAACTTATATAGTCGGCGAAATCGACGTGCTCAGCCAGTAGGGCCTGATGCTGATTGCTTAGGCGTTCGGCCTCTATAAGATCGGTGATTAGCAGATCGATCTCATTTATATCGTCGCCTAATGCTTCCTTGACCATGCCGTCGTCGAGGAATTCGAGCTGCAACTTCGCACGCGTTATAGGGGTGCGCAATTCGTGGCTAATGGCGAGTAAGAGCTGGCGCTTAGCCTCCAGCATCGACTGCAAGGAGTCCGCCATGTGGTTCACGCTGTCGGTAAGCTCGCCGAGTTCATCCGTTCGAGTAGATTTTACGCGGTAACTCAAGTCGCCATCGCAAATACGCTCTGCACCCTCACGCAATTGCTGCACAGGCGCCAATAGGCGTCGTACCAGCCAGAAATTCAGCAACAGGACTAATGCGGCCATCGCGAGACCTAGATAGACGACCACGTAATCGTATTCACTAAGGGTGGGCACGCGCCTGTTCAGATAGTACTCATAGCCGCCCCGAGAGACACGAATCACGTCCTCGGCGCCTACCTCCATCATCTGAGCTTCGTCGGATAAGCGGCGCACGAACTCGGCATCGGAGATATCTAGGTCGTTTTGATCATCGCTTTGCCAGTTGATATGCGGGCTGCGAATTATGATGGTCAGCGACAATTCCTGGGAGAGTTGCGAGGCGCGCTCGAGATCGGGTGGAACGCCGATGTTGTCGACGATCAACGTGATGTTGTCGAGGTAGAAGTCGGGAAGAGGGCTTAGACGCTCCGAGCGCCAGTTGCGGTCGATCTGTCGAATAGAGAAGGTAATGATGATGAAGAATACAATGACAGTTGCACTGAAGATCAGGAACAGACGCAGGAATAGCGAGTTATTGATGCGGTTGACGAGAGTCATAGGCCTGCTTGCGTCCTTTGTCGTGCCGCTTTAGCTAGCGCGGTTGCCAATCAAGCGGAGGGCTAGACGGGTTCGCCAACGAAGGTATAGCCACGCCCCCACACGGTCTTAATGAAACGTGGGGTCTTCGAGGTGTCATTCAGCTTGTGCCGAAGGCGCGAGACAAGAGTATCGACTGCGCGTGAGAACAGCTCGGCGTCGATGCCTCGCAGTCTATTCATCAACTCATCGCGCGTGAATGTCTTATTCGGCGACTGCATGAATAGAATTAACAGTTCGTACTCCATGGTGGTTAGCTCGATCAGCTCGTCATCGAGTTTCACTGTGCGGCGCACAGTGTCCACCTCTAAGCCTTGTATCTTCGGGACCTCTTGTTGACTACGTGCCTCGTCGCTGGTGCGACGCAGGATATTGCTAATGCGGGCGACTAGCTCACGAGGCTCGAATGGCTTGGGCAGATAATCGTCGGCACCAAGCTCTAGACCCACTATGCGGTCGGTCACCTCGCCGTGGGCTGTCAGCATAAGAATAGGCAATTGCCCGTAGATGGATGATTTAGCGCGAATCTCACGGCAAATTTCGAACCCGTCTTTCTCAGGCAACATCACGTCTAGGATGAGGAGGTCGGGCTTATTTCGCTTCAGATGTTCGAAACCTTTCGACGGAGTATGTGCCGCCGTGACAGTCATGTCATAGCGCTCTAGGTACTGGGTCAGCAATTGACCTAGTTTTTCATCATCGTCGATCAGGAGAATTTGTTTCATAAGGTCTTGCTAGCGCATCCCTAAAAGAGGCCTATAAAAGGTGGATTGAGTTTACGAATTCGAGCCGTGGAAATCAATCGCAACGACACCTGAGCCATAATCCACAAATGGGCACTGCGGGCAAGAGTGTTCGGATCAGCTAGTGCAGTATGCCCGCTCGCGATAGTATCATGGCGCCCGAACCATCCGGTACGACCCAAATTGAGCGAGCGTCATGATTTCCTTGAGTAATGCCACGTTGATGCGTGGCGAGCTAGTATTACTGAACAATACCAACCTCAGTATCCACAATGGCCAGAAGATCGGAGTCATTGGGCGCAATGGCAGTGGTAAATCGAGCCTTTTCGCGGCCCTTCTGGGGCAACTGGCGCTCGATCAAGGCGAGTTATCTATGCCCGATGGTACGCGCTGCGCCCATATGCGACAGGAAACAGAAGCTTCGTCCGCCAGTGCGTTGGACTTCGTAATAGATGGCGATAAGCAGTTTCGTCATATCGAGGCACAACTGGGTGAGGCAGAGCGTGCAGAGGATGGGGCAAGTATCGCGCAGTGGCATAGTGAGATGGATAAGATCGGTGGCTATGACATTCGTTTCCGTGCGATGCAATTACTCTCGGGTTTAGGTTTCAGTGCCGACCAGTTCGAGCGACCTGTCGGTAGCTTCTCCGGAGGCTGGCGTATCCGGCTCAACCTCGCAGCTGCCCTGATGGCGCCGTCGGACCTTCTCCTGCTTGATGAGCCCACTAACCACCTCGACTTGGAGGCAACACTTTGGTTGGAACAATGGCTCAATCGTTATCAAGGCACTTTGCTCATCATCTCCCACGACCGCAGCTTTCTAGATCATGTGATTGCCTATGTAGTCAGTGTAGAGCAGCAGAAGTTGACCCTTTATCGGGGCAACTATAGTAGCTTCGAGACGCAGCGAGCAGAGCGCTTAGCGCAAGAACAGGCCATGCTGGAGAAGCAACAGCGTCGAGTAGCGGAGATCGAAGACTTCGTGAGGCGTTTTCGCGCTAAGGCAACTAAGGCGAGGCAGGCCCAGAGTCGTTTGAAAGAACTGGATCGTATGCAGTTGATCGCGCCTGCGCATATAGACTCACCATTCTATTTCGAATTTCCTAAGCCTGAACGTTTGCCCACTGAGCTGATCGCTTTCGACAAGGTCAATGTTGGTTATGACCATCCCTTGGTTAGCAATATTCGCCTCACTATTCGTGATACAACGCGCATAGGATTGCTTGGTTTCAACGGCTGCGGTAAGTCGACATTGTTGCGTACAATTGCGGGTGATTTGGCCCCTTTAGGTGGCGAGATTCGGAACTCGAAATTCCTGCAGGTGGGTTATTTCGCTCAGCACCAGGTGGACGTGCTCGACCAAGCGGCAAGCCCAATGTTATTGATCCAACGCATGGACCCCTCTGCTCGCGAGCAGAGTGTGCGAGATTTCCTCGGAGGCTTCGACTTTCGGGGAGACAGGATTACCGAGACAATCGCAAACTTCTCAGGAGGTGAAAAGGCGCGCCTCGCGTTGGCGATAGTGGTGTGGCAGAAACCCAATCTACTATTGCTTGATGAACCCACGAACCATCTCGATCTAGAGATGCGTCACGCGTTAACGGTAGCGCTACAAGGCTTCGAAGGCGCCTTGGTAGTCGTCTCACACGATCGCCACTTATTAAGCAATACAGTGGATGAGTTTTACTCTATCCATAATGGGCGCTGCCAAGAATTCGAGGGTGACCTGCATGATTATGAGAAATGGATGCAGGAGAATAGTAAGTCTTCGACGGGAACCATTGCAGCTCCGTCCGACGAGAGAAAAGGAGATCGTAAAGAGCAAAGGCAGCAGGCAGCTGCACAGCGTCAACAACTCGCACCATTGCGCAATGAAATTAAGAAACTTGAACAGCAAATGGAGAAGGCTCACAAGCAACTTGCTGAGGTCGAGGAGTCGCTGGCGGATGCAACACTGTACGATGATTCTCATAAAGCACAACTCGCTGAGCTGCTATTGAAACAGGCGAAGCTGAAGGCTAGCAGCGATGCGCTCGAAGAGCAGTGGCTCGAGAAGAGCGAGGCCTTCGAAGAGTTGAGTCAGTA
>CAXBOY010000105.1:0-9572 GCA_963977405.1 uncultured Gammaproteobacteria bacterium
TGATTTAGTTTTGTGGGTGATTTTGGCTATCGCCTGCAGGGCAGGCTCCTACAGTATCTATATGTAGAATTGTAAAATTTTTGATATTGCGCTCTTGAAATCCATTCGCTCGACCCTATCTTTAATTCAACGGCAGATGCTCCTGGGAGATTTGCCGTAGAGCTCGATCTTCGGATGGGCTTAACAACTAACTTATATATTGCTTACGAGGATATACATCATGAGAAATTTTGATTTCGCACCCCTATACCGTTCAACTATTGGCTTCGATCACCTCACTTCCCTGCTCGACTCCGTCACGCAGCGCGAGCAAAGCCAACCTAGTTACCCCCCTTACAACATTGAGCTGCTAAGCAAAGATAAGTACCGCATCACCATGGCTATCGCCGGTTTTGTGGACGAAGAGCTGCAGATTCAATCAGAGCAACGCACCCTTACGGTCAGAGGCAAGAAAGCCGACGACGGTAAAGAGCGTAACTTCCTGCATCAAGGCATCGCAGGGCGCGATTTCGAACGTGTCTTCCAGCTCGCAGATCATGTCAAAGTGACTGGCGCTAGCCTTGAGAATGGCCTGCTCAATATCGACCTCGAGCGCGAACTGCCCGAGGCGATGAAGCCACGCCAGATCGCCATTAATGGCAAGACTTCGCAGTTGTTAGACAATAAGACCGCTTAATCTGATGATCGCTTGTTTACCCTCTTGCGAGGGTAAACAAGCTTCTACAATCCCAAACCGGATAGAAACCACTGACTGTAGGAGCTTGCCCTGCAAGCGATTGGGTTTGATTGATGTGGGTTTGTGGTTGATTTAGGCCGATCGCCTGCAGGGCAGGCTCCTACAGTCAGAGCCGCATCCAATTATTGGTGAGAATCCGGTTTTCTGTTGGAGCCACTTCCAATAATTAGAGAGAGTCCGGTTTTGTTGTTGTTTCATTGATCTGCACGACTTTCTTTTCAAATTTCGTCATAGGTTTTTCATTTCACGGCAGACGTCCTGTTCTGCTCACGTTAATTTCCCTCTGCGCGATCTGCTTAGGTCGCAGTCACAATAAAAAATAGTGCACTGGCACAACACTGACCAGACTGTGCAAATTGAGGGTATTTCATGATTAATCAGTATTCATCGACTTCTGCCTATTCCACTCCAAGCGCTTTATTCAAAGCATTTCTAGTCTTGTTGCTATTCGCGACTAGTTTCACCACGCAAGCCCAATCCGACACCTACCGCAAGGGGCAACACATCGAGCCTGCCTATGAGGGCTGGTGGGAGAACGACGACGGCACTTTCAGCTTCATTTTCGGCTACCACAATGAAAACTGGGAAGAAGAACTAGACATCCCTATTGGCGACAATAACTTCTTCACGCCAGGCAACCCAGATCGCGGCCAGCCAACCCACTTCCTGCCGCGGCGCAATCGCTTCACCTTCGAGGTCGTCGTGCCTGCAGACTGGGGCGACAAAGAATTAGAATGGACTATCACCAGCAATGGAGTCACTAAGACCGCATACGCGACGCTTGCTCGTGACTACGTGGTAGATAATGTTGTCATCGCATCCGAGACTGGCTCACTGGGCGCCGGTACAAGCAGCCCCGAATCCCGTGCCAATGTTGCTCCCGAGCTCACGGTGTTAGGCGATCGCACTGGCGATCAAATCACACGCCGCGTGCGAGTGGGCGAGCCTTTGTTAGTCGAAGCACGTGTAGACGACGATGGCCTGCCTAAGCCTCGCGCAGCATCGTTAACACGTCCGGTGATAGAAGGAAGAGAGAGGATGTTAACGCCTCCTCGTCAGGTTACCGTTGGCAAGACCAATGGGCTATTCCTGTCTTGGAACATCTATAGAGGCGAAGGCCCAGTAGAGTTCGATCCACCTCAAATTAAACCGTGGGAAGACACGCGCACCTCTGCGAATTCGCCCTGGGGTCCACTGTGGACACCACCCCCAGTCCCAGAGGATGGCATCTATCGTACAGAGGTAACCTTCGACGAGCCCGGCACTTATGTGCTGTGGGGGCGCGCGGATGACGGCGGCCTCTACCATGATGAATACATTACTGTGATCGTTTCGGAGTAACGATTGGCGAAAGCAAGATAAAGTTCGGGAGAGTGCCCGGCACTAGCGCAAATCGCGCAATTGGTGTCGGGCATTTTTATTATTGCATCTTTGCACGAGTCGTGGCTTTATAACCCTCAATAATGATAATTATAAAAAGAGGTGTTTCATGCTTGGTATGAGTCTGGATACCATTGCTGCGCTGGCTATTTCTCAGCTCAGCTTTATGTGCCTGTTTTTCTTGATCTACCACCACCATCAACTTATCGGGCGACTGCTCGCTCTATATAGCTTCTGTCTTGCCTGCTATGTTCTCACTAGCTACATTGATAGCAGCATCTACCCTGTCGCAGATTACATCGCAATGCGTATTGCCGTCATGGGTCCGGCAGCCTTATGGTTACTTGCCTTCTATCTATTCGTTGACAACGCAAAGCTACCCAAAACCGCGCTCGGAATAATGCTGAGCTATATGATCCTGCGAGCTTACGGGGCGTGGATTGGCACCGGCGACTCTGCTTCATTTGAAGCAATTTATCTACTTTGTTATGTAGTTCCGCAGATCATCATGATGGGTTTCTGTGGCCATGCCGTATATCTAGCCATTCAAGATCTTGGTAATGACCTAGTTGAGTCGCGCCGGCGCGTGCGGGTGCCATTCGTTGTGGCCATGGGCATGTTAGTAACGGCGATTCTGGTACGCGGTTTCGTAGTTGCTTATCAGCACTATGCGGATCAGTTGTCCATCACGATCACCCCAATGTCTGTAGAACTACTGTTCTTCTATATGTTTCTTATCACACTGGTGTTCAATATCACTAGCATGCGCTTACAAAGCGATGCCTTGCAGGTCATCCTCTTACCGCGCGAACAGCAAACTCGGCTCCTTCGCCCCGTGCCCAATGTCCACAATAAGGTAGACAATCCCGCATTGGTGCAGAAAATTTATGAGGTATTGAAGCAAGAGAAACTCTACGCGCGCCCAGGGCTTACCATCGGCGAATTGGCGAAGCGGCTAGCGATACAGGAATACCGATTACGCCGCTTGATAAACAATCAATTGGGCTATCGCAATTTCAATCAGTTTTTAAATGAGTTTCGTATTGGGGA
Organism: uncultured Gammaproteobacteria bacterium; assembly: GCA_963977405.1. Classification (GTDB taxonomy): domain Bacteria; phylum Pseudomonadota; class Gammaproteobacteria; order Pseudomonadales; family Pseudohongiellaceae; genus UBA5078. The sequence goes on from CAXBOY010000105.1 coordinate 3,167, forward strand.
GGCTTGCAAGCGCTTAGCAAGCAATTCCGATCATCGTGAACAGATAGCCAACATCGCGTTCGATGTCGGCTACTCTGCCCTGTCATCATTCAACAAGTCGTTCAAAGACCTGATGAAGGTGACCCCAACTCAATACCGCGACGCGGCGCTCCAAGAGAGCCACGAAGAGTATAGGAAAATTGCCAACTAGTACTTAGTCGAGAATGTGCACGAATAGGCCACTCTTAAGCTTTGGCTCAAACCAAGTGGACTTTGGCGGCATTACCTCACCTGCGTCGGCAATCGCCATGAGGCTCTTAATGGAGGTCGGGTAGATCGCGAACGCGACTTTGCATTCACCAGACTTGACGCGTTTCTCCAAGGCCCCCAATCCCCGAATGCCACCTACGAAATCGATGCGCTTATCGCGGCGCTGATCTTCTATACCTAGCAGCGGTTGGAATAGATTTACCTGCAGGATGCTCATGTCTAAGCTGCCCACCGGATCGTTATCATCCCACAGGCCTTCGATGGCATCTAAGACATACCACTTATCGTCTAGGAACATAGTGAACTGACGCTCGTGTGCGGGTTTCACAGCGCCAACGGGAGACTCTTTCACTTTGAAGCTGCTCTGGATCTTCGCGAGAAACTCGTCCACCTCTAAACCATTTAGATCTTTGACTACGCGGTTGTAGTCTAGAATTTGCATCTGATTGTCGGGGAATATTACCGTAGAAAAGTAGTTATAAGATTCTTCGCCAGTGTGCTTAGGGTTAGCGTTCTTGCGCAGATCTTTCACTCGCTGCGCCGCGGCGGAGCGGTGATGACCGTCTGCTACATAGAGACAATCGACTTTGTCGAAGGCCTCTTGAATCTTGGCCACCAAGGCTTGATCGGACACTACCCAAAACACGTGTTGATTACCGTCGTCGGCCACAAAGTCGTATTCCGACTTAGTAGCTGTCACACTTTCAATAAGCGCATCTATCTCGGGCTTGGCACGATAGGTCAAGAATACAGGCCCTACTTGTGCACTGAGCGTATTGATGTGATTAACACGATCGTCCTCTTTATCGGGGCGCGTAAACTCGTGCTTCTTGATCAGATCGTTCTCGTAAGCGGCCACGGAGGCAGCAGCCACCAAGCCAACCTGGGCGTGCTTGCCCATCACTTGCTTGTACACATAGAAACAGTTTTGCGCATCGCGCTGCATGATGCCCTGCTCGATAAACTTCTGTAGATTGTGTGCGCCGCGCTCGTACACGCGGGAGTCATACACATCGATGGAGGTGTCCACATCGATCTCGGGCTTATTGATGCGCAGGAAACTAACATCATTGCCTGTTGCCATCTCGAAGGCTTCTTCGCGATTGAGCACGTCATAGGGCGGTGCGGCTACGCGTGCGGCGAGTTCTGGTTTTGGTCTTAGGGCATTGAATGGTCTAATCAACTTCATTTCGAATCCTTGTAAGAGCTCAATTCTCGGGGCTTATTTGCGATCGAAGACAAAAACGCCATCCCAGTCTTCTGGCAAATTACGCTTGTATAAATAGTTCATTCGCTCCAGATATACCGAATAAAGACTCTCGGCACGTTCTGCAGCTGGCAAAGTCAGTTGGAGATTTTCAAACATCTGCGTGGCTTGTGCCCATTTTTGGGCACGATAGGTGGCCAATGCCTCCGCGAATACGTCAATCTTCTCGTATTGTTCCGACGTCACTTCCTCTTGGGCGCCTATCACTTGATAGATTCTAACAGGCTCACTCTTGCCCGCAACCTGCACGACATCTAGTTCTTGATAAACGAAGCCAGGCGCGTGCTGCAGGCAGGTCTCGCTGACGATGTTCGGCGTATTGTATTTGCGCGTTAGTCCCTCTAAACGCGCAGAGAGATTTACCGAGTCGCCTATTACCGTGTAGTTCAACCGGTTCTGAGAACCTAAATTGCCGGCAACCACCAAACCCGTATGTATGCCAATGCCAGCTTCCATCAGCGCCATGCCCTCGGCACGGTTTATGGAGTTTAATTTCACCATGCATTCTTGAATTGCCAGTGCGGCACGCACCGCATTCTCGGCATCGTTGGGGCGCGTCAGCGGTGCACCAAAAAGGGCCATCACCGAATCACCCGTATACTTGTCCACAACGCCGTGATTATCTTCAATCACCTTGGTGATCTCGCTAAGATAGCGATTTAATACTGTTAGCACCGCCTCCGGCGCGGAGGTCTCACATAGAGTCGTAAAGCCTTTGATGTCGGCGAACAACACTGTCACTACTTTTTCTTCGCCGCCGAGTTCTATCTTCTTACTCAGTAACTCTTCGGCTATCTCGTGGGAGACTACCTTGCCTAATAGGTCACGCACCTTCTCTTTCTCGGCGAGGCCCAAGGCCATATTATTTACAGAGCCGGCCAGCTGACTGATCTCGTCTTTGCCACGCACTTTCACGGACTGCCCGTAGTCGCCCTCCTCGATGTGTTTTACGCGGATGGCAAGGTCGAGAATGGGCCGTGTAACCGAACGCGCCAAGAAGACAACGGCGATCAGACTGAGGGCGAGCACTGCAAGATAGAACTGCAGAAGCACGCGCTGGAATGCCTCTAGGTTTTCGATATTCTCATTGTAGGATTTCTGAATGACCGCCACGATCTGGAGAGGGGCACCTGGCTCTCCGTATAAGGAACGCATGAGTGTGCCGTACTCGCCATCCTCCAACATGATGCGCTGGGTGTCGGTATAGGTCATGCCGGTGCGCTGCAATTGCTGGGTAAGCCGCACTTGATCGGCCGGCCTTAGGGTTGAGGCGATCACCTCGACCTCCGAGCCGTTAATGTCTGCACTGTCTGGAGTCCCATTGCGATATTCTACGATGGAAACATCCGAGACGATGCTCTGCTTAACGGTATCGGTGAACGTATTGTCCAGTGGGAAGCCCCCGAATATCCACGCCACCGGCGTAGGCAAGAACAGAGGGATTACAGTGATCTGATAGGGTACGCCCAACACATTGATGATGGCGTCGCCTATGCCGCTATCACTGCTTGCTGCTTGCTCTAGAAGCGCCATCCACTCCCCTTCGAGATGCTCGAAGCCTTGGGTCTTGGTGTCGATGATCACCTCGCCGTCCATGGAGGAAATCAACATCATGTCCGCCGCGCCGAGTGAGCGCAGCAGGATATTGTCCGCCGCGTCGATGATGGTATAGGGGTCGCCCGTGCCGAACGCGTTGCGGAAACCCCAGTCGCGCGTCATGGTACTGGTGATGGTCAATAGAGTGTTCTTATGCTCTTCTCGAGTGAAGTCGAATACGTCCGCCCCTAGCTCTAGGTAGCTGTCGATGGTATCGGTGGTGTACTGGTTATTCTCGCGGTTCACGAAGATGTAGATGCCCAATAGCACAGGCAGAAGTAGCGCCAGTAGGAATACTAGAAGACGAGTACGGAAGCTACGAAACGAGAAGAATGCCATCACGGCAGAGAGAACCTCATCGATAACGCGTTCGCGAGACATTAGGCGCCCTGCGCAAGCGGTTATCCCGTTCTAGCGTTAAGGCCATACGTAGGTTGCTTGCCTGCGCGTCATCGAATGCTACGGTTTGCTCAAGTTCGGCACTATCGGCGGGCGCACGAGGGTGCCATATTTTGACCTTAAACTCCCCCGCGGGCACACCATTGATCACTGCTTGACCGTTCGCGTCTGTCTTAACCGCCAGGCTCGTTTGCGCAACATAGATATAACCCAACATCCAATCGTGGATATTACAGCCGATCTCAACTACACCGGCCTGCTCGAATACTTCGGAAAAGTTAACGCTCTGACCATTGCCATATAGTGGCAACTCGAAGACTTTGGCTGGAGAGAAAGAATAAACATGGTGCAGAATATCGTCGCTATTGGGGAAGTTCACTCGGCTACCCACTGAGATAACCGTGACGTTCGCAACGAACTCCTTCTCCACTTGATCTACGCTGTAATCGGCGGCGGCGCTGAATTGGGGCTGCAGGCCAATGGGGAGCGAGACCTCTACCACTGCATTCTCTAGCGGCTGGCCTGTTTCGGCGTCTTGTAGGGCGATGCGCAGCTCTGCGGCATAAGCAGGAGAGGCGATAAAAGCACACAACGCGGCACCACAGGCAAAGGAGCGTGCTAAGGAATTGGTCTTAGGTAGTAAGGTCGCTAGGGTCATGCTGAGTGTCCTCGCCCATTGGCCGGCATAGGTGCGTAACGCACTGCTCATTGTGCCAGCGAAGTGAAGGGATTAAAACTCAAGATCACCGCGTAGAGCCTTAGCAATCTGCTCTGCACTAAAGCCACGGGAGAGGCAGAAACGAAATAGCTTTTGCCGCGCCTTTGTATCTTTATCGAGACTACCCAGCCCCCTACTCTTGCGCTCTACAAGTGTGTGCAGGCTTTCGCGCCATTGCGGATCGCCACTGTCGAGGTGAACCTCCAGTAGACTGTTGCTAACGCCCTTACCGCGCAGCTCTTGACGGATCAAGAGTGGGCCGAAGCCACGGTTGCGGCGATAGCGAATATAGGCTTCTGTGAAACGATCATCACTGAGCAGCCCGTCGAGCTCGAGTTGATCGAGCACGGGGCTTAGCAAGGTTTCTTGCTCGGGGTATTTGCGCAATAACTTATCGAAAAGTTCTGTGCGGGAGTGCTCGCGGCGCGCTAAGTAGTCCATAGCGGAGCGCCGCAAGGTGGTCTTCAGTGCTTTCTCAGCATTGGCAGACATGAGGGATGCTTACAAGGGGACGAGGTCGACTACTCGAACTCATCCGCCTCATCCAGTTCTACAAGAGCATCTTCAGCGTCTAAGACAGCCCCGCCCAGAGACTGCACACGGATCTTGGCTTCCAGCTCCTTGGCAATCTCAGGGTTCTGCTCAAGATAATTGGCAGCGTTCTTCTTGCCTTGGCCAATCTTCTCGCCGTTGTAGGCATACCAGGCGCCGGACTTGTCAACGAGGTTGAGCTTAACGCCAAGATCGATAACCTCGCCCATGCGATAGATACCGGTGCCGTACATGATCTGGAACTCGGTCTGCCTAAAGGGTGGCGCTACCTTGTTCTTCACTACCTTCACACGGGTCTCGCTGCCTACCACTTCGTCGCCTTCTTTGATGGCGCCGATGCGACGGATGTCTAAACGTACGGAGGCGTAGAACTTCAGTGCGTTACCGCCTGTAGTGGTCTCGGGCGAGCCGAACATAACGCCAATCTTCATACGAATCTGGTTAATGAAGATCACCAGAGTATTAGAGTTCTTGATGTTACCCGTCATCTTGCGCAGCGCTTGTGACATCAAACGTGCCTGCAAGCCCATGTGGCTGTCGCCCATGTCGCCTTCGATTTCGGCCTTAGGGGTCAAGGCAGCAACGGAGTCGATAACGACTACGTCTACCGCGCCGGAGCGCACGATCATGTCGCAGATCTCCAGGGCCTGCTCGCCCGTGTCGGGCTGGCTGACCAACAAGTTCTCTACGTCTACGCCCAGATTGCCGGCATAGATAGGGTCGAGTGCGTGCTCCGCGTCGATGAATGCACAGGTGCCCCCATTGCGCTGGCACTCGGCGATTACCTGCAGAGTGAGGGTGGTTTTACCGGAAGACTCCGGCCCGTAGATCTCAACGATACGGCCCCGTGGCAAGCCGCCAATTCCTAACGCGATGTCCAGGCCCAAAGAGCCAGTAGAGATGGAGGGAATGGCTTCTTTGCCCTTGTCGCCAAGGCGCATCATGGAACCCTTACCAAATTGACGCTCTATCTGGGATAGAGCCGCGGTTAGGGCTTTCTCTCGGTTGCTGTCTTTCTGCGCTTCTACGGCCATAACATTTTCCTTTAGATTATTAACTGTCTGAACGACTCAAGGTGTCGCGTATGCAGTGTTCGTCTCGTTCGCTGTTCCAAGTCAGGAGGACTGGTTTTCAATTGCGGATTATTAAAACAAAGTATTACTGTATATACAACCAGTAGAGGTAAAAATTCTCAAAAGCAAGGCTAAACTAGATTACAGCACCCTGCTCTACTGCGACTCGAGTAGCTTGATAAGCCCATTTAGCGCCGCTTCAACACTCTGCTGTCGTACATCATCACGGCCACCTTCGAAGAAATACACCTGCGCGATGCTATCGCTATTGCCGGGCCCTAAGGACCAAGCCCAAGCAAGCCATACAGTGCCAACAGGTTTGTCGATACTGCCACCACCGGGGCCAGCGATGCCGCTGCTTGCCACCGCGAACTGGGCACCGGAGGCCGCTAACGCGCCTTTAGCCATAGCGGTGACTGTCTCGGCGCTGACTGCACCGGGCGCCTGTGGCCCGTCGAAATTCGCTAAGGGTACCTGCAGCAATTGATGCTTTGCGGCATTGGAATAGGTGATGAAGCCACTGGCGAACCAATTGGAGCTGCCAGGAATGTC
>CAXBOY010000106.1:0-9421 GCA_963977405.1 uncultured Gammaproteobacteria bacterium
AACGAATCTGTAGATGCCACCAAGTGTCAAGGCAAGGGTGATTGTCAGCAAGGCGAGACCTGTCTGACCCATCATCTGTGGCAGGATCTTAGCGAACAGATACACGATTTTCTCTCTGGAATCAGCCTTGCAGACCTCATCGCTCGTAGCGATATTAAGCGCATCGCAATGCAACAGGATCAGCGCCAAGAAATGCTCTCGCATCCGGAGTTGGACGGCGCGCGCATTGCCGCCACTTTCCTGCAGTAGGCAAGGCGCTCGTGCCTCAGGTTGGTTCCAACGCTTTTGTGCTCAGGAGTACACATGCACAACCCTATCTATTTAGACTATGCGGCGACAACGCCAATGGATCCATTGGTGGCCGAGCGTATGGCGAGCTGTCTTACGCTTGATGGCAATTTCGGCAACCCCGCATCGCGCTCTCATTTGATCGGTTGGAAGGCGGAGGAAGCTGTCGAAGAGGCCCGTCGACAAGTGGCGGATCTAATTCATTGCGACCCGCGCGAGATAGTCTGGACCTCTGGTGCGACTGAGTCGGATAACCTCGCAATTAAGGGGGCAGCACATAGTCATCGCGCGCGCGGTATGCATCTGATTACCTCTTGTATCGAGCACAAGGCGGTACTCGATACCTTCGCGTATTTGCAAAGCGAAGGCTTTGAAGTTACTTATCTAGCACCTGACACGACGGGCGTAATAAGCCCTGCTAGCGTCGAGGCGGCGCTGCGGCCTGACACCACTTTAGTCTCTTTGATGCACGTCAACAACGAGTTGGGCAGCGTGAATGATATCGCAGCGATCGGGGCGCTTACGCGGCCGCGAGAGATCCTCTTTCATGTCGATGCCGCGCAGAGTGCCGGCAAACTCGCCATCGATTTGTCCGCGCTGCAGGTCGATTTAATGTCGTTCTCCGCACATAAAGTATATGGTCCTAAAGGCATGGGAGCGCTGTATGTGTGTCGCAATCCGCGCGCAGTGATTGAGGCGCAGATTCATGGTGGTGGCCACGAGCGCGGCATGCGCTCGGGCACGCTTGCCACGCATCAGATCGTCGGCATGGGCAGCGCTTTCGCGCTTGCTGAAAAGCTGATGATGGAAGAGTCCGTGCGCTTGTGGGCATTGCGCAAGCGTCTGCTCGATGGTCTAACACCTCTGGGCGGTGTCACCCTAAATGGGCACCCCATTAGCACCGCGGCGGGTATCGTGAATCTCGCCTTCGCAGGTGTCGATGGCGAGTCCCTGCTCCTGTCGCTGCGCGAAATTGCGGTGTCCTCGGGCTCGGCTTGCACCTCCGCAACTATGGAGCCCTCTTACGTGTTGCGGGGAATTGGTCTTGCCGACGAGCTCGCACAGAGTTCGCTGCGTGTCTCTATGGGGCGCTTCAGTACCGAGCAAGATATCGATACTGCCATCGCCAGCCTTAGTAAAGCGGTACACGCATTGCGCGCGCACGCTACCGCCTAAAGTCCCGTTTGTGGCAATCCTGTACTTACTTTGCATGCTCAATCTAAAGCGCGAGCACAAATTGGCCCGAACTTCTGGGCGATAACCTAGTCTAAGGCTCCATATCGCGCTAAGTCTAAGTTCCTAAAAACCGTATAATTAAGCGCTATTAACACGTATAATGCGCGGTTTTCTGAACTCGTAACCGGTATGGAGCTAAACGCAATGCCAATTGAAAGAACTTTGTCCATTATTAAGCCCGATGCAGTCGCCAAGAACGTCATTGGTGAGATCTATTCACGCTTCGAAAAAGCGGGTCTGAACATCGTAGCTGCGAAGATGATGCGCCTAACTGATGAGACTGCTGGCGGTTTCTACGCAGAGCACAAAGAGCGCGGCTTTTTCCCTGATCTGATCGCTTTTATGACCTCCGGTCCTGTCATCGTACAAGTGCTCGAAGGCGAAAACGCAGTATCTGTGCACCGCGAGCTAATGGGTGCTACTAACCCAGCCGAAGCTGCGCCAGGTACAATCAGAGCAGATTTCGCCGTTTCTATCGATGCGAATGCGGTACACGGTTCCGATTCTGCTACTTCTGCAGCACGTGAAATCTCTTATTTCTTCAGCGCTACAGATCTCTGCGCCCGCGTTTAAGCGGACGTAGAATACTTAAGCGGAGCCTGTCATGAGCACGAGCGAAGAGAAAATCAACCTACTCGGCCTGAGCCTGCCAAAGATGCAGGCTTTCTTTGCTGAGCTGGGGGAGAAGCCTTTTCGCGCGAGCCAGACTCTGAAGTGGATACACCAGCGTGGTGTGGTGGACATCGATCAGATGACCGACATCAGCAAGGTGTTACGCGAGAAGATCAAAGCGGTGGCCGAGATACGTCTACCGCAGATCACTCAGGAATTGCTCTCCAAAGACGGCAGCTGCAAGTGGATCGTTCAGGTCGCTAGCGGCAGTAGTGTGGAGATGGTCTATATTCCGGAGGCCGGGCGAGGCACGCTTTGTGTCTCATCTCAGGCCGGCTGTATCTTGGATTGCAGCTTCTGCGCCACAGGTAAGCAAGGTTTCAATAGTAATCTGACTGTTGCCGAGATCATCGGGCAGTTGTGGTGGGCCAATCAGAAACTCGCGGGCTTTGGCGTCAAGCCAGCGCCGGAGTGGAACGAGGACGGCCGGGCGCCTCAGAACCCACGTCCTGTGAGCAATATAGTAATGATGGGCATGGGTGAGCCGCTGCTCAACTTCGACAACGTCATGGATGCCCTGAGTCTCATGATGGAAGACCAAGCATACGGTCTGTCCAAGCGAAGAGTGACTATCAGCACCTCGGGTGTGGTGCCCGCTATTGATCGCCTCAAGGATTTTACCGATGCGTCTTTGGCGATTTCGCTACACGCACCAAACGACGAGTTACGTACTCAGCTCGTCCCAATCAATAAGAAATACCCTATTAAAGAGCTGCTGCGTAGCGCAGCGGGCTATATGAACACCCTCGGTGAGCGCCGCGTTTGCGTTATCGAATATACCTTGATCGCAGGGGTTAATGATCATCGTCAGCATGCGCGCGAGTTAGCCGCGTTGTTGAAGGATTTTCCCTGCAAAATCAACATAATACCCTTTAATCCTTTCGGTCAATCGGATTATCGTCGCCCGAGTGATTCGTCTATCGGCAATTTCCGGCAGATATTGCATGAGGCAGGTTATACGGTCACTGTGCGCACTACGCGCGCCGACGATATCGGAGCTGCCTGCGGTCAGCTTGTGGGTGAGGTGGGGGACAATACCCGACGTAGTCAGCGCTATGCAGAGGCAGCCTCTAAACGACTAGAAGGCAAGGTGGAAAGCCTAGGCGCGGGCAGAGAATTTACACGGGCAGATAATCTTGCAGTATCTGCTGATAGGCATGGGGCCTGATGCCTACAGCCCCCTTAATGCAGACGATGTTGCGAGTAATTGGGAAGGAAATGGCGGTGATACGCTCACTACTGATTACGTTCGCATGCGCCGCTCTACTGTCGGCGTGTGTGACTACAACGACGGGAGGCTTCAATACGGAGCCCTCGGCAGAGCGTGCGGAGCGAGATTTCGTGCAGCTCGCGATCGGCTATTACGAAGCCGGTGACATGGGCGCGGCACGGCGTAATATAAACAACGCATTGGCGCTCAATAGCCGCAGTTCGGCCGCCTATAATGTATTGGCGCTAGTGCTGCAGCGTGAAGGCGATGTACAACTTGCCCGAGACACTTTCCTACGTGCTTTGGAGCTAGATGCCAAGAATTCCCGGGCACGCAATAACTATGCGGCACTGTTGTTCGATATCGGCGAGTTCGAGCAGTCCTATCGCCAGCTCGAGATAGTCGCCAATGACACCACGTATGAGTCCCGTGATCTAGCTTTCCAGAATTTAGGGCTAAGCGCCCAGCGTACGGAGCGGCCCGAGCGGGCAGAGTATGCGTTCGAGCGCGCACTGCAACTAAATAGTAATGCGCTGCGTTCCTTGTTAGAGCTTGCGCAGATCAAGTTTGACAAGGGTGAGTTCGCGGCGGCAATGAACTATTACAGCCGCTTCGTCACCAGTAGCCAGTTTATGAATGTTGTGCAGACCCCTCGCAGTCTGCTGCTGGGAATCCAGCTGGAGCGTCGCTTCGACAACGAAGAGGGGGCAGCCGTCTATGCAGTATTGCTAGAACGGATGTACAGAGACTCACCTGAATATCGCCAGTATTTGAACCTAAACCAATGAATAGTGAAGAGCAGCAAGAACAGTTGAACGAAGAGCAGGTAGCGGAACAGCCCATTGAAAACGGGCCTGGACACCTACTCGTCAAGAAACGCGAAGCCTTAGGCATGAGCGTGCAGGAAGTGGGCGATGCCCTTCATATCACCATGCACTATGTACGTGCATTAGAGACTGACGCCCACGATAAACTGCCAGGTGATGTGTTTATCAAAGGCTATCTACGCTCCTATGCGGGCCTGCTGCAGCTCGATCCGACCGTTATCATCAACGTCTACTCCGAGTTCAATAGCGAGCGCGCTAATGCGCAAGAGTATGGTACGCGCCGGCACAGCAACGCGAGGCGCAGGATTCCGTGGTTAGTAGTTTCAGGCGTTGCCTTCGTTGGCATGGCCATCGCGCTGTGGTATTTCAACTCGGGCAGCTCTAGCGCCAATGGTGTCTCGGCGGCACCGGTGCCGTCTAATGCCAACACGCGCACGATTCGTCCAGGGGGTGGGGCTACTTTAGACCAAGTGGCGACTTCTGTTGTGGTGCCATCGGCCCCCGATCAGTTTGCAGCGCCTGATTCTAGCCCGCAGCCAGTTAGTACTGAGCTAGAAGAGCAGGCGATGCCAGAGATTGTGCCAAGCCAAGATGTGCCCATGCCGGTTCAGCTTACCCCGGACGACGAACAAATCCGGGATCAAGCGATTACACCCGCCGCTAGCGAAGTTTTGGAACAACCCTCAGCGCAGCGCTTGATCTCTGTAGATGGCGAAGGTGAAGACCTAGTGCAGTTCACCTTTACAGGAGAGAGCATGGTGCAGGTCACCGATGCCAATGATGAACAGCTGTATAGAGATGTGCGCGTAGCCGGCGATTTGCTGCGCATCAGCGGCACAGCGCCTTTTAATATACTTCTAGGCGATGCGTCGAATTCGGAGCTTAGCTTCAATGGCGCTGAGGTCGACTTTAGCTCCAATATTCGCATCGACAATTCGGCAAGACTGACTATCGGATTATGAGAAGATCATGAGTGCACACACAGTTATACCGCGACGTAAAACTCGGCAAATAATGGTTGGCAATGTGCCCGTTGGGGGCGATGCGCCTATTTCTGTCCAAAGCATGACCAACACAGAGACCTGTAATGTTGCCGAAACAGTGGCTCAAATTCAGCGTCTAGAGCGGGCGGGCGCAGATATCGTGCGTGTTTCCGTGCCCACCATGGAGGCTGCCGACGCTTTCCGAGAAATTCGCAGACAGGTCAACGTGCCGCTCGTGGCGGATATTCACTTCGACTATAAGATCGCCTTAAAAGTGGCCGAATATGGCGTGGATTGCCTGCGGATTAATCCTGGCAATATCGGCAGTGAGAAGAAGACCCGTGCCGTAATCGACGTGGCCAAAGACAAAGGCATTCCCCTGCGCATCGGCGTGAACGCGGGCTCCCTGGGCAAGGTATTGCTTCGCAAGTATCCAGAGCCCACCGCTGAGGCGATGGTCGAGTCTGCACTTACGCAGATCGATATTCTCGATAAGCTCGATTTTCAGAACTTCAAGATTAGTCTCAAGGCGTCCGAGATATTCATGACACTAGCGGCCTATCGCAAACTGGCGACACAGATCGACCAGCCACTGCATCTGGGTATCACCGAGGCCGGTGGCCTGCGCTCTGGCACCGTGAAGTCCGCAATCGGGCTCGGCGCACTATTGATGGAGGGCATCGGTGACACGATCCGGATCTCCTTAGCGGCGGACCCAGTGGAAGAGATTAAGGTGGGCTTCGATATTCTTAAGAGCCTTGGTATTCGCAGCAAGGGCGTCAATCTCGTGGCCTGCCCTAGCTGTTCTCGGCAGAATTTTGATGTCATCAGCGTGGTCAATCAGTTGGAGGCCCGTCTAGAGGACATCATTACACCAGTAGACGTCGCAGTCATCGGCTGTATTGTGAATGGCCCAGGCGAGGCAAAAGTTGCCGAGATCGGTTTAACCGGTGCCAGTCCGAGTAACTTGGTATACGTGGAAGGCAAACCTCATCACAAGATTGAGAATGCCACACTGGTAGATGAATTAGAGGCAATGGTGCGTGCCCGTGTGGCAGCCAAGCTCCAGGCCGAAGCAGAGCGCGTAGCGAGACGACATCCGGACATCATCGCCACGGATTAGACGCCCCGCCCTTAAACGCGACACAGTGACAAACCTTTTATGAATAAGATTCAAGCAATACGGGGGATGAATGACATTCTCCCTAATGAGACGCCACTTTGGCAGTATTTCGAGAGCACCGTGCAGCGCGTGGTGAGCAGTTACGGCTACCGTGAGATTCGCTTCCCGGTCCTGGAGCAGACGCAATTATTTAAGCGCTCTATCGGCGAGGTTACAGACATCGTCGAGAAGGAGATGTATAGCTTTGACGATCGCAACGGCGAGAATTTGAGCCTACGCCCCGAAGGCACGGCCTGTTGCGTACGCGCGGCAGACGAACATGGCCTGCTTTATAATCAGCAACAACGACTCTGGTACAAAGGGCCGATGTTCCGCTACGAGCGTCCTCAGAAGGGGCGTTACCGGCAGTTTCATCAATTCGGCGTTGAAGCATTTGGGATGAATGGCCCAGATATCGACGTAGAGCTCATTCTACTAACGGCGCGACTCTGGCAAGAATTGGGACTTACAGCTCATGTCCGTTTAGAGATCAATAACATCGGCACATCTGCGGATCGCAAAGAGTTTGGCGCCGCATTAGTGAATTTCCTGCAAGCACATGAAGAGGCATTGGATGCCGATAGCAAGCGACGTCTGGGCAGCAACCCGCTGCGCATTCTCGACAGTAAGGTGCCCAGCACGCAGGCGATCTTGGCCGACGCACCAGTGCTTGCTGACTATGTAAGTGCGCAGACCAAAGCGCATTTTGCGGAACTCACTGACTTGCTCGATGCTGCTGGCATCGCCTATATCGTTAATCCGAAGCTCGTACGCGGGCTCGATTATTACAATAACATGGTGTTCGAATGGATCACCGACACGCTGGGTGCGCAAGGTACTGTTTGTGCTGGCGGTCGTTATGATGGTCTGGTTGAACAGTTGGGTGGTAGAGCTACCCCTGGTGTCGGCTTCGCAATGGGCATCGAGCGTTTAGTGTTGATGTTGCAGGAGCTAGATTTAGTGCCCGCAACCCTGACGCAGGTGATCGATATTTACGTCGCGATAGGCGAGGGTATGGGTGCGCAGGCTATTGCACTGGCGGAGACAATGCGCAGTGCGTTGCCCGCTTTGCGAGTGCAGCTAAACTGCGGCGGCGGCAAGATGAATAATCAGCTAAAGAAGGCCTTTAATTGTGGTGCAACTCATGCATTAGTAATAGAGGCGGATGAGCAAGGGCAGCTAAGTCAGGTTAAATTACGTCAATTGGGTGATGAACCCACGACTGAGCAGGTCCTAGTGAACGAATTGCTGAGTAAGTTAAAGCAGCACTTCCCCAATGCTTGACAGCGCACAGCGGCTAATTCAGGATGCCCTACCCGGCGCACCAGAGGCGCAGGCAGGGCTGGCAAGAACACCGAAAACAAGTAAAAGTAGACTGAGACAGGAGTGATCCGTGGCATTTAGTACCGAAGAAGAAGAAACCCTAGACACCATCAAGCGCTGGTGGAACGAGAGCGGCAAGTCGCTAGCACTCGGGATCATTGTGTTTGGCGTTGGTTACCTGGGCTGGATGCAATGGCAGAATATGCAAACGGCGGAATCGGCAGCAGCCTCTGACATTTATGAAGAACTCGGCGTAACCGTGGTGCTTGGTCCTGGCGTGCAGCTGACTGATGAAACTATCGCTAACGCTAAGCGTTTGATTGCACAGCTGAAAGAAGAACATAGCGATTCTGTCTATGCGTTATACGGCGCCCTGTTCGGCGCGCGTATCGCTGTAGACGATCGTGATCTGGAGACCGCTGAGGCAGAACTGCAGTGGCTATTAGATAACGCTAACACGGGTTTGATAGCGCCTACTGACGAGTCACTCATCATTACCGCAAAACTGCGCTTGGCTCGGGTCATTCTTTCTAAAGGCGAGGCACAGCGTGCGCTTGACCTATTGAGCACTGTTTCTCCTGGTGCCTTCGAGGCAGAGTATGGCGAGATTAGAGGCGATGTATTCGTTGCACTCGAGCGATTCAGCGAGGCACGTGCCTCCTATGAAGAAGCACGCGAGGCCGGCTCGACCAGCGATACCCTGCAAATGAAACTCGATGATATTGAGCTAGACAGTTAAGGATTTAAGTATGAACACAGCAGTCTCGACTTTGCCCTCGTCTCAGCCAGAGTGTTCCGCGCTGCGAAGTCGATGCGGCCGTGCCCTTAAGTTAGGTCTAGGCGTTTGCTTTGCAATGTCTCTGAGTGCCTGCACTATTCTTCAGCCTATCGCCGATCTATTTAGTGACGATGAGACAGAGCAGCCCGCTGAGTTGACCGACCTCAACGAAGAGGTTCGTCTAAACCGTCGTTGGAGTGTAAATGTAGGAGACGGGCAGGGCGACTACTATAGTCAACTGCACCCCGCTATCGACCGCGACATGATCTTCGCGGCTAGTGCCAATGGCAACGTGGTGGCGGTCAATCGCGCCACAGGTGACGTGGCATGGCGCGTGCGCAGCGATCGCACTATTTCCGGCGCAGTTGGCGCGTCTAATGGCTTAGTATTGTTCGGAACGCGCGAGGCCGAAGTGGTTGCCTTGGACCAATTCTCCGGTCGCGAATTATGGCGCGCCTCAGTATCGAGCGAAGTGCTTTCGGCTCCGCAGACCAATGGAACCATCGTGGCTTTGCAGACGGTTGACGGTAAGCTCATTGGTCTCGACGCAGTAACTGGAAATCAGAATTGGATTTATGAGTCTACTATTCCTGCTTTAACACTGCGTGGTAGTAGCAGTCCCATTATTTCTGGCAATGTTGTGATTTCGGGCTTCTCCAATGGCATGGTCGCAGCAGTCAACGCGAGTAACGGCTTCTTGCTTTGGGAAGAGCGCGTCGCAGTGCCGCAGGGTCGTTACGATATTGAGCGTGTTATCGATGTGGATGGCGATCTATTGCTCGCCGGTAACACCGTATTCGCTTCAAGCTATCAAGGTAATTTGATGGCGTTTGACGTGCAGACTGGTCGTATTGTGTGGGGCACAGAGGCCTCAAGCTACCATGGTTTGGCACAGGGTTTTGGTAATACTTATTACGTGGATGACAAGAGCCAAATCTTTGC
>CAXBOY010000107.1:0-9272 GCA_963977405.1 uncultured Gammaproteobacteria bacterium
GCGTTTCGTAAGTCCCTTCAATTTCAGCATATTGTTCTCATTATTCGACTAGCCTCTTGGGGCGGTGCGATTTTCGCGCAGATAATGAAGCGCTCACTGACCTTCAGTCGCAGTTGTAAATAGTGTTGTTAGCCTCATCGATCGTGCGCACCACTGCCCACTGCTCCTGATAGCTAATTGGCGTAAATTGTTCCATGCCGGCGTCTGCGAACTCCCGTTGCAGTGCCGTGCCCTCCCAATCGAAGCTAAAGAAAGCATCGCGAATCTTGCCAGCTAGATCGGGGTTCAAGTCGTTGGATACGCCATAACCTGTAGTGGGGAAGGTAGCGGATTTGTAGATCGTTTTATAGTCAGCGACGTTGACGACATCGCGGGCCAACATGCGGAACAACACCTCGTTGGCGATAGCGGCCGAGTCGTAGTCTTTATTCACTACGCCAAGAATCGAGTTATCGTGGCTACCCGAATACGCAGTCTTATAGTCGCTATCGGCAACAAAGCCGAACTCGGAATTCAACAGGGCAGAAGGCGCCTTGAAACCTGAGTTAGATGTAGGCGAAGTGAAGGCGAGAGTACGCCCCCGCAAATCGCCAATGGAATCAATACCGCTGCCTGGGTAGGTGATGATTTCCATCTGATAACCGTAGCTTCCATCCTTGGCAGACATCATGGCAAAGGGCACAAAGCCCACACAATTGACCGCTATCGGCGTTGAGCCGGTATTAAAGCCTGCTACATGTAAACGTCCCGCTCGCATAGCCTCTAGCTGGGCCGCGTTGGACTGTACCGGAAAGAAGCGGACCTCCTTGCCCGTGAGCGCCTCTAGATGATCTATGAACTCATCCCAGACTTTCGAATACATCGCTGGGTCTTCTACTGGGGTATACGCGAAGATGAGAATGCGCGGATCACGCCACTTGGTGGAATCTGTCGGAGTGTCCGCAACCAGATCATTGTTGGCATCGACATAACGGGGAGAGAGTTCGGCGGCCGGCAGCATCAAGCTCGCAGTCGAGCAAAATAGCCCAATCGCAAGCACACTCAGCCTGTTGTTGACTGTCATTTCATTTCCCCTTTTCTCAGTAGCAAGCCAGATTATAGGGGAATGCAGATGCAAGCGACACCGTGTCTTTGCAGCTGCAAACACTCAAAATTTTGCTAACGCAAACCAGTCCTGAATGAATTTGACCAGCAGCCGAATCCGCACAGATAGGTGACGGCTTGGCGGATAAACCAGCGATAAGTATATAGGGGGAAGAGTGTACTCCTGGAGTATCGGGATTAGTTCTCCGCTAGCTAGAGCCTCCTGCGCTATAAACACTGGCATAAGCGCGACACCGAGGCCAGCGGTGGCCGCCTCACACAGAACGTCCGCGTTGTTGGCGCAAAGCACCCCATTGACCTGAACATCGACATAGCCCTGATCCTTTAGCAGTCGCCAGTTATTGCCAGTAGGCAGATTGCCATAGTGCAGACAGGGGATAACTGCGAGTTGCTGCGGCTGCGTTATCGGCCCATGCAGAGCAAGAAATTCGGGAGAGGCGCACAGTACACGCCTCGCCTGCGTTATCTCATGCTCTATCAATGCGGGGTTGTCCACACGCTTGGCTATGCGCACAGTGATGTCAAAACCGTCCGCCACCGGATCGATGAACTGGTCGCTTAACGCAAGCTGCACCGAGATGGCTGGATATTGCTTGAGGAACTCGATCAGAGCGGGGGCTAGGTGGCGCACTGCAAACGAATGTGGAGCATTGATGCGGATCTCACCCTGCGGCTCACGTTGCGCCGACTGAATGCTCTGCCGGGCCTCTTCCAAGTCATGCAATATGACTCTGGCGCGCTGGTAATAACTCTCTCCTGCCGGAGTCACGCTAATGGAACGCGTTGTTCGGTTTAGCAACTGCACCCCGAGCTCATCCTCTAAGGCGATTACGTGTCGATTAATCTGCGAGCGAGAAACGCCCAAAGCTCGGCCCGCCGCCGCAAAACTACCTGCCTCGACTGCACTAACAAAGCCCCGCAATGCTGCAAATTTATCCATAAGCCCTCAATTGTCGCTTTTAATGCAACACAGTTGGCCAAATATGCACTATTGTCTAATATTCTGCAAAGCCTAGAATTGATCGCTATTCAAATAGGAGGCAAACACATGATTACAATTCGCAATGCTAACGAGCGCGGCAAGGCAGACTTTGGCTGGCTTAAGTCTCAACATAGCTTCTCATTCGGCGATTACTACGACCCACAACACATGGGCTTCGGCGCCTTGCGTGTGATCAACCAGGACCGCGTTTCCCCCGGTGCCGGCTTCGACACTCATGGTCACCGCGATATGGAAATCCTCTCCTATGTGATCGAAGGGGAGTTGGAGCATAAAGACAGTACTGGGACAGGCTCGGTCATACGTCCAGGAGACATTCAACGCATGAGTGCTGGAAGCGGCATTCGCCATAGCGAATTCAATCACTCTAAGCAGGCACCGGTGCACTTCCTGCAAATCTGGATCGTGCCAGCCGAGCAAGGCATTAAACCCGGTTACGAACAGAAACAGTTCGGCGCGCAAGACCTGCGCAATAAGTTCACTCTAATTGCAGGACCGAAGGGAGGTGCGAACGCAGTTAAGGTTCATCAAGATGCTAGGCTCTACGTTGGCGTTCTAGATTCGGGGCAATCACACACAGCGAAGATCGCATCGGGGAGAGGCTTGTGGGTTCAAGTCGTGAAGGGGAGCATCACTGTAGACGACAAAATCCTAAAGGCTGGCGACGCCGCAGCAGTGGAGCAAGAGTCGAGCATTAAGATTACTGCACGCGACGATGCGGAGGTTTTGCTGTTCGATCTCGCGCTGTAAAGCTTTGCGACATCCCTTAAACGAAACAATGGCGCCTCAAGAAGAGACATGAGGCGCCATAACGCTTTACTCAGCCCCAGTTTTACCGGATGGACCGCGGCGCTTACCTTTGTCTTTGTCCACTCGCTTACTCTTGGCTTTCTTAGGCTTGTCTTTCTTAGCAGCGCCTTCGGGCAAACCAAGTTTACCGGTCGGACGAGCCGCTTTCGCACCCGGCGCTTCTAGATCGGGGAAAGTGTCTAAGACTTCACGAGTAATGTCCTTGCTCTGCGCGCCACGGAAGTTTGGCTTGCTAAAGTCCGCCTTCCCCGCACTTGGCTTTGCATCTGCCGCTTTGCTAAATGCAGGCTTCTTGAACTCGTCTTTACTCACTGCAGGCTTTTTGAAGGATTCTTTTTTAAAAGATTCTTTCTTGAATCCTTCCTTCTTAAAACCCTCTTTCTTGAATCCTTCTTTTTTCGGAGCGGGGCTTGTAGCGTTATCGGTCACACTTTTGTGTGCGGCACGATGTGGCTTAGCAACGGACTCGATCGCCAGGGGCTTGCTGCATACATGAGTTTTTTGCAGTATTTGCATAACTTCTTTGGGCATGCCGCCAGGAAGATCCACTGTGCAATAGTCATCATAGATTCGAATGTGACCGATGTAGCGACCCTCGATCTCTGCCTCATTGGCAATGGCACCGACTACTTCGCGTGGCGTTACACCATCTTTATGACCAACGTGAATGCGGAAACGCTCCATTGGAATATCCGGATAGTCGCGCAATGGTTTAGCTCGACCGTCGTCCGCAGGGCTGTGTTCACGGCGCGGCGATCGCGTAGGCGTGTCGTTGAACAAAGGCTCTTCGGTCAGGATATCTTGTAACTCATTATCGACAGGGACTCTACGCGGGGCACGCTCTGCCTGCGCTGGGCGCTCACTACGCTCCGGCCTGGCTTTGCGCTCGGGTCGAGCATTGGCTTCTGGGCTAGCGCGACGAGTGCTAGGCTCCTTGCGTCCTTGAGTATCATTGTACGCGAAGTTCGCGCGGTCGCTTCTTGGCGCTTCGCGGCCACTGTGGCTAGGCTCTAAAGGACGATCCTTTTGTAGCAAATAGGCCATCGCTGCGGCGACGTGCTCTGGCGTACATTCGTGCTCCTGCACAAGGTCCGCGACCAACTTATGAAAGAAGTCGAGCTTGCCATTAGTGATCGTCTCGGAGATGCCTTCTTTAAAGGCAGCACTACGCTTCTCGATCAACTCGCCTCGCGTTGGCAGCTCCATCTGAGTGATCTTCTTACGTGTCGTCTTCTCGATAGAGTTAAGCAAACGACGCTCACGCGGCGCAACAAACAGAATCGCCTTGCCACTTCTTCCTGCACGGCCAGTGCGGCCTATCCGGTGTACATAGGCTTCGTCATCGTAGGGAATATCGTAATTCATTACATGGCTAAGTCGATCAACATCGAGACCACGAGCGGCCACGTCGGTCGCTACAAGTATATCGAGCTGACCATTCTTTAACTGCTCTACCGTTCGCGAGCGGATAGTCTGATTCATATCGCCGTTCAAGGGCGAAGCAGCGAAACCACGGGCACTTAACTTCTCGGCTAAATCTACTGTGCTGGTCTTAGTGCGCACGAAAATCAGCATCGCATCGAACTCTTCTACTTCTAGGATGCGTGTTAGCGCGTCGAGCTTACTGGTGCCTTGCACCAGCCAATAGAATTGCTCGATATCCTCATTAGTTGAGATCGCGCTCTCTATGCGAATCTCTTGAGGGCTGTTCAGATACTTCGCGGCTACCGAGCGAATAGGGCCCGGCATGGTCGCAGAGAACAGCGCAACCTGACGCGACTTAGGCGTGTTCTCGAGTATGGACTCAACATCATCGATGAAGCCCATGCGGAGCATCTCGTCTGCCTCGTCGAGTACCAAAGTACTTAGCTGACTTAGGTCGAGGGTTTTACGATTGAGATGGTCTAGTAGTCGACCCGGCGTGCCAACAACGACGTGTGCGCCACGACGCAAGGCAGAGAGTTGACGTCCCATATCCTGACCGCCATAGATCGGCAGTACATGGAAACCCCGCATGCCTGCCGCATAGGTCTGGAAGGCCTCCGCAACCTGAATCGCCAACTCCCGCGTTGGACACAACACTAAGGCTTGGGTATGTGACTTACTCAGGTCTATCTTGGCAAGTATCGGCAGCGCGAACGCCGCAGTTTTGCCAGTCCCAGTCTGGGCCATGCCCACTACATCCTGCCCTTGCAGAAGCACGGGAATAGTGGCCTGCTGGATGGGCGAGGGTTTTTCATACCCTACTTTACTGAGGGTATCCTGCAGGAATTGGGGCAGATCGAGCTCAGCAAAGCTGAGTTCCGGACGGGTACTGGATGACATTATCGGGCCTTGTACTGATGACACTAATGGAAGAGTAAAGCACTGACGGATGAAACTGAATGCGGAACAGCGGCTGCAAATTCAAACGGGCAGCGATTATACGTCAAAATGGCCCCATCCGCATAGCACGGCATGAAATCCACTATTTAGGGGTGAGCAGGCGCAGGCTAGGCCCGCGCCGACTGACTCATTGCGCCTTAAGGAATTCGACCGCGCGGTCAGGAAAATCCGTAAATACACCATCGACATCGGCGTCGAAATAGAATATCTCCAGCATCTGCTCGAAGCTTTGCGCATAAGCAGGTACTTGCCCCGGATCGAGACGGAAAGTATAGGGGTGCACCTGCATGCCATTGTCGTGAGCCAGTTTCACCAAGTCGCTAATCTTGGGTGCGCCACGGGTGGAGTCGCGATCCACGATCATCGACTTTTCTGGCCCTATACCATCGGCGTAACGCGCGACCTCACGCATTCCATCAGCACTGAGCATCCATTCGTTTTCTTCCCCGCCTGAGAGCAAGGCCACGAGCTTGAGCTCGATACCGAGTTCTGGCATAAGTTGGTCGTGCATGCGCTTGAGTTCGTCGAATTCGAAAGTCTGTACAAACACCTTGTCGCTCTTGTTGCTATAGCCATATTGCTTGAGGACCTCCAGTACCGCCCGGCCTAGGTCTTTGCCCTCGGCCAAGTGGAAGCCCGGGGATTTAATCTCTGGGTAGATGCCCACGTCGCGCCCTGTCGACTTATTCAAACCCTGCACAAACTCGATCTCTTGGGCCAATGTATGGACCTTGAAGGTCGATTTGCCGGCGGGGAATCTTTCTGTGTAATCGACCTGCCTCTTCCCATCTTCCTCAGACATGCCTTCGGTAATATCGAGACTCAGTATCTCTGCAAGCGTGAAGTCCACGGCATAGTGCCCACCGTCGGCTCGCGCCCGCCCTGGAAACTTGGCGGCAACGTCAGTCGTGCGATCCAATGTAATGTCGTGAATGACGATCAACTGATCATCCTTGGTCATTACTACATCTTGCTCGACATAATCTGCCCCCATCGCATAGGCCATCGCTTTTGCGGGCAGCGTATGTTCGGGCAGATATCCGCTGGCACCGCGGTGAGCCACGACTACTTTAGTGCTGGACTGCGCTAGCGCGCTAGGGGAAATGGCTGCACCGAGCATTACACTCATGGCGATCGCTCCGATAGTTACGCGTTCGAAAAATTGAAAAGCGTGCATGTAAGATTCCTTAGATTAGTCTTGAGTTCACAGACCTAACTCTATGTCAGCTGTGTGTCATCTATATTGCAGCATACCGGTATTGTAGGAGCTTTTAGCTGCCCAAGCGATAACGTAGTTTGAGAACCCAGTTGTCCACGACCTCCTCCTGCCACGCGCTCACGAAAAGACCAAAATGATCATCCTCGAAATCTCGCGCTAGATTCCCGCCGCGGCTATAAACGAAGAACAAATCAGACAATGGGGCTATCTCCCAGCGGTAACGTGCTTGAAAACTCATGCGACTAACGTTGAAGTCATCCGGGCTTGTAGTGGTCTTACCCGTGTTAATAAGCTTTTCCACGCTATTCGGATTGACTTGATAGAACTCGTTTTCCACTGCCTTGATGCCAGTCCACTGTAGACTGAAACGCAACTGCTGCTTTGCATTGATAAAATAGTCCATATCTAGGCGCGGACCCCATTCGCTGGATTCGAAGGTCGTCATGCGACCATTGCCCTGATGAATTAACCAGCCATCGGAGTTCACATAACGCAGATTCGCATCCGCCACGAAACGGTCATTGGGCTGCCATGTGACGCCGCCGAAATATTGCATCCGTGTATCGCCTAGATCTTCCTGTCCAGCATTGACGCCCACATTGAGAGACAAAGGTCGAGAACGGTCGCTGTTCCAATTCAGATCTAGCCCCCAACGCTGCGGAATCTTGAATGTCCCATTACCACGACTCAATCGATCTTCGAAGCGCTCAGGAAAATAGCGCAGTTGCGTAAATACGGAGGCGTTATTGTTGAAGCTCAGGCTTTGACTGCCGAAGATGCCGAGGCGTACTGGGCGCCCGGCAGTGTTCCACTGATTATTAATCATGATTGAGCGATTGCGCGAACGCAGTCCCTCGACATTTGACTCCGAAACGTTGAAGCGATAGTCCAACTGCATCAAATCATTGCGCTGCAGGAAGCCCACGTCGTTTAAGTCAACAGTGTCATCGAAATAGGTGCCGGTGACAGTGTGTTGGACTCCACGGCTAGGGCGATAATCCAGATCGAAGTAGGCGCCACTGCCAGTAACACTCTCTACGTCACTATGCACGAACTGCCCGTCGACTTCCCAGCGTGAATCTGCAGAAAAGTAGTGCATATCCACACCATTGACCATGGCTTCACGATCCGGGTGAGTGAGATAGCTCCCAAACCACCCCATGCTGCGCCGCCCACCTACGCTAGTGTCCTCATAGAGAAGCCGAGCGATTGCGAAGTCGCGCCCCTGCGCCTCCAGATGCACTCTCGAGCCATCGTCGCGTGTGCCTGCGATTGTGGAGTCGTCCTCGGCGGCTAGCAAACTACCATAGCGCCAATTGCCCGATTGCCCGGTGAGTTTCAAAGCTCCTAACAAGTCGCTGGGACGACTCAAGTCCGTCGGCACTACCGTGACATCGCTAGGCACGTCGTAGCTGGCCTGCCTGCCAATTCTGCGTGTATTGAGCAGAGTTGTGGGACTTCCTCGCCCGCCACCATCTCGGGGCGAAGTATTGAAGACATCTTGCCCCTCAAGGAAGAAGGAGCGCTTCTCTTCGAAGAAGGTCTCGAACGCGCCTAAATTTACCACAACGTCGTCGGACTCCACCGTG
Organism: uncultured Gammaproteobacteria bacterium; assembly: GCA_963977405.1. Taxonomy (GTDB): domain Bacteria; phylum Pseudomonadota; class Gammaproteobacteria; order Pseudomonadales; family Pseudohongiellaceae; genus UBA5078. Next base: position 8,108 of record CAXBOY010000107.1, read on the forward strand.
CCGAAGTCGGGGTTCAAGGTAGCGGACAACTGCAGGTTCGAGGATGGCCGCCAATAAACATCGGCACCCACGCGATACTGAGTCTCGTCCTTAGTGTCGTCGAAGGTAGCGGAACTATAGGGATAGAACGTAAATTGAGTGGCCGGATTGACACCACTGAGCTCATATTTCTGGAAGCCAGATAGATAGGTGCCACCGGTATTGGGCAGAGCAGGCCAAGACCAAGTCTCGGCCATCCCCGCCACCATGCGCTCGGTGTACAAGCCTATACGTCGCGTCTCTCCGCTTTGAGGCAGCGACATCATGGACCAAGGTATAAAATACTCGGCAACCCAGCCTTCTTCTACTTCACGCGTGACCGCATCCCAAGGTCCATCCCACTGCCGGTTAATCTGTCGTTCGGGAAGGATCGTGCCATCGGAAAAAGTGCCGCCTAGATTGATACGCAGGAAATAGCCGTAGAGGCCCTCCCCGGACGGGTCCACAGACAAGACGAAACCATCGCGTTGCACACCCGAATCTCGAGAACTCATTCTGGCTACTAGGGTCGCCGGGTCCTGATAGTTCATTACCCCTACGTAAAGACCACGGGAGTTATAGAAAATCTTAGTGTGGGTCTCTAACGATGCAGGAACAAGGGTATCGGGTTGAATGACACGCATGTCGTCAATAATAGGAACCCGCTGCCACGCCGGCTCATCAAGAACGCCATCTAGCGTAATTTGCGCTTCGTTCTGCGGGATTCGCGTCAGCGCTGGGGCACGTTCATTCTCTTGGGCAACAAGGCCATGAGCTAAGGATAGGGAGAGCGACAAGATGACGCTACCCTTAAGCAAAGGGGACTGGGACATTGGACTACACTCATTATTGTAATTTTTTTAGCTATGGCGCGCAGGCAGCCTTAATAGCGAGCGCTAACAGTATGTTACAAGCGCGCCACTCGCAAGCACTGCCACAATTCATCACAATTGTTCGGCGAAATGCCACGATTAGCGCATCTAGGCGACCCAGGGCGAGAGTTTAATGGGCACTCGTTATTTCCTAATTCAACTAGCGAGCCCTATATGAGAGTTTTTAGACGACGCTACAATCCCATCTTCATCGAAGAGGACTATCAATACCGCAATCGACGCGGCGGACTACTGCAGAAAACCCTCTTCATTCT
>CAXBOY010000108.1:0-9271 GCA_963977405.1 uncultured Gammaproteobacteria bacterium
TGAGCACCGTGCACGCGCCGCACTGCGCAAGGCCACAGCCAAAGCGCGGCCCCTTGAGATCGAGATCGTTGCGCAGTACATAAAGCAGAGGGGTTGAAGAATCGACGTCTACCGTGTGGGTGGCGCCGTTGACAGCAAGCGTGAATGAAGCCATGTGCAGGTACCCGAACGAGGAGGTGGGCGAAAATCAAGATTACGTTATAAGCAGTGCGTGATCAAATCGAAGCCAAAACAATCAAAGGGGTCAGAGTAATTTGATCACTAAAGCTCAGATTCATTCGAGCCGTGATCAAATTACTCTGACCCCTTTGATCGAATAATTGCAAGGAATGACGAACAATCTGGGTCAATGACACTGACCCCGATAAGCTTGTTTGGAGAATGAATGTATAAAGGACAATCCCCCTCTTTAATGCCCTTACTACTGGCGCTGGCACTAATTTCACCGCTCAGCCTTGCACAGGACTCCATTAGCACTACTGAGGTTCGCCCCAGTATGTTGGCGTACCGCACAGCCGGCGAAGCGGGCGTGGAGCTAGACGGCCTCCTCGATGAGGACGTGTGGACACTGGCGCAGCCCATCACGGAATTCCGTCAGCAGGAGCCGGTCGAAGGTGGGGAGCCGAGTGAGCGCACTGAGATCCGTGTTCTTTATGACGACAAGGCCCTGTATATCGGCGCAATGCTTTACGACTCTGACCCTTCAGGCATCCTCTCGTATCAGCTTCAACGTGACGCGGGACTGGGCACGGATGACCGTTTTATGTGGATCATCAGCACGTTCGATGACAACCGGACCGGCTATTTCTTCGAAACAAACCCCGCCGGCCTGCTCGGTGATGGCCTTATCGAGGGCGGGGGTGGTTTCAACAAACGCTGGAACGGCATCTGGAACATCAGAACCGCAATACAAGATGAAGGTTGGTCCGCGGAGATACGCATTCCCTTCTCAACGCTCAACTTCGACCCCTCGCTAGGAGCCTGGGGGATAAACTTCCAGCGCACTATACGCCGCCATAACGAAGAGATTCTGTGGAATGGCTGGCGTCGGACCGAAGGGCTATTCCGACCCATCTATACAGGTGAACTGCAGGGTCTGAACGGCCTCAGCCAAGGGCGTGGCATCGAGCTCAAGCCCTTCGTCAATGTATCGACTAGCCGTGGTCCTGCCGCCGGTGCTAGCGCAGGCGACGACGCCAAAGCGGGCATTGATGTGACCTATTCACTGACGCCATCTCTGCGCGCGGCGCTGACACTGAATACGGATTTTGCCGAGGTTGAGGTCGATAATCGTCAAGTCAACCTGACGCGTTTCCCAACGCGATTCCCGGAGCAACGAGAGTTCTTCCTGGAAGGCTCTGGCGTTTTCTCGTTCAACTGGGCCGACCCCTTTTTCAGTCGCCGGATTGGGCTAGTGGAAGGCCAGGAAGTCCCAATCGACTTTGGTGCGCGCTTGGGCGGCCAGGTGGGGGACTATGAGCTAGGCGTCTACCAAGTGCGCACCGGCGATACCACGCTGGAAAACGGTGATGGAACTGTGCGTCCGTGGGGCGCCGAGGATTTTACTGTTGCACGTGTGAAACGCCGCCTTTTCCAGCAGTCACACGTTGGCATGATCTATACGAGAAGAGCCTCGGAGGCTGCCCCCGGTGATGTGACTCTGCAAGATCGCCACACAGTGGGTGCGGACTTTGATTTCTATACCTCGCAATTCTTGGGTAAGTACAACGCCCAATTTGAAGGCTTTATGCTTTACCATAACGATCCGGTCACCGGTGATGATCTGACCTCGTCCGAGCGGAGCTCTCGTGGTGTGCGCTGGTCATTCCCTAACGACCTGATTCGCGTGCATTCATCACATCGAGAATTTGGTGAAGAGTGGAACCCGGCTGTTGGTTTTGTGGAACGGCGTGGATTTAGGCGTCACCAACCCACACTGACAATCGCGCCGCGCCCGCAAAACTGGCAATACATTCGCCAGACCGAACACGAGATATTTTTCGAGTACCTGACAGACTTGGATGACCGGCTGCTGACACGCAATATCGACATCACGCCCTTGCAGTTGAACTTTGAAAGCGGGGACCGTGCTTCCTTTGAAGGCGGGCGCAACTTTGAACGACTGGATAGCGCTTTTACCATCTATGGTCGCGGTGATGATGCCATTCGCATCCAGCCCGGGGTCTATGAATCCGACAAATGGTCTGTCAGTGCCAATACGGCCGGGCGCCGTATGCTGTCCGGTGGCGTGAGTTACGAAAGCTCCGAGTTCTGGGGCGGCGACCGTGATAGCGTTGACCTGTCCGGCACAATTCGTTCACGCAACGGCATGTCGCTGACCGCCAACTATCAGCACAACGAAGTGTCCTTGCCTCAAGGTGACTTCGACACCAACCTCCTGCGCCTATCCTGGGCCTGGAACCTGAGCCCCTTCACCGCTATCACAGGCAACGTGCAGTACGATGATCTTTCCAATGTTGTCGGTGTTTACGCGCGCCTACGCTGGATAATTCAGCCTGGGAATGATGTTTTCCTAGTTTGGAGTAACAACTGGCTATACGACGATGGTCCGCTGCGGGACAGTCGTTTCTCGACACTTTCAAGTGGCGGTGCCTTGAAGTTGAATTACACTTTCCGTTTCTGATCAAAGGAGGATCAAAGGGGTCAGAGTAACTTGAAAGTTTACGCTTGTAGTGTCTTAATCAAATTACTCTGACCCCTTTGATAACCCCTTTGATAATCAATAACCTTTGGAGAAACACCATGTTCAAATTCATCGTCGCTTTCGCTTTTTCTAGTGCACTACTTGTCGGGCAGGCTGTTTTGTCCACCGCCTATGCCGCCGAAGCAGACCAACTACCCGCTGCTCCCGAATATCTGAATCCTAATCCACGTGCGCCTTATTCCGAGGCTGTTCGCTATGGTGGTTTAATCTTTCTGGCCGGCAAAACAGGCGGAGCAGGCGAATCCGGTGTGCAGCCCGAAACACGCCGCGCCTTAGAATCAATAAAGGATGCACTGGAGCGCTTCGGTTCGTCGATGGATCGTGTTTTGAAATGTACGGTCTTTCTGGTCGACATGGCGGAGTGGGGCGCAATGAATGAGGTCTACGCAGAGTATTTCCCGGTGAACAAGCCTGCCCGCACTGCTGTCGGTATCAGTCTGGGCGGAGACACCCGTGTGGAGATCGAGTGCATAGCAGCCGCATAGCGGTGTCAATTCCACTATTAGTTAGAGGTTTACGCTAACAAGGCAGTGCGGTCTTGAACTAGAAAAGACCGCAAGGCGTTGAGGATTAAGGTCTGTAGTTCAATGTGCTGGGGCTGGCAAAGTTTTTGCAAGACCTTCGAAACACAGAATCTGACACCAACAAAGACCCTGGCGCAGGAGACACCGATCGATGGATGAGAGTAACAGCAAGCAAAAGAAAAGCGCTATGGAACGCCGTTACAGCAGCGACGAAGTAGCCGATATCATTCGCTTGAGCTTGCAGGATGAAAGTCGCAAGCACAGTGACAACTCGATCGACTACGCGGAGCTTCTCCTCATAGCCAAAGATGTCGGTGTCGATAGTGATCGAATCGATCATGCCGTACATTTATTGGAGGAAGAACTGCAAACCCGTGATAAGGAACGAGCCCTGTGGGCACGTTTCAAAGGGCATGCTCAACTCTTCGCTGGCATCAATCTTCTTTTAATCGCTGTCAACCTACTCAGCGGCTCCGATAGTTTCTGGGCTATGTATGTCACATTTGGTTGGGGTTTGTTCCTGCTAGGCCACTATGCTGGGCTTCGCTATGCGCCTCAGTTCGTGGACATGGCTATGCAGCGCACGCGGCAGATGATGGACAATAATCAGCAAGCTATCGCTGACAGCGAAGAACGTGTGCTCATCAGTACCAGTGATTCCATGGGCATGACCGAAACCTCCGGTATGCTTTGCCTAGAAGATGGCAAGCTGATTCTGGAATATCAGACCGTTGATGCAATGTTGGGTCTCTTGAAAACTGGTATTAAAGTAATTGAGATCCCGGTCATCGAACTATCTTCGGCACAGGTCGAACAGAAACTCTGGAGTGCCGACCTAGTATTACAAGGCAAGAATATGCGCGTTCTAGGGAGTGTGCCGGGTGCAAGCCAAGGGAAGTTGCGCGCAAAGCTAGATAGGAAGTCCATCACCGCTGCGAACCAATTGATTGGAGAAATTAATAAATTCGGAAAAACATAACACTTTATTGATGGGGTAGAGTTTAGTAGTGACTCCCTTATTCTCCAAAAGAGTTCATAGATGACTAATACAAAACCCGTTAACACGTCTCGCCTAAAGCTGTTCTTGTACATGTGGATTGCAGGCATGTTGGGTGTAGTCGTGATCACGGTGATGGTAGTGCCTCAGCTTGTGGTTGATATAGCGCTTCCAATGCCCTTATGGGTGATGTTGCTGGTGAGTAGTGTACAGAGCGCGCTGTTTGTTGCGCTCGCTGTTTGGCTAGGCGTAGTGCTGGCACCAAGAGTGGGTCTTAGAGCTACCGTGTTTGAGGCGGCGGTTACTTCAGGCTCGATCTCAAAAGCGCTCAGACCGCAGCTCTTCCCCGGCCTTGTTGCCGGTTTTTTGGGAGGAATTGGTCTCTACGCAATCGGTGGTTACGCCTCACCTGCGGAGCTTGCTAACGCAGCACAGCAGTTCACTGTGCCTATTCTCGCACGCGTGCTCTATGGTGGCATAACAGAAGAGTTGCTTTTACGATGGGGGCTCATGACAGTCTTGCTCTGGCTGTCTTGGCGATTCCTCCAAAGAGGGAAAGGCGCACCAAAGCTAATGTATATTTGGCTTGCCATCATCGTTAGCGCATTGCTGTTTGGTGCAGGTCATCTGCCAGCTGCCACTATGCAGGTAGGGGAGCTGACTGCATACATAGTGCTATTTGTTGTCGGCGCGAACGCGATTTTTGGTTTGTTGTTCGGTTACCTATATTGGCGCCATGGCCTAGAAGCCGCGATGATCGCTCACTTTACAGCGCATGTAGTGAGCTATGCTTTGGGAGCGACATGACTATATTGGGCGGTGAACAATTTTTAGGCGCAAGCTTGTCAACATCGAATTGTAAAAAATCTACTGTTCTCTATTTTTTCTAAACTTTTCCTGCCTTTGCTACGTCTAGTCTGTATCGCGTTCAGTAGATATAGCTAAGGGGTCGCAATGAAAAATGTCCGAGCGTTACTAATCCTGCTAGTTTCATCGCTAAGTGCTGTATGCATGGCGGCAGATCTTGAGGGCGGGGCTGTAGTGTCTGGGCTAGGTTCGCTTTCTATCGCAGAAAGGTATCAGCTTACCTCTGAACAATTGTCCGAAACTAGAGAGTTCTATTTATCTTTGCCCGCGAGCTATGATAACTCGCAACACCATTATTCCGTATTGTATCTGTTAGATGCCGATCAGAACATGGAGCATGCCGTTGCAAGCGCTAGAATGTTAGCGCAATGGCGCGGTATTCCCGAGTTAATCATAGTAGGAATTCCTAGTACCAATCGTCTTCGCGATTTTACCCCTACGCAAGATCTGAACTATTCAGAACAGAGTGGAGGTGGTGAGCTTTTCATGGCTTTCTTGAAACAAGAGCTCATTCCTTACATCGATGCCAATTACAGAACTCATCCTTTTCGAATACTATCCGGCCATTCTTTATCTGGCTTGTTAGCGTCAAACGAACTGATGCTCACAAGTAGCCCCTTTAATGCCTTCATTATCACCGCCCCATCTTTATGGTGGAATGATTTTGAAATCCTGAAAATCGCAGAGCAAAACTTCAAGCAGAATCAGCGCGAGAGCAAAGCGGCCTACTTCGGCATTGGAGAGCTCGATGGCTATGGTATGAAGCAGGAGCTACTGCGCTATATCGCGGCTATCGAGGCCTCTGGCAATGATAGGGTTCGATTCGATCATAGGGAGTATAGCGGGGAGGGGCATATGTCAGCCCCAATGTCAGTTACTTATGATGGTTTGATATCTGTCTTCGCGGATATTCCCTATCTCAAAGAGAGTTGGGACAGCTTTAGCAGTGATGCCTTCACGGCACGCGAGGAGAGTTTACGAGCCAAGTATGGCAGTACCGCCTTACAAATGGCGGAGACTTATATCGGACTAGCAAATTATCTGCTAGAGCATGGCAACTTCAATGGCGCTGTTACGGTCTTCACTATTAATGCCGAATTAAACCCGGAGTATGCACCCTATTACGATTGGCTCGCTAACGCCTATGTTTTGGCAGGTAATGTAGAAAAAGCCATCGAAGTATATCGAACGGCATATGACATAAGTTCCACAGCGATCAATGGGCAGGGCAATGCAAACCAGTATCTCGAGCAAATAGACTTGCTCAGCCACCCGGTCGAGCTAAGTGATGAGAATATACGGAGCTTTGTGGGGTGTTATGGAGAGGGAGAAGATAGTTACGCCATCTATTCTAAAGATGGCCGGCTCTACGGTCGACATAGCGACTGGCAAGATTTTGAACTCTTTGCCAAAACCACAAAGCAGTTTTTCATGAGGGTCCCGCCAGGGCATCAATTTAGTTTTGTAGTGGAGGATTCCGTAACTACACTGCTTCTCGACGTGTATGGCACCCAATCTAGGTTGCAGGCTAGACAGGGCGGTTGTTAATCAAAGGGGGCCGTGTTTCAGAATTACCCTTTCTATAAGTGTGGTTTTTACACTTAATTTCCAACTATATTCTGCGAAGTGATCGCTCGTTTAGATTCTTGATTAGTGAGAGACTTCGTTAATCAATTGGCTACTCGAGTAGGTTAAAACATGTTAGACCATTTTATGGATGGCAGTTTCATGCCTCACGGTTACTGTTTGCAGTGGCGAGGCGATTTACTCTTTATGACACTAGTGGGAGATGGTCTTACCGTTCTTGCTTATGGTCTTATCCCCATCGCACTGATTCAACTAGTAAGACAGCGCACAGACCTGCGTTTTAATCACATTTTCTTGCTATTTGCTGCTTTTATCGCTTTCTGCGGACTTACTCATGCCATCAACATTCTGAATATATGGCATGGCTACTACTATTTTGCCGGTGTGGCGAAACTCATTACAGGTATAATTTCCATATCAACTGCCTATGTACTTTGGAAATTGTTGCCGGCCATAATCGAGATCCCAAGCGTAGCTCAACTTCGTGAACAGAATCAGAGATTGCTCGAAGCTCAAGAAGAACTACGCCAAGCAAATCTAAGCTTAGAAGAAAAAGTACGTGTACGTACTGAGGCTCTTCAGAAGCTGGCCAATACTGACCAGCTAACGCAGTTGAATAACCGTGGTGCAATTCTTGACAACTTAGATAATGAGTTAAAAAGAACCGAACGTTACAAGCACAATCTTTCTGTACTTATGTTAGATCTTGATTTATTTAAAGAAATCAACGACAAATTTGGGCATCTTGAGGGCGATAATGTATTGAGTAGCGTTGCTGCGAAAATTAAGGATACATGCCGTCAAACAGATTCTGTTGGACGATATGGCGGTGAGGAGTTTCTAGTGATACTGCCAGAAACAACACTTCAAGACGCTGAAGAAATGGCCAATAGAATCCGTTTAGCAGTAAGTGAATGTCAAACTAAAGATGGCGTTAAAATCACTTGCAGCATAGGAGTGTCTAGCTACCAGACAGGCGATACTGCGGTTGAATTAATTAACATGGCAGACAATCGAGTTTATAAGGCAAAAAATCTTGGGCGAAATATGGTGGTTTTCGAAGATTAAAGTCCTTTAGTAGATCGAGTGGCTTTCGAGAGGAGACAATGTTGATCAAGACAGTAGTATTCGATCTATCAGAGGTCTTAATACCTGGCCTTATCGGAATCGAAAAGCGTTTGGAAGAATTAACTGAGAAACCACGAGACCTGATTGCGAGGGCGCTTGGCAGTTACCCTTACCATGAGATTGACAATGTTCTAGAGAGCCTGCTCAAGGGAAAGCTCAGTTACCAAGAGTATCGGTCGCAGTTCTTAACTAGTACTGGTCTGTCAGAATCAGATGCTGATACATTTGATGCAGAGTGTCTCAAGATGTTTGAGACACCCTATGCGCATACTGAAGACTTGCTCCGGCGTGTTTCGCAGAATCAAAGGGGTCAGAGTAATTTGATAGCTCATATCGTGACTAATTGAGTTCAAACTACTCTGAACCATTTGATTGAAAAGAGGACAGAATGAATATTTTGAATAAAAATAGCCTCTTAGTAGCAATTACCGCGGGTTTTACAATTTCATGTGTTGTAACACTTACGATCACTCTATGGGAGTGGCTAGAGAACCCGAGTGGGATATTTCATAGTCAAGATGGCACTAACTGGACCTTTGTTTTTGAAACGGCATCTAGTTGGTTTGTGCCCACATTTATTAATGCCAGTGTAATTGTAGCGCTAGTTCACTTAGCTCTAAAGGGAATATTGTTGCTAAAGAAGTATCGGCGATAGACCTGTATCAAAGGGGTCAGAGTAACTTGATCGTTCACTTTCAATCGAAACGCGATCAAAGTACTCTGACCCCTTTGATCGATGCGAGGAGTGGCTATGAGCGAGTCAGACAAGTTTTGGGACAGCAAGGCAGAGGCGTATGCAAAGAGCAAGATCTCAGATGAACAGACCTATCAGCGCAAACTCGCCGAGACCCAAGCATTTCTTACTCCCGATATGCGTATCGTAGAGTTCGGCTGCGGTACAGGAGCTACGGCTGTGCAGCACGCGCCACACGTGCAACACATAGACGCAGTGGATGTGTCCGAGAAGATGCTCGAGATAGGTCGAAAAAGGGCCGTAGAGGCGAATGTCGACAATATTAGCTTCACTCAAGGCACGCTAGCGGAATTCAACGCAGAGGCAGGGAGCGTTGATGCTGTGCTGGGTTTGAACGTGATTCATCTAATTCCAAACAGGGGAGAGGTGATTGCAGAGGTAGCAAGGATTCTCAAGCCAGGTGGCATTTTTGTTAGCAGCACGGGCTGTCTCGGCAATTCTTACCTTCGCTTCATCAAGCTGCTCGTACCTCTCGGCAAGCTTCTGGGGATTATGCCAGATGTGTTTATCATGACCGAGTCTGAGCTAGCGCAAGAGATCCGCAACGCCGGCTTCACAATCGAGACGCAGTGGCACCACGGCTCCAAGGGGATCGGCGTTTTCATCATTGCGCGTAGAACATAGCGCGAATCAAAGGGGTCAGAGTAGTTTGAAAGTACACCGATCAAATTACTCTGACCCCTTTGATT
>CAXBOY010000109.1:0-9059 GCA_963977405.1 uncultured Gammaproteobacteria bacterium
TTCCTCAAAGACAAACTCCTTACTACAAAACGCAGTGCTTGGGCCGAAGATGAATTTTCCCAGATGCTGGCTGCTGCCACACCAGAGTCCGACGCAGCCTCTTGGAAAGACTACTATCTGAGCCTAGGCGGCGCATGGCGCCTCGACGCTCCGCAATTGGCAGCTTTGCAGAGACTTTGTGAGTGGCGTGAAGAGCAGGCGAGGGTACGCAATAAGCCGCGCAGTTGGATTGCGAAAGATGCAGAGTTACTCGCTATTGCCGCAGCGATGCCATTAGAGCAAAACGAACTCGCGGCGGTAGCGGACCTCCCGCGCCCCCTAGTGAGCCGAGATGGTGCCGACATTCTAGCGCTTATAAAAGCACCTCAGCAGGGCCCTGCGCCACGACCGGAGCTCACGGAGCAGCCTCTCAATAGCGAGATGCGCAAGTCCCTAAAGCTCTGCCAGGGCATCGTTAGGCAGCTCGCAGAGCAGTTGGGGATGGCTCCAGAGTTATTGGCACGAAAGAAGCAACTGATGCCCTTAATCACTGCCGCACATGCCTCTTCGGAGTTTGCGTGGCCAGAAGGGCTGTCCGGCTGGCGTCAGACATTACTCGAGGAACCCATGCGCAAGGCCCTTAAGACAGGTTCTAATAAGTGACTCAGGAACTCGATCAAACCAGTTTGCGTGAAAAGTTCTGGGAGCGCCCCCTAGAGCAGCTCAACCGCGCTGAGTGGGAAGCCCTTTGCGACGGTTGCGGGCGTTGCTGCCTGAAGAAGCTCATCAACAGTAAAGACGAAAGCGTGCATTACACCCGAGTTGTTTGCCGCTATTTAGACACCGAGCGGTGCGCCTGTACGGCGTACTCCAACCGCCAAAAACTCGTCCCTGACTGCCTAGTGTTAGATATGGAGATGCTCGAACAACTGCACTGGATTCCAGATACATGTGCCTATAGACTGCGCTATGAGGGGAAACCCTTGCCGCAGTGGCACCCATTATTACAGGGCAGCCGAGCGGCCATCAACGCACAGCAGATATCGGTAACAGGGAAAGTAATATCGGAAGAGTTCGTGCATGAAAAGGGTCTCGAAGAGCACATCATTCGCTGGGTAAGCGCAGCATGTTAGATATTTATGATTATATTGTTGGGTGGGCTGTCTATATAGCCGCGGGCGCCGTGTGCTATATGATTTTCTATCGCTTTACTGGTGGAATTAAGTTCAAACCCCTCGCTAACTCCCTGCGCGCGATTCTTCTCGCCCTAATGTTTACCCCATGGTACGTCAGCCCAGAAGCGGATCTATTAGCACCTGCACTTATGGTGATGATGCTCGATATGGTTACTGTTGGTGGCAATGCCTTCGTGCGCGCCTTAGTGCCACTGTCCATAGCGATTATGTTTGGCGTACTTGTGACACTTTCTGGCGCCCTAATTAAGCGATTGCTAAAGCGATCCGCTAAAAGTTCTACGTCTTAGGCGTTCGAGCGTTCCTTTCCCATTCGAAAAGGCTCAGTAGAAAATGATTAGATTCGAAGGCACAGAACAATATGTCGCCACCTCAGAATTGCAGATGGCCGTTAACGCGGCAATTAACCTACAGCGACCATTACTCATTAAGGGTGAACCCGGTACCGGTAAGACGATGCTGGCAGAACAGGTCGCTCAAGCCCTAGGCTTCCCACTTATTCAATGGCACATCAAGTCAACCACCAAGGCACAGCAAGGCTTGTATGAGTACGATGCAGTGTCACGCCTGCGCGACTCTCAGCTTGGCGATGAAAAAGTGCATAATATTGCCAATTACATAGTGAAGGGCAAGGTCTGGGAGGCTTTCGATCACGATCAACAAACGGTCCTCCTGATCGATGAAATCGACAAGGCCGATATCGAATTTCCTAACGATTTATTGTTGGAACTAGACAAGATGGAATTCTATGTCTATGAGACCCAACAAGTCATAAAAGCCAAGCATCGGCCGCTGATTATCATTACCAGTAATAATGAAAAAGAATTACCAGATGCGTTTCTGCGTCGCTGTTTCTTTCACTATATTAACTTCCCCGATGCGGTGACCATGGAGAAAATCGTCCATGTGCACTATCCAAAAATCAAACAGACCCTACTTCAGCAAGCCATGGAAGTATTCTTCGATATTCGCAAGATACCTGGGCTGAAAAAGAAGCCATCAACCTCTGAATTAATCGATTGGCTAAAATTAATTTTAGCTGATGACATCCCGGAGGACGTGCTCAAAGACCACGAAAACAAGAACGCCATTCCTCCACTGTATGGCGCACTGCTTAAGAACGAACAAGACGTTCACTTGTTGGAGCGCTTAGCCTTTATGCATAGGGCTAAAAGGTAAAGGCATGTTGATTCAATTCTTTCAGGCACTACGGGCCGAGAAGATTCCAGTAACACTTTCGGAACTCTTCGCGCTGCTCGATTGCCTAGAGAAAGGACTCGTCTTTGCTAGCATTGACGACTTCTATTATTTGGCTCGCCTTTGCATGGTCAAGGACGAGAAGCATTTCGACCGTTTCGACCGCGCCTTTGCAAACTACTTCGACACCCTCGCTAAACTCGACGATGTACTCAACTCCCTTATACCCGAGCAGTGGTTGCGCAAAGAGTTCGAGTCGAGCCTTAGCGAAGAGGAGAAGGCACAGATCGAAGCTTTGGGAGGTCTCGAGAAGTTATTCGAAGAATTTCGCAAACGCTTAGAAGAGCAAAAAGAGCGACATCAGGGGGGCAACAAGTGGATAGGTACCGGCGGCACTTCTCCCTATGGCGCATTTGGCTATAACCCAGAAGGTATTCGTCTAGGTCAGAACGAGTCGCGCTCGCACAAAGCCGTAAAAGTGTGGGACAAGAGGATTTATCGAGACTTAGACGACGATGTCGAAATTGGCACGCGCAATCTCAAGATGGCATTGCGACGCCTACGTAAGTTTGCTCGCACAGGTGCCGCGCAAGAACTCGATATCAGCGACACCATCTCCTCCACCGCGCGAAACGCAGGCCTGCTCGATATAAAAATGGTTCCGGAGCGACACAATTCGGTAAAGGTGCTTATATTCTTTGATATAGGAGGCTCAATGGACCCCTATGTACGCCTTTGTGAGGAGTTGTTTTCAGCGGCGCGCTCGGAGTTTAAACATCTCGAATACTTCTATTTCCATAATTGTCTCTACGAGTCAGTGTGGAAGAAAAGTCATCGACGCGCGGCCGAAACAACCTCTATTTATGATATTTTGCACCGCTACGGCAAGGATTATAAGGTGATCTTCGTTGGCGATGCTACGATGGCTCCCTATGAAATCACTCATGTCGGTGGCAGTATCGAACATTACAATGAGGAGCCCGGCGCCGTGTGGATGTCCCGTATGACAGAGGCATTCGAGCGCTTAGTCTGGCTCAATCCAGTTAACAAGCAATACTGGGAGCACAATTACTCGATCGAATTGATACGAGAGTTAGTGGAGGAGCGTATGTTTCCACTGAGTTTCAAAGGATTAGAAGAGGCGATGGCCATGCTAAGTGGAAAGACTAAGAAGTCCCCTTACATGCCTGCCCACTAGCGGGGCGCAATGCCCAACCTTTATTGAGAGAATAACTATGGCCGCAAGAACAGATATCGAACTGAAAGATGATCTAGACCCGGATCGTTTCTCCCGATTGGTTCAGATGTATGAGTATGTCTTTGAGCAATACCCAAGCTTGCCAGCCTTTACAGCACTGGGACACACCATTCGCTATCAAGAACTCGAACGCCTTAGTGACGAGTTCTGTGCGTTTCTTCGCGCCCAAAAGAACTTGAAACCCGGTGACCGAATTGCGATTCAACTACCCAATATACTGCAGTTCCCCATTGTCGCGATCGGGGCTACTAAAGCAGGTTTAGTCTTAGTTAACACCAATCCACTTTATACAGCGCGGGAGATGAAGCACCAATTTATAGATAGCGGTGCTAAGGCAATCGTGATTCTAGTGAATTTTGCCGATAAGCTCGAGAGCATACTAGCTGAAACCGACATAGAGACAATCATAACTACTGAGATTGGGGATGCGCTTCCGAGCTTGAAGCGCACTGTCATTAATTTGGGCGCGCGTTATTTGAAGAAAATGGTGCCGTCCTATAGTTTGCCCACGGCAACAAAATGGCGCTCCATTGTGAGTGGCACACAGAACATTGCCAAGCAAGAAGCGGTGGATTCAGGTACCGATGTGGCGATTATCCTGTACACCGGTGGCACTACTGGCGTCTCTAAAGGGGTCATGTTAACCCATAAAAATTTACTCGCTAATATGATGCAATTGCGAGCCGTGAGTAAGTCGGTGATAAAAGATGGCCAAGACAGCATCGTAGGGCCGCTGCCGCTTTATCATACTTATGCGTTTATGATGCATTGCCTGACTATGGTCTATTCCGGTAACCACAGTATTCTTATACCAAATCCAAGAGACATCGATGGCTTCGTAAAAGTACTAGCTCAGACTAAGCCCAATGGTTTACTGGGCATTAATACGCTTTATTTAGCATTGTGTCGCCACCCGAAAATCACGGAAGTCGATTTCAGCAACCTACGCTTTTGCGGAGCAGGGGGCATGGCACTTACGCCAAAGGTAGCTCAAGATTGGACACGCATAAGTAATTGTGAGATTTACGAAGGGTATGGTCTTACCGAATGTTCACCAGTGGTCTCTCTCAACCTCCCAGGTCATGTCAAACTAGGTACTGTGGGTTTCGCTGTCCCCCAAACCGAGATGCAGGTTGTAGACGAAGAGGGCAAGTTAGTCCCCAGTGGAGAGAAGGGCGAGCTATGGGTGCGCGGCCCGCAAGTAATGAAGGGTTATTGGCACAACGAAGAGGCCACCGCCGAATCTCTTACCGAAGATGGTTGGTTTAAGACAGGCGACTATGTGCAGATAGACGAAGAAGGCTTTATTCGTATTGTAGATCGCAAGAAAGAGATGATAATCGTATCTGGTTTTAATGTCTTCCCTAGCGAGATTGAAGAAGTTGCAAACTCTCACCCAGATGTCTTCGAAAGCGCAGCGATTGGTTTACCAAGTGAGAGCTCTGGTGAGAAAGTGAGACTTTTCGCGGTAGCGAAGGATGCTTCTATTACAGAGGAAACTCTAAAAGAATACTGCAGGGAAAGTCTTACAGCCTACAAAGTGCCAAAGGAGATTGTCTTCGTAAAGGAATTGCCTAAATCGAACATCGGTAAAATTCTACGGCGTGAATTACGTGAGCAGGAACTGGCGAAACTAAAAAAATCAAGCTAAGCAAAAATGCTCTCGCTGTACCCGGAAGGATCGAATTTCGTGCAGGACTCTCTACAAGCTTTAATTCCAGAATGCCTCATGGCGCAACAACACGGCTTACGCACTGAGTTGGCGCGCCTTGGAAAGCAGCGCCTGAGCGCCGAGCAAAAAACCCAAGCTTTCGCTAAGTTAGAGAAGAAAATAGCGACCTCTATCGAGGCGGTAACTGCGCGGCGCGCGACGATTCCGCGTATCGAATACCCTGAAGAACTCCCAGTAAGTGCAAAGCGCGATGAGATCAAAGCAGCACTTCTAGAATCCCAAGTGTTAGTACTTGCTGGCGATACTGGCTCTGGCAAGACCACTCAACTTCCCAAGATGTGCCTAGACCTGGGCTTCGGTGCGCGTGGCTTGATCGGCCATACCCAGCCACGACGCATTGCAGCGCGCGCGGTCGCTGCACGCATAGCGGAGGAGACCAATACAGCTCTAGGGCAGGCTATCGGCTATCAGGTGCGTTTCACAGATAACACCGAAGCCAACACGCTCGTAAAGTTGATGACCGATGGTATTTTGCTAGCGGAAATACAACAGGACCGCTTCCTCAGTAAGTATGAAGTGCTCATTATTGATGAAGCCCACGAGCGCAGCCTCAATATCGACTTCCTTCTTGGCTATCTGAAACAGCTTATACATAAACGCAAAGACCTAAAGATTATCATCACTTCGGCCACTATCGACGTTGAGAAATTTTCGCAGTATTTCGATGATGCTCCCATCGTCTCGGTGTCTGGGCGCACCTTCCCTGTGGATATCCTCTATAGGCCACTAGTGAGTGAAGACGATGAGAATGAAGAGTCTAGCAAGGGGCAGGGAGACCCTCTCACCACCGGAATCTTCAGTGCGCTTAACGAGATAGAAACACTAGAGCGCAAGCAGAAACAATCTCCTGGTGACGTTTTGATATTCTTGAGTGGCGAGCGCGACATTCGCGATCTCGCGGGTGAGTTACGTAAACAGCCAATGCGTAATACCGAGATTCTTCCACTTTATGCCCGTCTAACTCCTGCTGAACAGAATAAGATCTTCGCCAAGCACACGGGGCGCCGTATAGTGCTTTCTACGAATGTTGCAGAGACCTCCTTGACCGTGCCGGGCATCGTCTATGTCATTGATACAGGCTATGCACGGATATCCCGCTACAGTGTCGCGAGTAAGGTCCAGCGCCTCCCAATCGAGCGCATATCTCAGGCCAGTGCGAATCAACGTTCCGGACGTTGTGGCCGCGTGAGTCATGGCACCTGTATCCGTCTGTATAGCGAAGAGGACTTCATAAGTCGTGCGGAGTTTACAGACCCCGAGATTCAAAGAACAAACCTCAGTGCCGTCATATTGCAGATGTTGATGCTGCGACTTGGCGAGATCGAAAACTTTCCGTTTCTCGACAAGCCAGAACAGAAAGCGGTAAACGATGGCTACAAATTATTGCTGGAGCTCGGGGCTATCGATAAAGCACGACAGATCAGCGCTGTCGGCCGCAAGATGGCCGCGATTCCTGCAGACCCCCGCTTAGGTCGCATGTTAATCGAGGCCGCCTCTCGTGGCTGTCTGCAAGAATTATTGATCATCGTTAGTGCGTTAAGCGTACAAGATCCTAAAGAGAGCCCTCCAGATAAACGCCAGGCCGCGCGCGAACAACATCAAAAATTTGCTCACCCAGAGTCTGATTTCCTTACTTGGGTCGTGTTGTGGGAAGAGTATGAAGAGCAGCGACAAGCACTCAAACAGAACGGGCTACGCCAGTACTGCAAAAAGCACTTCCTCTCGCTAATGCGCATGCGTGAATGGCGCGAGACCCATAGACAATTACACCTGACTTGCCAGCAATTGGGCTTTAAGGAGAATCGGCGCGGCGATGCCCGCGCAGCCATAGACGAGATCAACTACGAGGCCGTACATCGTGCCATTCTTAGTGGCTCGCTCAATCAACTCGGCATGAAAGGCGATGACGGACAATACAGTGGTAGCCGTGGTCGTAAATTCTCCATCTTCCCTAGCTCTGTGCTCGCCCGCAAGGGGCCTAAGTGGGTAGTTAGCGGTGAGTTGATCGAGACATCGCGCTTGTTTGCGACCATGCTTGGCCGAATAGAACCGAAATGGGCGGTAGAGGCTGCCGGCGAACTCGTAAAACGCGACTATGCAGAGGCTCATTGGGAGAAGAGTAGGGGGCAGGTAGTCGCTTTTGAGAAGATATCGCTCTTCGGCCTGGTACTAATCGAGAAACAACGCGTCGATTTCTCCCGTATCGACCCCAAGCTCTCTCGGGAAATATTTATCCGCGAAGCTCTAGTGGGGCTCAGCCTCAAAACGAGAGCAGACTTTTATAACCATAATTTGCGGATGTTGGAAGCCTTGCGCAAAGAGGAAGAGAAGCTGCGCAGACCCGATATCATCGTTGGGGAAGACCAGCTTTTCGATTTCTATAACAGCAAAATTCCCGTAGGGATCTGCGACAGTCGCTCACTCGAACACTGGTTGAAGAAAGAAGCACAGCAGGGGCGCAAGCATGTCCTGCATATGAGCAAAGAAGACCTACTGCATCGCGATGTGGACATCGATCTTGCCCATTACTACCCAGACAGCAGCATTATTCAAAATAATCCGGTTGCTATTGCCTATGCATTTAAACCCGGATCGAGCGACGATGGTACGTCTATAGATGTAC
The DNA here is from genome assembly GCA_963977405.1 of uncultured Gammaproteobacteria bacterium. Classification (GTDB taxonomy): domain Bacteria; phylum Pseudomonadota; class Gammaproteobacteria; order Pseudomonadales; family Pseudohongiellaceae; genus UBA5078. The sequence goes on from CAXBOY010000109.1 coordinate 7,983, forward strand.
CCGTCGGGATCCTCGCGCAGATGCGTCTGCAGGATTTAGACTGGATGATTCCGGGTACCATTAAGGAGCGCTGCATTCTCACACTCAAGGGCTTACCTAAGCTGCAACGTAAGCAGTTCATTCCCGTACCGGATTTTGTCGATGAGTTTGTGAAACTATTGGCGATTTCGCCGAGTTCACCGCCCCCAAAAGAGTCCTTGTTAACGCTCCTCAAAGATTTCGCAAGGCGCAAAAAGAACATTCAACTCGATTTAAATGAGCTCGAATCTGTCGAGTTGCCTGCCCACCTGCGGCCTTGGATCAGAGTCTTGGATGAAGAAGGCAAGACTCTCGACAAAGGTCAGTCGCTACAAGCCTTGCAGGATCAATACTGTAAGGGAGCAATAACGGCACTTGCACAAGGTACTAAGCACCCGCTAGAGCGCGCAGAACTACGCGATTGGGACTTTGGCGAATTGCCGAAAGAGCTATTAATCGATTCCAAGATTAGCGTTATTCGCTACCCAGCGCTTGTCGATCATGGCGACAGCGTCGCAATCGTATTGCAAGAAACACCACAACTAGCCGATAACTTGACCAGAAAGGGCCTAATCACCTTGTTGATCGCGCGTTCAGCGCAGCAAAAACGCGCAATCGTAGAGATGCTCAAGAAGCTGCACAAGTCTCTAAGCTTAAAGATCGCATCCGTACCCAGTGACTTCGAGAACGAGGGCATGCGCGCGATCTATCAACTGGCGTTCGAGATTGCACAGGTCAAAATTCCACGTGATCGCGATACTTTCGAAGCGCTGCTCAATACAGGCAAATCTGAGTTAATCCCCACCGCAGAGCGATTCACGAGATTACTGCGTAATATTGTGGACGAAGCCTTTACCTTGCGCCGACAGCTGGCTGGCTTACAAGCCCCAGAGCTGAGCCTGAGTAAACGTGACATAGAGCAGCAGCTAGAGCGTTTGTTTATGCCTTCCTACCTGTCCAGCACTCCAGCGAACTATCTTATCGAATATCCGCGTTACTTGAAGGCCATAAATATGCGCCTTGAGAAGCTCCCAGGACAGATCCAGAGAGATATCGATT
>CAXBOY010000110.1:0-9013 GCA_963977405.1 uncultured Gammaproteobacteria bacterium
AAGGGCGAGATCTCCAAGCTCGAGGAGCACATCGAGCTGCAGCAGTCCCGCGTGGAAGAACTAGTGGATACCCAGGCAGGTGCGCGCGAGGCGTTGCGTGACTTAGAGAGCCGCCGCGAAGACGTGCAAAGGCAGATCGCGCAGACAGCGCGCCAGTATAGTGAGCAGAAGTCACAGCTCGGCGCCAAGCTCATGAAGGTCGAGCAGACCACGCTGCGCCGCGAGCGCCTGCAGCATGAGTTAGACGAGTTGCAGCGGCAGCTGAGCATCGAGGAAGAGAACACGGCGCTAGCCCGCTCTAATCTGCAGGCAGCACTAGACTCGATGGAGCAGGACACCGAGCGCAAAGAACAACTGTTAGCACAGCGCGACGAGCGCCGCGAGGCCTTGGACCAGATTCGTCAAAAGGCGCGTCACGATAAAGACGTGGCACACCAATTAGCATTGCAGCAGCAGTCTCTAAACTCGCAGCTCAAGTCATTGCGCGACACCAAAGAGCGCATGGCTTCACAGGTGCAGCGCGCCAAAGAGCGTATCGAGTCTTTGCGTCGTCAATTGGCCGAGTCCGACGAGCCACTAGAGATGAAGCGCGCGGAGTTAGAGGAACAACTTCAGAAGCGCCTCGAGGTCGAGGAGCAGCTCAACGCCGCTAAGGCTAAGGCCGATAGCAACGAGCACACGCTGCGCAACCTTGAGCAGCAACGCTCGCACTTCGAGCGCACGGCCGTGGCCCTGCGCGAGCAGATGATGGAGCACCGCCTGCGTAACGAGGGCGATATGGTCAAGCGCGAGGCGCTAGAAGAGCAGCTGCGCGACGCCAAGTACGACCTACAGACTGTGTTGGCCAATATTCCCGAAGACCTGAATCAGGCGGGCTGCGAACGCGAGCTCGAGGCCTTGGGCAACCGCATTCAGCGCCTGGGCGCCATCAACCTTGCGGCCATCGACGAGTATAAGCAGCAGTCCGAGCGCAAGGTGTACTTGGACTCGCAGAACGACGATCTAGAGCGCGCCTTGGTTACTCTCGAGAACGCGATCCGCAAGATCGACAAAGAGACCCGTACTCGTTTCAAAGAGACCTTCGACAAGATCAATGCTGGTTTGCAGGAGCTGTTCCCTAAAGTGTTCGGGGGCGGTCATGCCTATCTGGACATGACGGGCGAAGACCTACTGGATACTGGCGTGGCGATCATGGCGCGTCCACCTGGCAAGCGTAACAGCACCATTCACCTGCTCTCGGGCGGTGAGAAGGCGATGACCGCTATCGCCTTGGTGTTCTCGATCTTCCAGCTCAACCCTTCGCCTTTCTGTATGTTGGACGAAGTGGACGCACCTCTAGACGATGCCAACGTGGGCCGTTACGCCAACTTAGTTAAAGAAATGTCTAGCGCTGTGCAGTTCGTGTTTATCACCCACAATAAGCTGACTATGGAAATGGCAAATCAGCTATTGGGTGTTACCATGCACGAGCCTGGCGTGTCGCGCATTGTGGCGGTGGATATTGCCGAGGCGGCAGAGCTGGCGGCGATGTAATACAGCATTTTGTTGTAGAAGCCACTGACTGTAGGAGCTTGCCCTGCAAGCGATTGGGTATGATTGATGCTGGTCTGTGGAAAATTTAAGCATATCGCCTGCAGGGCAGGCTCCTACAGGCAATTCGAAACAAGAACAACATTCATAGAGACAGAGCTGTAAATATGGGGCTACGAGAACTTCTAATTCTTATTCTAATCCTCGCGATTGTGGGCGTTATATTGCGAGGCTTGTATGTAGCCTTGCGCGCCCGTCGCGGCCAATTGCGTATGCAATTGGATAAGAATATTCCCCAATATGATCCCGAGGAGCTCGTGCGTTCAGAACTGCCCAACGGCGGTGCACGCATGGTCGAGCGCTCCTTCGCTAAGGTATTGCAGCAGAACTCCGAATTCACCTCTAACGAGCGTCGCAAGGCTGGCAAGTCGGACCACGCCATTCCAGTGTTGATGGATACAGTGGACGAAGATGACGAAGACGAGGGCGTAAGCGCGCCGCGTCAGTCCAGTGTTGCTAGTGCCCGTGATGCGGCTCGTCAGAAACACTTACTCGGCCAACGCGGTGCCCCCATCGTGCAGAAGCCGGTGCATCGTCCCATCGACCGCATTGCTGCAGCCGCGCAGCACAATCCCACTTTTAGTACCTCAGCTCCTGTACAGCAGCCTCTTGAGCCTGAACACGAGAGCGATGAGGATTACTACGACGATCCGCTAGACAGTCATGTGTTCAATGAACGAGAAGACTCAGAAGAAACCAATTATCAAAGTGCCGAGCAATTCGAAGACGATCTAGACCCAGATGCCTTCGACGACGGCTATGACGATAGCGATGAGGACGATGATGACTTCGACGATGCTCCGTCGGAGCAGAGCGTCGATCCCGATGACGACTTCGATGATGAAGATGACCTAGACGAGCAAGACGAAGAAGACGAAGAAGACGAAGACTTCGATGATGACTTAGACGATGCCGAACGCGGCTCCACTGACTTCGACGATCAAGACGACGATGATGACGAAGACGATGAGCTCTACGAGAACGAGGCATACGATGACAACGAGTCATGGGAAGAGGAAGACGACGCCGAGGACGAAGAAGTAGACCTCGAGGCGGAAGAGTTCGATGACGTCTATGGCGATTCGGAAGAGGAAGCGGTATCTGCCCATCAAGACAACGTACTCTTCGATGATGTTGACGATGATTGGGACGAAGGCAGCCAAGAGCCGCAAGCGCCCGAAGAGAGTGGGCCACGCCGCTGGTTGAAATGGGCGGGCAATAAGCTCTCCGGCATGGGTGCGAGCAGCGAAGAGCCAATACGTGAGCGCGACTTCCATAGTAGTGAGCGTGCAGAGCCAATACTTGACCTTGATGGGTTCGACGAAGACTTAAGCCCTGCACCGGCTCCCGCAGCGAAGCCAGAGCCTGCACCGCAAAGCACGAAGGAGCCTTTGGACAAGTCGCGTCAGGCGCAGCTTTTCGCAGACGAAGAGCCGGCTGAAGAAATGAGCGCAGAGGAAGAAGAGTTCTTCGACGAGGCGCCAGCGCAACAGGCCCCGCGTGCGCAAGAGCCTAAAGCCAAGCAGGCGCATGCAGAGGCTGCAGTGCCACAGGAATACAGTGAGGTCTTGGTTATTAATGTGGTGGCCAAGCCAGATCGGGAGTTCTATGGCGTCGACTTATTGCAGGCCTTGCTAGGTTCCGGTTTACGTTTTGGCGACATGAGTATCTTCCACCGTCATTTCGATCAAGACCCGAGTAGCCCGGTTATGTTCAGCGTGGCCAATATGGTGAACCCTGGCACCTTCGACCTGAACCAGATTAATGATTTCGCCACTCGGGGTGTCTGTTTCTTCATGACACTACCCAATGTGGCCAATAGCATGCAGGCGTTTGACAGAATGCTCGACGCGGCACAGCAGCTGCGTATTGCGCTGGATGGCGATCTTAAAGATGACAATCGCAGCGTTATGACCGCGCAGACTATTGAGCACTATCGACAACGCGTGCGCGACTTCGATCTTAGGCAACTACGTCAGTCAAAATGACCGAGCATTCGAACCCTGGGCAAGCCGTTTTGCAGGAGCTCGCGCAACTGCGGGCCGAGCTTGCTCGTCACGATTACCTCTACCATACCCTCGATGCCCCCATCATCCCTGATGCGGAGTACGACCAGCTATTCCTGCGCCTTGAAAAGATCGAGCAGGAGTTTCCGCAACTAATCAGCCCCGACTCACCGACTCAGCGCGTGGGTTCCGCGCCTCTGAGTGGCTTCGAACAAGTAAGGCACGAGCTGCCGATGATGTCCTTAGCCAAGGTCTTCAATGGCAGCGATCTGGTGGACTTCGAGGAGCGCATCAAGAAGCGCTTGGATAGCGAGGCGGTAATTCACTATAGCTGCGAGCCGAAGATAGACGGTGTCGCTGTGAGCCTGCTGTATGTGGATGGCGTATTGGTGCGCGCGGCAACCCGTGGCGATGGCGTAACAGGCGAAGACATTACTCACAATGTGCGCACGATTAAAGACGTGCCACTGCGCCTGCGCGATGCCGCGGCAGAAGATGGCAAGGGGCCGGCTATCCCACATCGAATAGAGGTGCGCGGCGAGATCTATATGAGCCGCTCCGGTTTCGACCAGATCAATCTTGCTGCCGTAGAGGCGGGCACTAAGACCTTCGTGAATCCGCGCAATGCTGCTGCGGGCACGCTGCGCCAATTGGATCCCAAGATTGCCGCGGCACGTCCGCTGCATATGTTCTGTTATAGCACTGGCATTTTCGAGATGGCCGAAGGCGCCGAGCCACCTGTCAGCCTCAGTGCCACCTTCGAGTTGTTAGCGCAGTGGGGTTTGCGTTTGAACCCGGAGCGGCAAGTAGTGAAGGGTGCGCAGGAATGTTTGCAATATTCGGAACGCCTGCTCGCTAAGCGACCAGACCTCGACTACGAGATCGACGGTGCGGTAATCAAAGTCGACCGCCTGCAGCTGCAAGCGGAGCTAGGGTTTAACGCGCGCACGCCACGCTGGGCAATGGCCTATAAGTTCCCGGCTGAAGAAGTTTCGACAGTCGTGCGCGACGTGGAGTTCCAAGTAGGGCGAACCGGCACTATCACGCCGGTTGCCCGACTCGAGCCTGTATTCGTCGGCGGCGTAACCGTTAGTAATGCAACCCTGCATAATATGGCGGAGATTGCTCGGCTTGGCGTACGCATCGGCGACACGGTTATCGTGCGCCGCGCAGGGGATGTGATTCCCAAGATCGTAAAGGTAGTGACCCCTGAGGAGGTGCAGGTCGAGTTGCGCGAAGTCCATATGCCTCAGGAGTGCCCGGCTTGCGGTTCCGAAGTAGAGCCGGCAGGGGAGATTCTGTTTCGTTGCAGCGGCGGGCTAGTTTGCCCAGCACAGAGAAAAGAAGCCATCAGGCACTTCTGTGCCCGCGGTGCGCTAGACATAGACGGGCTTGGTGACAAGCTAGTCGAGCAATTCGTCGATGCGGGTATCGTGAAGGATGTCTCGGATGTGTTTCACTTAAGCTTCGCGGATATCGAGGGCTTAGAGCGCATGGCGGAGAAGTCCGCCAATAATTTGCTGGCTGCTATTGATAAGTCGCGCAGCACCACGTTGCCGCGTTTCCTGTTCGGGCTAGGCATTCCCGAGGTAGGCGAGGCCACCGCACTGGCGCTAGCGAGTCATTTCGGCAGCTTAGAGGCATTGATGGATGCGGACACAAAGGCATTAGAATCGGTAGAGGATGTAGGCCCGATTGTTGCCGCCCATGTTGCTCACTTCTTCGCCAACGAAGACAATCGCGTGGTCATCGCTCGCCTGCGTGAGGCTGGCGTGCATTGGTCCGACGAGGAGGTAGTGGAGCAGTCTGACGCCTTGAACGGGCAGATTTTCGTGCTCACGGGTAGCCTTGAGGTCATGACCCGGGACGAGGCCAAGGCGAAATTACAGGCATTGGGTGCTAAGGTAGCGGGCAGTGTTTCTAAGAAGACCACATGGGTGGTGGCCGGCCCCGGCGCGGGCTCCAAGCTCGACAAGGCAGTAGAGTTGGGCGTGTCGGTAATGGATGAGGCGGAGTTTGTGGGTTTTCTGGAGCAACACCAATCATAATTCAAAACCGCTGATTGTAGGAGCGGGCTTGCCCGCGAATAGGGTTTGATTGATGAAGATCTGTGGAAGATTTTGGCCATCGCTTGCAGGGCATCCCCTTACGTGGACAAGAGCTCCTACAGTCAGAAACATGTTCCAATAAGGTGGTAGAAACCACTGACTGTAGGAGCTTGCCTTGCAAGCGAATGGTGTGATTGATGAAGATCTGTGGAAGATTTTGGCCATCGCTTGCAGGGCAAGCTCCTACAATCAGTGACATATTCTAGATTCCGCGAAAAGGAGGGCACAAATGCAAAGAATCACATTGATGTTGCTCGCGCTCCTGACCCTCGCGGGCTGCATGAACAACCAACCCAAGAACCTTGGGAATGCGTGCTCCATATTTGAGGAGAATCGCTCTTGGTTCAGGGCGGCAGCTGATGCCGAGAAGCGCTGGGGCGTGCCGATCTCGGTGTCCATGGCCTTCATCTATCAGGAGTCTGCGTTTCGCTCGCGGGCCAAGCCTGCCCGTAGCCGCATTCTTTGGGTAATTCCGGGCCCTAGGCCCTCCAATGCCTATGGCTATGCCCAGGCTCTGGACAGTACTTGGGCAGACTATCAGCGCTCCACCGGTAACTCCCGTGCCAAGCGTTCGAACTTCGGCGACGCGGTGGACTTCGTAGGTTGGTATAACGCCAATAGTTATAGGCGCAATAATATTGCGCTGCACAACGCTCGGGACCTGTACTTGGCCTATCACGAGGGCAATACGGGCTTCGAGCGTCGTACCTATGCAGATAAGCAGTGGCTCATCGATACGGCTGGAAGGGTGCAGGGCAATGCGGATCGCTATCAAGCGCAGATCGATTTGTGCGCAGAAGAACTGGGCAAGAATTGGTGGCAACGCCTATTTTCTTAAGTAGTGCCTCGAAGAGGCTTTTGAAACAGGGAAGACTATGAGTTGGTGGGGTAAGGTAATCGGTGGCACCTTCGGTTTCGTCATGGGCGGGCCAATCGGGGCCGTTCTAGGCGCAGCTTTGGGCAATTATTTCGATGCGGGCCTAAATGGCGTGTCGATCGATAGAATCGGGGGACCCCAGACAAACGAGCGGGTACAGACGGCATTCTTCACCGCCGTGTTCTCCTTGATGGGCTATATAGCTAAAGCCGATGGTCGCGTCAGTCAGGATGAGATATCGCTGGCACAGCAGGTCATGGGGCAGATGCAGCTACAGCCGGCGCAGCGTAAGCTGGCTATTAAGCTGTTTGAACAAGGCAAACAGGACGATTTTCCCTATCAAGAGGTGTTGGCGCAGTTCAAGCGTGAGTGTCAGCGCCGGCGCAATCTGATTCAGATGTTTCTAGAGATCCTAATTGCCACTGCTTTGGCAGACGGCAATATGGAGGCTAGTGAACGGCGTCTGCTCGAGTCCATGGCGGCGAGCCTTGGCTATCCTAAGCAGGCCTTCGATCAACTAGTCTTACGCATGAGCGCTCAGTTCCGTTTTCAAGAGCAAGAGGCTCCTGCGGATCGTTTACGCGACGCATACAAGGTGTTAGGACTGGAAAGCAGTGCCAGTACCGCCGATGTTAAACGTGCCTACCGCAAACTCATGAGTCAGCATCATCCGGACAAACTCGTCTCGAAGGGGCTGCCCGAAGAGATGATGGCGATGGCGAAGAAGAAGACCCAAGAGATCAAGATGGCCTATGACACGATCACGGAGCAGCGTGGGGGGTGATCCAGATCTGCGGGTGATTTTGGCATATCGCCTGCAGGGCAGGCTCCTACAGTCAGAGCATCGATATAGAGTTGTGGAGGATTCGATAAAACCCCAGGTAAAAAAATCCCAGGCAAAAAAAACCCGGCCAAAGGGGCCGGGTTTAAATTACTACTATCAAGGGAGAGATAAAATGAAACAAAACCCACAATTTTGTCTGCAAATCACCTACACCTATTCAGACTGTGCCTTTCGCGCATAGTTCCAAAGAATTCAAAAATAATTTAAAAATATTTTTAATCTTGTATATGCGCCCGGGAATGAGATGCTTCTAGCGCGGTTTATGTCGCTGATTGTAGGAGCCTGCCCTGCAGGGCAGGCTCCTACATGGCAGCGTATCTTTCCATATTAGAGCACATTAATAATAAGCGTTAATGTATTGATATATTAAACATTATGGATATCTAGATGCAGGTCTTTCACTTGTTCTAGCTTGCTGCTATTGCTAATCAAGCCAATGCTGGCCTGTTCGGGTAACAGATATCGGGCAGCAACGCGCTGTAGGTCAGCCAATTGGGTCCCTAACACCTGCTTGCGATAGTGCAGACGATGCTCGAGAGTGCGGCCAAATAGCTCGTTGTAGAACGCCTGTTTCGCCTCGCCAGCTGGCGAGCTAGATTTATCCATGCTGCTGATCACGCCCAATATTGCCTCTTCAACCAAACGCTCGTCATGTGTTCCGCTTAGCACCCATTCTATGGCGCGATCGTAGTCCTTCAGTGTCTCTACCAGCCTTGGGTCGCGGTAAGAATAGAAGCGGAACGAGGCGGAGTTGCCATCCTGATCTGCGCCGCCACCATAGGCGCCGCCTTGCTCGCGAATCGTTCTGTGTAGGAATCCGTTGCGCAGGAAGCCGCCGAGTACCGACAGTGCGGCGTGGTCAGGGTGCGAGGACGGCACGGTAGGGTAGGCCTTAGCGCAGAAATTCACTTGGGTGTTGGTCGTCCAGATCTGGCGCACTTGCTCGCGGCGCTCGGGTAATAGCAGACCCTGGAAGCCGTCGCTCGGCGCGCTCGCTTTGCTCCAGCGCTGGGCAAGAGTCTCGGTAATGGATTGCTGCGCAGCCTCTTCGGCGACTAAGAGCACGCGCTTTGGCGCCTGCTTTAGTTTGCTGTGTATCGCTTGGAACTTGGCGAGCAGGGCCTTGGCTTGTTCGTCGCTCTTGATTGCCTTGCTCAGTGCGCGCAATGAGTTAATGCCGGCGAGACCAGTGAAGCGGTGATTTAGTTGTGCGGTCGGGCTCATGCCGCTGCTCGCCAAGGCCATCGCTAATACGTGGCCCTGTCCGGTGATGCTGCTCTCGCGCCGCGCACTAATCTGATCCATGATCTCACGCAGGCGTTGCACCTCGTCGAAGCGCACCTCATCGAAGGTCTCGAACAATAGGTCTGTCAGTGCGGCCTGATTGGCCACCAATGCCTTGCTTGAAAGCACTATGATCGCCTTGCTGCGTTGTTCGCTGTCGATAGTGCTGCGGATGTTGGCGTAGTAACCCACACCGCCGCTGATGCTGGACTGCCAGGTCTGCACCTCGCCGTAGCTGCGCTTGCCAACGCCGAACTCCGACACACAGGTAGTGTAGTAGGGCAGTACTGCGAGCAGTTCGTCT
>CAXBOY010000111.1:0-8921 GCA_963977405.1 uncultured Gammaproteobacteria bacterium
ACCATGATTTCAGGGCCGATGCCGTCACCGTCCAGTAATGCGATCTTGTACTTGCTCATGAGAATCCTAGATATATAACGCGTGGCAAACCTTCACCGAGAAAAAATGAGGGCGTAATTTAGCATGAGGGAACGCGGGGGAACAAGGCGAGACCCATAATGGGCTCACGCAATGCTTAGAACAGAACAGCGACTTGACGAATAAAGATAATGGTGAGGATCACGATAATTAAATAAGTTACAGAGTCGCTCACTGCCATTCCAAAGAACTTTTTAGGTTTCTGATCTTGATCTCTTTCGGACATGCCTGAACCTCCAATTCGCTAATGCCGGCAATAGTACATAGATTATCGCCTATTTGTCACCCATCTTTTAGGGGGTATGGCGGTGTTTTCTGAATATTTATCAGGAATTTGAGACCGAAACCGTGTGTAAAATCCCAATTTAGCGCAGTATGCCAATACTGTGGCTCTTTTGTGAAAACTATGGATAGGCGAGACAGATGGATAAATCGAAGAAAAAACGCCTAGAGGGCAATCTTAGGCGGTTCATTATTTTCCGCTTGTTTTATTCAGCACGCTTCTATTATCCCGTTCTCACAGTGCTATTTCTCGATTACGGATTGACCCTTGAGCAATTCGGAATTCTCAATTTAGCTTGGGCATTGACCATCGTATTTGCCGAGGTGCCATCCGGTGCGCTCGCCGATATAGTTGGCCGTAAACGCCTGCTTGTGTTTGCCGCTGCCTTAATGGTCGTGGAGATGCTCTTGCTAGTGTTGGTCCCCATGGGCGCTTCGTCGCTTTTATTCACGGTTTTCCTCGCCAATCGAATTTGTTCAGGCCTTTCCGAGGCGGCGGCAAGTGGTGCTGACGAGGCGCTAGTCTATGACTCGCTCAAAGAGCTGGGGAGGGAATCGGAGTGGGCACAGTTGCTTGAGAAGACGACCCGAACTGTGGCCATTGGTTTTTTCACGACTATGATTGTAGGAGCCCTTGCTTACGATAGTGATATGGTAAACGGGTTTCTGCGCTATCTAAGTAGTGACTGGCAATTCGCAGAACAGACTATAGTGCGCTTGCCTATTTTCCTCACATTACTGACTTCTTTCGTTGTACTCGCAACAAGTTTAAGTTTCTACGATATCGATAAGCTTGGCCTCGCCCAAGCTAAGCGCGAGGCTCATGCTCTCGGTAAAAATCTTGGTGCTGTGCGCGAGTCCTTTGCCCAAATCGCGAAGGCGGCGCGTTGGACCTTTAGCCATCAATTTGTCTTTTTCGTCATACTTACAGCATTGGCGTTAGACAGTGTGGCACGACAATTCGTGGTACTGGCGAGCGAATACTATCGTAGTATCGATATCCCCATTTCATGGTTCGGCTTCATCGGCGCCGGCATGGCCTTGATCGGCATTCTCAATGCTAGACTGTCACGTTTGATGGTGAGTCACCTGTCGCCTTTCACGAATTTTCTATGCCTTTCCGCCTTGCTGACTTTCTCGCTGTGCGGGGTGATGCTCGCGATTCCATTGTATGGAGTTGTGTTCGCGGTGGGTGCTTTTGCGATTCTGGGAATGGTGCAGTTTCAGGCGAGTTTCTATATCAATAGCGCAGTCGATTCGAAGATACGGGCGACTGTATTGAGCTTCAAGGGACTGGCGTTGAATCTTGGTTTGGGTATCGCGAGTCTTCTCTACACTGGTCTGGTAGGCGCCTTGAAGAATGGCGAAACTGCCGCTAGTTTGCCGGCTCAACAGCTGCAAGACTTCGCTTTTGAAGAGGCATTAAAGGCGTTCCCGGTGTACTACCTTTTCCTGTTCTTAAGCATCGTGCTCATTGCCATTGTGTTCTACCCAAGGCGCGAGATGTTCTTTAGTAAACCGCAATCCACTTTATAGCAAAGAGCTAAGCTTTCAGTCGCTTTAGAGCGTCAGTTAGTTGGGCTATTTCGTCAGAGCTTGTGAACACTTGTGGGGTTACTCGGATGCACGCGCCGCTGTTCAACTCATAACGCGCGACTGTGAAAATTCCAAAGTCTTGCTCTAGTCTTTTCTGCAACGTATTCACCTGTGCTGGGCTGCTCTCACCCCTCAATCGGAAAGAAGCCATGCCGGTCCAAGAAGCTTCGTCTGCGCCACCCAGTACCTCGATATGTTCCATGGAATCCGCCTCTGTTGTCCACAGCCCGCGAAGATACCTCAGCCGGGCTTCTTTGTTATTGCCACCGATAGACTCGTGAAAATCAAGCGCGCTGGGAACCGTTAAGATTGCGGCAAAATTAGATGTGGCGGTATGTACGCGTGTTGATATCCGCGCATTGTCTGGGTCGGATTCGCCGGGGTAGGGCTGTATTTTCTCCAAGCTTCCGCGGCGCATATACAAGGCGCCTACACCTACAGGCGAGCCTATCCACTTATGCAGGTTGAAGCCCGCCCAGTCTACTTTCAAGTCGGTGATTTTATAGTCCAACAGGCCCCATGACTGGGCGCTATCGCAGATGACATCGATGCCACGTCGACGTGCCTGCTCGGAGATCTGCGCAATGGGTAGCACCAATCCGTGTTGATTACTGACATGGGTGAGGAGTATAAGTTTGAGCGATGGATTGGCATCGAATGCGCGCACATAAGCTTCTAACAATTGCGACTGCGACGCTCTGGCCGGTAGGTTCAAGACGATCGCTTGCGCTTTTCTCTGGTCTGCAAGCCATTGCATCGTCTGTTGGAAGCTCGGATAGTCCACATCTGCATAAAGTAGAGCATCGTCGGGACCGATGCTCTGATACTGCCTAATGAGATTGTGGATAGATTCAGTCGCATTTCGCGTTAGTACAATCTCATCTGAGTCTACGCCGAGAGAGTTGGCCACTCTCGCCACAGCCTTACGCGAATCGTCGCCATAGCCCTTGCGCGCGTAGAAAGACAATTGCTTGTTAACCATTTGAGTGGCGGCAAGATAGCGATCCTGCACTGGCTTGGCCATTTTTCCCCAGTAGCCATGCTCGAGATTCACAATGCCTTCGGCGCGGTCGTAATAGCCTGCGACTTCACGCCAGAAATCCTCGTCTTGAGCTAGGCGAGCGGCATCCGTTTCTGCAGGAGAGCTTGGCATCGTCGCGTTCTGTGCGTTGAGGCGAGTTGCAGCGAGAGAAGCGGTGCCTAGGACAAGGCCACCTAGGATGTCACGGCGACTGAAAAACGAAGGAGTGTTTGGCATAAATCTGTGTCCCTAATCTGCATCTTGTCCAATTTCGAAGAGGATAGTATAGCGCACGAGTATGACAGTATTTATTCAGAGGGGATTGCGAAAACCTAGCGCAGAAGGGGTCTTAAAAGAAGTCTCTTAATTGAGAACCAAGTAGCGAGAGTGCTGTTTTATGTTTACCTAGAACGAAAAAAGGGGCGACCCTTGGGGCGCCCCTTAATGTTTAGTCTTCGTACTACCTAGGTGTCCAGAAGAAAACCTCCCACTCGCGCAGTGGCTCGGAGCCTGCGTAGAGTGGATCGTCGAGGGATCTGCCTGCCTTAGTGGCCCACTGCTGCATCATAGGGATGCGTCGATTATCTAGTATCTCTGTGGCCTTCATTGCGAAGGTCGCGTCGCCTATGCGCAGCCAGCCGTTCCCATCGCCCTCTCTAACTCGGCGTGCCCAATAACCACCATCGGGACGAGTGGCTGTGATAATGCCTTCGGGAGTCGCTACCCATAGTAAATAGTTCACGAAAGGTGGAAAACCACCAAGTTTGAATTGCAAGGGACCTTGTACAGTTGAGTTTAGTACTGTGAAGTCGTTGAGGGCGGGTGTCTGCGTACCTCCAATAATGATTCCAGGTGTACGACCCAGCCCTTCATTACTAAGGTAAGGCGCTGTAAACATCCAGCTTAGAATCCCTACTACTAGTACTACCCCGGTCACAATGCCGGCGATCTTACCCTTTTTCATTTTTACATCCTTATTGTTGTTGTGTCGTAAGTTTGCTCAGTATAACCAATCCAAACTCATGTGCAATTTAAACGCTTTTCAGAGGTGTGTTAAGTCTGCGCTAAATGAGCTCCTATGCGTTTTACACCGAGATTTAATGCACTCAATCGATATAGGCATTGAACTGCCGTGACATAAATTGTTACAGCTGGGTGAAACTTATATGAACCCTGCAAAGGATTCATCAGTTTGTCATAGACCCTTACCATACTCGCCCCGTCTTTTACCGAGAGTACTACAAGAGAAAAGGGATATCCTATGTCGAACAACCACACAATGCGGCCGCTGTTCTTAGCCGTTACCACTTTTATGAGCATTCAAGCCACCTCCGCGCTGGCGCAATCCACGCCTGAAAATTCAGGCGCACAGCAAAGTGGCAATTCCACTATCGAAAGCGTAATCGTAACGGGTACACGACGCACGCAGCGCTCAGTCTTTGACTCTTCTGCTCCTATCGATGTGCTGTCTTTCAATGAGATCAATAATACCGCATCTGAGGATCTCTCAGATGTAATGGCACAACTGGTACCTTCTTATAAAGTACAACGTCTACCTATGGCTGACGGTCAAGTGTTCGTACGCCCCGCTACTTTGCGTGGGCTTTCGCCAGACCATACCTTGGTGCTAGTGAACGGGAAGCGCCGTCATCGTTCGGCATTGCTCGGAGGCAATGGCGCGCAGTCACCAGATTTGGCCCAGATTCCTACCTTTTCCATCGGTCGTGTGGAGGTGCTGCGCGATGGTGCCTCCGCTCAGTATGGTTCTGATGCGATTGCAGGCGTCATCAATATCATCCTCGACGAAAGCACTAATTTTCGCAGTTTTGCGCAGTACTCCGAGTATGCAGAAGGCGACGGAGAGAATACACGCTTCGGGATAAAGGGGGGGATTGCTCTTGGCGATACTGGCTTCATCAATGGCGCGCTGGAGTATTCCAATGCGGAGCGCACTTCACGCAGTCGACAGCGTCCTGACGCCATTCAATTTAAGCTCGACCACCCAAGTGTCGATGTACCAAACCCAGTGCAGAATTGGGGACAGCCGGAGACGGAAACGACACGCTTCATGTTCAACTCCGAATACGCACTGAGCAACACTCTTACTGCCTATAGTTTTGGCTCTTATGGCAAGGGTGAGGGCTTGTCAGATTTTAATTGGCGTAACCCAGACTCGACTAACGCGTTCGATATTACATCGGTCTTTCCCGGATTCGATCTACGCGATACCTATCCCGCTGGCTTCTCGCCTCAGTTCGGTCAGGAAGATGTAGACACATCTTTCACTGCAGGTGTGAGGGGCGAGCTAAGCCCTACTCTGAACTGGGACCTGAGTGCAGGCTACGGTAGTAATAAGATCGACTATAATATGTCCAATAGTATTAACGCCTCGATGGGACCACAGAGTCCAACGGCATTCGACATCGGCGCTTTAGAGCAGAGCGAACTTAACGTCAATCTCGATTTCGGCTATGAGTTTGAGCTTGGCACCGGTACAAGCCCTAGCAATCTTGCCTTCGGAATAGAACGACGCGAAGAAACCTACAAGGTAAGCGCGGGAGACGTGGCCTCTTACGCAATCGGACCTGGCGCAAGTGTCGGCCTGCCTTCCGGCTCCAATGGGTACCCAGGTTTTAGCCCGGAACAAGCCGGTGAGTCCGATCAAACCAGTATGTCCGTCTATGTCGATCTAGAAATGCCGCTAAGCGATGCATTTATCTTTGGCGTCGCAGGTCGGTACGAGGATTACTCAGAGCACGACGAGCGCATTTTTACGGGCAAACTCACAGGTCGCTATGAGATCAGCGAGAACTTCGCACTGCGTGCCACCATGTCGAATGGATTCCGTGCGCCAACGCCTGGGCAGTTATTCAGCGAACGTAGCTCTCAGGGTTTGGATACCGTGACACTGAATATTTTCACTAACGGTCGTTTCTCTCCAGTTGGTGAAGTGGCAGGTATCGTGTCTCAGCGCGTAGGAGTTGACATCAAACCTCTTGACGCCGAAGAGTCGACCAATTTCAGTGCTGGTCTTGTGTATCGGAATGACAATGGTTTTACGAGCTCACTAGACTTCTACCGTGTCGATGTCGACAATCGTTTCGGTACTTCTACGAACTTTACGCTAAGCAATGCAGAGCGCGCGCAGCTGATTGCGTTAGGTGTGCCCGGAGGCGAAGGAATCACGCGTGTGAATTTCTTCCAGAATGACTTCGACACGCGTACACAGGGCATCGACCTAGTTTTGGGCTATGGTATGGAGTTAGGAGCGGGACAGTTAGCGCTGTCGAGCTCGTTTAACTTCAACAAAACTGAAGTGGTGGGGGGATCATTCGAGAGCAACGACACTACCCGCATTCGCTTCGAGAAGAATCTTCCGCAGCGTACCATGAACTTCACCGCTAATTACGGTGTCGGAGCTTTGGACTTCATGGGGCGCATTCGCTACTACGGAAACTGGACGGATTATTCTTTCAATGCCACGGGTGATATTCATCAGGACTTCGGCGCAGAGGCATTCACGGATGTGTCAGCGACTTATAATGTGAATGATAATTTAAGCATTCGTTTTGGTGCGGAGAATGTGTTCGATCAGTATCCAGAAGAGGCTGAATATCAGGCAAATCGTGGTTTGATCTACTCACGCAACGCGCCCTATGACACCGATGGTCGCAGTATGTATCTACGCCTCGACCTCAACCTCTAATTGCGGGTGTGTTAGGGAGATAATAAAGGGGAGGGTAGCGATACTCTCCCTTTTTCATTTATTTAGAGATAGTGCTTAGTTGTTGCGATCGATAAACAGCTCCGGGTGCAACGCCCCGTCATAGTAATTCTCGCCTTCCTGTAGCTTTTCCGTAACTTGGGCAATAGCGGTCTCGCTATCACTACTTAGCTCCCACGCTTGCACACGCGCCGAGCTGCCACCGGTACTCGCATTGCTTAAGATCGCTCTGGTGCCATCGGCAAACTCTAAATGCCATTCATAGCGATTGGCTTCGCTGTCGGCATGAGTAGGATTTCCGAAAACTGAAACGAGCATAGCGAGGCTGGTTTGTATCTCGGTATTGTGTGTCATTGCTTACTCCCTACGTTACTTTGTTGCGCGTGGCATATTGCGGATCACGCCAGCGTTCGTTAAGCATTATCTCGGTTAAAACTGTGACACTAGTGCCGATGTCGATATAGCGCAAGGGCAACGGGCTGAAACCAAGACGTAAGAGGTCCGGCGCACGGAAGTCAGCGATAACGCCGTGGGCAATTAGAGCCTGGCAGATTGCAAAGGCCTCCGGATGCCGATAGGCAAGTTGAGCACCCCTTTGCTGCGGCTGTTGAGGTGATAGCAGTTGTAAGTCGCGCAGGTTTGGGTTTTGTTCGACTAGGGTGCGAAACAGCTCGCTCAGGCCATAGGCCTTGTCGCGTAGCTGCTTGATGTCAACGTCGTGATAAACCTCGAGGGCGGCATCGAGCACGCTCATCGAGATTATAGGTGGCGTACCGACTAGTAGCTGACTGATATTGGTCGCGGGCACGTACTGGGCATCGAATTCAAAAGGGGAGGCATGGCCCATCCAACCGCTAAGGGGTTGGTGTAGGTGTTGATGATGACGCTGTGCAACATAGGCGAAAGCCGGTGCACCAGGCCCGCCATTTAGATATTTATAACCACAGCCAACAGCGAAATCGACATGGCACGCATCGAGTTCAATGGGCAAAACACCGGCACTGTGAGCGAGGTCCCATATGACCAAAATTCCTAGTGCGTGGGCGCGCTCGGTGAGTCTTTGCATGTCTAGCAATCGACCGGTGCGAAAATTCACCTGAGTCAACATAAGCACCGCGACTTTCTCGTGCATTGCGGACTCGATCTCTTCCTCTGTGCAGAGTTCTATCTGTAACGCGTCATGACCGAGTTGATGGCGCAGGCCTTCGAGCATGTAAAGATCACTAGGAAAATTGTCTTGCACAGAAAGAACGATGCAGCGCTCGCTGTGCATCTTCAGTGCGATGCTCAATAGTTTGAATAGGTTCACGGAGGTCGAGTCGCAACAGATCGTTTGACCTGGAGCTGCACCGATCAAACGTGCAATCTTCTCGCCTATTTGTATTGGCAGCTCGATCCAGTTGTGCTTGTTCCAACTCTTGATTAGGTCGCGGCCCCATTGTGTCTCGACTACTTCCCGAGCACGTTCGCGCGCGGCGATGGGCAGGCAGCCGAGTGAATTACCATCTAAGTAGACTGTGTTCGCAGGTAGATCAAACTCGTTTCGTTTCCTCGCCAGTGGGTCGCTACGATCCTGTGCTTCTATCTGGCCTTGCTTGATCATTGCAGTGTCGCCGAGAGCGTAGACAACAGAGTCTGGAATGCGGGACTGCCGGGATGAACCCAGTCGAAGTGGCCGGCGCCTTCGAGTGTAATGGTCAACGCCCCTGCGATATTCGCCTGAGTTGGCGCTACGATTGTGTCGGCGCTACCCTGAAGGAGAAATGTATTGGCGTGTGGTCTCATTTGCGCAGGATTGGCGGCTTGGTACTGCGCTGTTTTGCTTGCGTAGTCGCCCCCCATAAACTGCGAAGTGGCCGTCTCACAACTATTCTCGCCTTGAGCGTAACTTATGATATCTGTAATGGCTGCAAGTCCCACTACTCCTTTCAAATTCTGTTCTTGAGCTCCAACCAGCAGGGCTAAATGCCCTCCGGCGGAATGCCCAAGTGCAACTACCGGCAAGGGGTTAAGGTCACTACTTTGTAATTGCTCAGCAAAGGCAAATGCGGCGCGGATATCTTCGAAAGTGCCAGGCCAGCCACCACCTGCATCGCCAGTGCGGCGATACTCTAGAGACAGTACTGCGTAGCCTTCCTGCGAAAGTGCTGTGCTAAGTGCGTAGCTGTGCTCGATGTCATAGGCATTCAGCCAGCAGCCGCCGTGAATAAAGACGATCAA
>CAXBOY010000112.1:0-8860 GCA_963977405.1 uncultured Gammaproteobacteria bacterium
GCGATAAGAGAGGCGCTGCCAGCCTTCGGCAAACAGATGCGCGGCTTCGATCGCGATGATGCGATCCTTACGGGGGTGGAGACACGCACCTCGTCCCCGATTCGCATAACCCGAGACCCAGATAGTTTGCAGAGCTTGAATACGCGCGGCCTTTACCCGGCTGGAGAAGGTGCGGGGTATGCCGGCGGAATTCTCTCGGCAGGAGTCGATGGCATAAAGGTGGCCGAGGCATTGGCCAAGGCGATGCTCGCCGATCTAGGGCAGGGGGCCAAGCAATGAAGATGAACATCGACACGCTTAAGAAGCTCGCACAAAAGAAGTACCGCAGCGAATTTGGCTGTTTCATTGCCGAGGGAGAACACTTAGTTCAGGAGCTATTGGCGGCGGCCAAGCAAAAGCCTGCGCTGCTTGCAGCACATTTGTATTGCACCGCCGACTATCAAGGCCCTCGAGGTGCTTTGCAATGCCATGAGCTAACTAGCGCTCAGATGGCTAAGGTCTGTGAGACCAAGACGCCGCAGGGCGTGTTCGCGCTAGTGCCTATCGATGCACTGCTGGAAAACGCTGAGTTAATCGACAAGGAACGAGTCTTCTATCTACACGAGGTGCAGGACCCGGGCAACCTAGGGACTATTCTGCGGACACTGGCGTGGTTTGGTGCGAGCCGCTGCGTTCTTAGCCCCGCATCGGTAGACCCATTCAACTCCAAGGTAGTGCGCGCTAGCATGGGGGCGATCTTTCATGTCCCTATTGAAACCGATGTAAGTGTGCAGGAATTGCGTCAGCGCTATTCGCGATTGGCATGTCTAGACATGCACGGAACGCCGGTGGCAGACCCGTCCTTTGAAAAATTCGATGCGTACATTTTTGGCAATGAGGCGCGTGGTCTCCCTGAAAATTTGCAAGCTAGCGCGTTTAGTATTCGCGGCACGGGTGCAATAGAGTCGCTTAATCTGGCAACAGTTGTGAACATCTGTGCATACGAATTAGCTCGATGATCCACTGCTAGGCTCACCACTGTTCACAGGTGGCATTGAGCACTAATTGATCGAACTCGGCGACTGGGACTGGCTTGCTGAATAAATAACCTTGAAACAATTCACAACCCTGAGACTTTAAGTAATCGAACTGGGCCTGCGTTTCGACTCCTTCCGCAATTACTCCCAATTGTAGGATTTTAGCCATTGTAATGATCGCTTTGACAATCTGTGTGTCAGTTTCAACGATGCCTATACTACGCACGAAAGTCTGGTCGATCTTCAATTGATCCATTGGCAATGAGCTTAGATAGGATAGTGAAGAGTAACCAGTACCGAAGTCGTCGATGGCGAACTCAATATCTGCGTTGTTAAGGCGGATGATTTTCTCCCTCGCGGCATCGACCCCACCTAAGAGCGTCGACTCGGTGAACTCGAGCATCAAAGATCCGGGTGTTATAGAGAAATCCTTTAAGAGGGTCAGTAGATACTTCTCGAAGCGATCCTCATAGAACTGGTCTGCGGTGATGTTAAGGCTGAGTTGAATGTGGTTCAACTCGGTTTGTTGTTGCCAGCGATGTAATTGCTCAAAGCCCATGCGGAGCACCTCGTCACCTATCTGAATCATGAGGTGATTCTCTTGGGCTATAGGCAGGAATTCGCTTGGTGGAAGCAAGCCTCTAGTCGGATGATTCCATCGGATAAGACCTTCGCAACCTATGATTTTGCCATGCTCGTTGAGTTGCGGTTGGTAGAAGAGTTCGAGTTGTTTTTCGTCTATTGCTATTCGTAGTTCGTCGAGTAAGTGTGCCCGCTTATTGACACTTTCTTGCCAAGCGGGGTCGAAGAAGCGAATCTGATTTTTACCATCGCCCTTGGCACTGGAAAGCGCAATGTCTAGTTGTTTAAAAATTTCTCGGGTATTGGGTTTGCTGGCTCTCACTAGTGTCGCCCCGATGCTCGCCGTTGAGAAGTAAGCTTTCTTGCCTATTACATAGGTGTCTTCTAGCGAATAAACGACTGACTGCGCGAGCAATTGTGTTTTCAGTGAAGCCTGCTCCTCGTTAGCTCCTAATTCCACAAATAGGATGACAAATTCGTCACCACCAAAGCGAGCCACCTTATCACCGCTACGCAATATGCTCTGTAAACGCTTGGCGACCTCGAGCAGGAGTTCGTCACCAGACTCGTGTCCTAGTGTCTCATTGATTATTTTAAAATTATCTAGGTCGATCATAAGCGCACCAATATAGCCATCCGCGCTATGGGATTTCAGCTGTTTGGCGGACAACATGCTTTTAAGAAACGCTCGATTGGGTAGGCCAGTAAGGGTGTCGAAAAAAGATAGGCGGCTGATTGTATTCTGGGCGGATTTGATGTCGCTAAGGTCTATATAGTGCGCCACGAAGTGAGTGATAATATCCAGCTTATTCTTCACTGCAGAAATAGTCAGGGAATAGGGGGCGAGCTTACCTTCTTTGTTCTTGTTAATAATTTCGCCACGCCACACTCCAAAATTCTCAATTTTCTCCCACATTTTTTTATAGAAATCGGGGGCTTGGTTTCCTGATTGAAAAAAGGCGGGAGTCTTGCCAACTAATTCTTCGGCACTGTAACCACTACTTCTCTCAAAGGCCGCATTCACGCGCAATATCTGTAGGTTAGCGTCGGTAATCAATATGCCTTCTTGCGAGGAGAATGCAGTGGCGGAAACTCGAATTTCTTCTTCAATCTGTATCGACTCGGTTACATCCTCTACAAGGGTAACGTTTAAGTCTGTATTGGAAACTTCGACGGTCTGTATGTTTAGATAACGCCATGTATCGCCTTTCCCTTTGAACGGAATGCGGTCCCAGCGCCACGTGTTCGGTTCATCGTGAGCTATGCCTACTTGCGATTTTCCAAGCAATTCGTCGCGCAAGTTCTCGTCCTCTATTGCGACCTCCCAAAAATCTTCAATCTTTCCTAGGTCGCTTGCGTTTACTCCATATAACGCAGGGAAGCGTTGGTTAAAATACTCGAATTTAGCTTCTTTGCCTCGGGTTGTAATAGCCACACCAACGGGAATATTCTCCAATGCGCTTTCTAAGAGTAGGCGATTCTTCTCGGATTCATGCTGAGCATGGCGTCGCAACAACATTTGAAAGAGTTCGTTACCGAATAACTCAATGACCTTTACTGTGGAATGGCTGTACTGATATTCGGCGTTCCCGATGCCGATTATCATCGCGATGCGCTCGCCATCGAAAATAGGGACGCTTACAAAACGACGGAGTTCTGAATGGTCTTTGGGTAAGCCTTTCTTGTTAGGTGCATTTTCATAGTCGTTGATTACGACAGGCTCGCGGGTTCTCACGCAATCTGCCCATATGCCGGCCTTCTCCAATGGGTAGTGGGATTCTTGGTCGACCTTACAAAACATAGCTTCCGTCTCACTTCCCCAAGAGACCAGTTCGATCTCGCGTTCATCTTCGCTGAGGAAATGGAGGAAACTCACCTTGCTTTTTGTAAGTCCCTCTAGGGTGTCTAAGGCAAGCTGAGCAATAGCGTGTTCGGAAAGCCTATCGCTGACATTAGTAAGCGATAAGAGCCCTTCTAGGCGTTGCGTCAGTGAATAGCGAAGTGATATGTCGCGTACGAGCATCACAAAATGGTCTTCGTTGTCCGAAATAGGGAGCGAAGACGCCGATATCTCATATCGATGCTCGCCATCTTCGTGCATTAGCGAGTATTGCTTTCCATAACTGTAACCCTTCTCATTTGCTTCTTGCATGGCTGCTAAGGCGGTTTTATTTGCGTCGTCCGGAAGGAATTCATGCAAATTTTTGCCGATAAACTCGAGGGGATCGGCGAGCAACTTGTCCTGCCCTAAATTAGAATGATAGTTGAATATTTTCCCGTCGATCGAAGTCTCGAAAACGAGGTCTGGAAGTGCGTTTAGTGTAGACTCGATTCGCTGTTCGAGATCACGAATATCCTGAAAAGGTTGCTCTATATTTTTAAGTACTAGCGCGCGATAGAGCAATACATAGGCAGATAGTTTGTATAAATGTCCTATCAAGGCGCTTAAGTCGTTCACATGTTGATAGTTGCCAAAAAGTATAGCGGCCATGGCGAGTATGAGTGTGGCTGTGGCAATAGATAGAGTCGGAATACTATTGTTGCGTAGGCTGTTACTGAAAAGTTTTGCTCCTGTTACCGCAAGCAGGATGCTGATGAAAGTAAAAAAATAAAAATTGGTGGAATTGGGCTGGATGTTTTCGAGGTAATTTGAATTACCTTCTGTGGTAAGGAAAATGAAGGTAATGATCACAGCACTAGCGATAGCAAATGCTGTGTAAATGAGCCTTGAGGATTGCTTGGCAAAACTACGTATTGGGCAGAATGCGAAACTAAGTAGTCCGAAAGTTGCGAATATCTGTGCCGCAATGGTCAGTTTTTCGCTAATGGCTTCGGAAAATAGCAATGACTGGGCGAAAGTGCCGTCAAACGTCACTAAATGGGCAAGCTCCAACAAGCCAGTGGCTAGGAAAGCACTGGCAAGGACAGTAGAGCGCAGAGAGCGATTTTCCGCGAGAGGTGACAATCCTGTTATAAAGATCATCGCGGCGATTAGTACGCCTGCGCACTCCAGAACGGTGTGGGCTAGAATGAAATGGTGTGCTTCGACACGAACGTCTAAACCCAAATTTAAGATTAAAAGCATAGTGCTAGCCAATATGGCTAGGACGAATAGCGCCTTCTGAGCAGCGCTTTTATGTAAATACGCTAGCTTCTTTTCATTCATTTGTGAGTCAGTGTAGTGAACGAAAGGAAGGGATAGCAAGGGTTTTCAGAGAATCCCGCTAAATTAATAGGTAGGATCAAATTGATCTGCTTGGGATTGACAATATTAGCCGCAGAGGTCATGTTTCTAGCCCCCAATAGACACTGCCATAATAAGACTCTTCAAGTGTTAGATTGATTCACAGTAACCTGTGTTAAACGAGGAAAATGATGAAAACAACGACAAGAACTCGCCCAAACCGCTTCCAACCCCTAAAATTAGCACTCGCTGCCGCCTTATTGCTTAGTGCGTCGAGCGCAGCTATGGCGCAACGTGGCGCTACTGGCCCCGCCGAGCATGCCGATGTTGAGCCGGTGAATAACCTGCCTAATCCATACGAGATAGTGCCGAACTGGAGCAACCCACCTGCGGGTCGCACATGGGGCTCTATCAGTGCTATCAACATCGACATCGATGGCGAGAGTGTCTGGATCGGGGACCGCTGCGGTGCCAACTCTTGCGCGGGTTCTGATGTAGACCCGATCGTGAAGCTGGACTCCGATGGTAATGTAGTAACTAGCTTCGGTGCCGGTCTGATTCTTTGGCCCCATGGCATGGACGTCGACAAAGAGGGCAACGTTTGGGTCGTGGATTCCCGTGCCGCCAATGCTCGTGAGCTCGAGCAGTTCCCGGATGCCGCAGGCAAGGGTCACACCGTGTTGAAATTCAGCCCTAGCGGTGAGCTATTAATGACCCTTGGCACTCCAGGGGAAATCGGTAATCCGCCGAACCGTTTCACAGACCCTAACGATGTAGTCATCGGCCCAGATGGCAGCATCTATGTGGCAGAGACCCATGGCGCGCAGTTTCAGGACGAGCCAGGCCCAGACTCCATAAGCCGCATTTCTAAGTTTGCAGCGGATGGCACTTTCATCAAGAGCTTCGGCGAATGGGGTTATGAGGACGGCCAGATGCGCTCTCCGCACTCCCTCGCATTCGATTCTCAGGGGCGTTTATTCGTAGCGGACCGCGGCAATCGCCGTATTCAGATCTTCGATCAAGACGGTGGACATCTGGATACTTGGTATCAGTTTAGCCGTATTTCGGGCATTTTCATTACGCCTGACGACATGCTCTACGCGATCGATTCCGAGTCGGATGACAACTACAATCCGGGCTGGCGCAAAGGCCTTCGAGTCGGTAGCGCCCGCACAGGTGAGGTCATGTACTTCGTCTCCGAGCATCCTTCGGAGCGCGCCTCAGGTATGGGCGGTTTCGGCTCCATGGGTGAGGGCGTAACTGTGGATAAAGATGGCAACGTGTACTCTGGCGAAGTAGGCCCAGTACAAGGCGTTTACAAGTATATTCCACGCCTAATCGATTGAATATGATCGGTTTGTAAGCAAGAGCGAAGGCGTCGAAGCTAAGTTTCGACGCCTTTTTTCTATCCCTAAATGTCACGTATTATAGTCAATGTGTCTAATATTATTGACACCGCCATTGTTCGACTTATACTGTCAGAATATTGAGTTAAGGCGAGGGTGAACAAATGGGACTACTGCAAGAGATGGCCATTAGAGAGAGGCGGCTGTGGGCAACATTATTAGTCGACGCTATTGTAGCTTTGTACTATTTCCCTAAAGCCTTAGTACTGCTCTTTCACAATGAAACTGGCCTAGTCACGGCCTTAGTGGGCCTAGTAATAAAGAGCACTATGTTAGGCATTGTCCTCGGCTTGCTACTGAGTTTAGCATTTAGGTTTGTTGGCGCTGAACTTGCCGCAGACGAGCGCGAGAAGCGCTTCGCCGCACGGGCTAATGTCGCGGGATACTGGGCTCTACAGGTTTTTGCAATATTGTTGATTTGGCAATTAGGCGTGAGCGCGCTTTTCCCTAATTTCTACCGAATTCCCGATTTAACGAACCCCTTTCTAGTTCCTCACCTGCTGTTGCTAGCCCTTATAGTCTCGCGCTTGATCAAGTCGGGCCTAGAGCTGTTCTACTATCGCAGGGGTTATTAGCGTTGAAAGCTACTATTATTCGAAACAACATCCGCCGCTTGCGTTTCGAGGCTAACGAGATGTCGCAGGCAACATTGGCCGAGAAAATAGGTGTGACGCGACAGACACTCAACGCCATAGAGGCGGCTAAATACTCACCGACTCTAGAGCTAGCCTTTAAGATTGCGTTGGTGTTCGGCCAACCGCTCGATGCCGTCTTCCAATATCCCGCTGAGTGAGAACCTGGGCTACTAGTATTACCCTTCATAGCATTTTTCGTCTTAGAGGTTTATATTTAGAGTACTGAACAGAGCGCGTTAGGCTTGTCGGAGCCCTAAATTAACTCGCTCTGGCTCACCCAGACCTTTGGTGGGGCGACCGGTCCTTTGCAGGGGCAGGGTGAAATAATTACATTGCTAATCGTTTCTATCTCATTTTAATTCAAGGCGCCATTGTGAAACTAACTTCGAAAGCAGCGATATTTGCCAAGGAAATACCCTATGCGGTGCGCTCCTGTCATACCAATCCTAGCATTTCCTGCGGCGAGTGCCGCTTAGGGGAGCTATGCCTGCCGATTGCCTTGGACGCGAACGAGATCCTTCACCTTGATGAAATCGTCAAACAGGGTCGAGCCTTGAGTAAGGGAGACTATCTCTATCATCAAGACGAAGAGTTTAAGGCGATCTACGCGATTAGAGCCGGTAGTTTTAAGACTTTTAAGACAAGCCGAGATGGTACGGAACAGGTCACCGGCCTTTACTTGCCAGGCGAGATCATGGGCTTGGATGGCATCAGTAGCAATCGCTATGGTAGTTCGGCGATCGCTCTAGAGACAGGCTCATTCTGTGAAATACCATTCCACCTTCTCGAAGTCCTCAGTACGAAGATTCCGTCGTTACAGGGCCGCTTCTTTCGTTTAATGGGACAGGAGATAGTCAAGGATCAGCAGATGCTTGCTTTGGTGAGCAGCAACGCTGCCGACGAACGCGTTGCCGCATTGTTACTGAGTATCTCCAGCCGCAACCATCGCCGCAAGCTGTCTTCGACACACTTCCGCTTACCGATGACCCGCGCGGATATTGGCAGCTATCTCGGTGTTACCCTCGAGACCGTGAGCAGAGTGTTTGGCCGTTTACAAAAACTGGCCATTGTAAAAGTCGATAACCGTGAGATAGAGGTAATCGACATGACTGCACTGAAAAAGATCGCGAAAGTGCTTGATCGTGACTAATGTCGCACAAGCTGATTTTGACTCTCTGGCAAGTGCATATGCAAGCGACGGTTTCACCTTAGTAAAGGGTTTATTCGACGAGTCTGAGCTCAAAAAACTACACGAAGTTTTATCGCGTTTTCACAATCGATGGCGAACAGCTAATACTGAGTTCTATGAGACGCGAGCAATCAACAGCGCCTATCTGACCGACACAGAACATCTCAATGCTGAAGACAGGCGGGTGCTGTTTCGTTTACTCGGCGACCGGCGCATCGAGTCTATATTGTGCAGAATTTTCCCCAGTCCTGCTGCGTTTATGAACACCCAGTTATTTTTCAATCCCGTAAATCCACAGCAGGCAAACTATTGGCACAGAGATATCCAGTACACGGGAGAGCCCGAGGATGTGCAGCGCGAAGAGCTAAGCAATATCAATGTGCTGCACATGCGATTGGCCCTGATGCCGGAACCGGGTTTGGAACTAGTACCTGGTAGTCATGGGCGTTGGGACACGGAAGAGGAGTATAAAGTGCGGATGGAGCAAGGTGGAAAGATCAAATCCGACACACTACCTAACACTCAAACTGTAGCAATGGAGCGCGGGGATCTACTCGTCTTCTCGGCCAATATGTTGCATAGGGGTCTGTATGGGAAAGATCGATTAGCATTCGATATGCTGTTCTGCGATCCGCTCGAGCGACTAGTCAAATTCGTTCGCCCCAGTTGCCTACCGGAAGAACAAGACTTCGAAGTGATCGCCAATCCAGCCCCATTCCTAGAGACAATTCGGATTCGAAAACTAGCGGGTTTGTAGTTACGAATAAATCCAGCTTGCTCTAGTTCGGAGCTCCGTAGCGCGAGTGGCACTGCGGCGTACTTCGCTGCTGGACACGCCGTGAACCCAT
>CAXBOY010000113.1:0-8812 GCA_963977405.1 uncultured Gammaproteobacteria bacterium
AAATCAACGATAATTAGGCTTGGGTCAAACAGTTCCAGTTGAGAGAAGAATGAAAATGCACTGTCGGCAGACATCACTTCAAACCCTGCTTTTTGGGCGATGTGTTCGAGTGTTTTACAGATCAGAGGGTCATCGTCAATGATCAATAGACGGTTGCGTTTCATTTATTTTCCAACAGCAGTTCTCGGAAGCTAAGGGACATGCGGTACTATATAAATCTTAGCACTATTCTTGCGTAGTGCCAGTGCTGAGTCAATCGAACATCATTTCTCTGGTGCCAGTACTCCTCCACAAAGGCGACAGTAGGTGGCATCGTTCTGATGATCCTTGGCATTGCAATGTGGACACTCAATCTTACGATAGGAGGAGGGAGCGCCACGGGTCTGGAACTGCTGCATTAACTCCGCACCGATGATGCCCGTTGGCACTGCGATGATGGCATAGCCGCATATCATCGCGAGGGCAGCTATGCCTTGCCCTAGTGGCGTGTGCGGGGTGATGTCCCCATAACCAACTGTCGTGATGGTGACAATTGCCCAGTAGATACTTTGTGGAATATTGCGAAAACCATTGTCCGGTCCCTCGATGATAAACATTAAGGTACCGAACACGATGACGAGGTTGAACACAGCAAACATGAATACGAAAATCTTGCGCCTAGCGTTGACTAGCGCGCCGAATAATAGATTGGCCTCGCCCATATAACGAAATAATTTCAGAACTCGGAATACGCGTAAAACCCGCAGAACTCGAATTACGACTAGGAAGTTGGCGCCGGCAATGAAGTAAGCGAGGTAGGTGGGCAGAATCGATAATAGATCGATCAGGCCATAGTAGCTCAGCACATAGCTACGCGGCTTGGGTGAGCTATAGATGCGCAGGGCGTACTCTAGTGTGAAGGCAAGGGTAAAGAACCACTCTAGGATGAATAGGCTGCGATTGAAAGTGTCACTCTGCCAGCCTATCGAGTCCACCATGACCGCAAACACACTGGCACTGATCATGATGATCAGTACCAGATCGAAGGTCTTTCCGGCCTTGGTATCGTAACCAAAAATCACGTCATAGACGCGTTGTTTACGGGATTTTTGCGCTTCACCTGCAGCAGGCATTTGTAGCTTTCCTGAATTTCAAACGAAGCGCCACTTTAGCCCATCAATCGCCCAATCTCCAGCTCTAGGCCTAGAGCTCTTCCTTCTCCCAGCCGCCACCGAGCGCCTGATACAGATTCACACTTGTGTTGAGCTGCGAAAGCTTAGTGTCAAGATAGCTGTTGCGAGTGGAGAACAGGGTGTTCTGTGAGGTTAATACAGTCTGGAAGTCCGTCACTCCCTCTTCGTAGCGAACCTGTGCAATGCGGAACGACTCTTCCGCTGCGTTGAGATTCTGCTGGGCTACTTCCAAGAGCTGATTCTGCACCTGCATATTGCTCAACAAGACCTCGATCTCGTTGAAGGCAGCAATCACAGCCTTTCTATAGTCCGCTAGGCTGCTCTCCAGCGTGATCCGTGAACGCTCTGCGTTGCGGTCGCGTTGACCATTATCGAGAAGGGTCTGTAGCACCGACGCATTGAGGCTGAAGAAAGTATCTGGTGAGGAGATCAGTTCGGTCAGCGAGGTGCTACTCGCACTGAGATTACTCGTCAGAGAGATGTTGGGGAAATAGGCGGTACGCACGATGTCTACGTTTGCGGTCGAGCTGCGCAATAGGGCCTCGGCTTGCACAAGGTCTGGGCGCCGTAATAATAGCTCCGAGGGCAGGCCGGGTTGAACGCTAGGCACGGTGATCTGGTTCAAGGTTTCGCCTGCAAGAGCGAAGTCTTGGACGCCGGTTCCTGAAAGTAGCGCAAGCGAGGCGAGGGCAGAGAGCTCGCTCTGACGGAAGTTACTCAGATTGGCCATTTCTCTTTGCAAGGCTATCTGTTGCTGCAACGCTTCTATGGGGACGGCTACACCGGCCTCAACTCTAGCATTTGCAATCTCGCTGATCGCTTGGGCATTCTCGACGTTCTGCTGGGACGCCCTGATCTTGTCGCGAATCAGTAATAACTGGAAATAGGTTGAAGCAGAGGTGCCAAGTGTCGTCAGTGCGACATCGGCGCTCTGAGCTGCCCGAGATTCGTAGTCGGCTACTGCTTTTGTGTAGATCGCGGGCTTGGCGATAATATTGCCATAGCTTAGCGATGCACCTAACTCGAAGGGGACATTTGGGCTGTTGCTTTGCGAGCTGTCATCGCTGCGGCTCTCGTTGTAACTCGCACCTGTACCCAGAGTGATGCTGCCAGTTGGGTATAGATCGAAACCGGCCTCGCGCAAGGTGATTTGTGCCGCTTCGAGTGTACGGCGATTATTCGCGAGGTCGAAATTGCGCTGTGCGATCGTGTCGATCAGGCTGCTAAGCTCTGGGTCTGCGAAGGAGTCCCACCAAGTGCTCTGCGGCCAAGCTGCGGCCTCTTCATCGATAGACGCTACCCAGGCATCTGGTACATCGCTCTGCGCTAAAGCAGGCACTTCGCTGTGTAATGCACAAGCATTCAGTGTTAGGGCAATGCCGCCGCCCAGTAATGCGCGAACCAGCGGTTGAAGTGTAAAGTGACGCATGTTTCCTGTTTCCTTATTCGTTGGCGAGCGCGACTACTGGGTCGAGCCGAGCAGCTTTACGCGCTGGCGTAAAACCAAATACCAAGCCCGTAGCAGCGGCGCTGCAGAAGGCCAAAATCATCGGGGTGGAGGTGAACTTTATGCTGACTCCGAAGTATTGCATGAGTAGTCCAACACTGACGCCGAGCCCCACGCCGATTAACCCCCCGACTCCCGAGACAACGATAGCCTCGGAGAGAAACTGAGCGAGAATATCGTTTTGTCGTGCCCCAGTGGCCATGCGTATGCCGATCTCGCGGGTACGTTCGGTTACAGAGACCAGCATGATGTTCATCACGCCGATTCCACCTACTAATAAAGAGATGGCGGCGACGGAACCGAGTAGCATGGTCATTGTGTCCTGGGAAGCCGAGACTGTGTCGAGTAGTTCGGCGCTATTGAAGATGCGGAAATCTTCACCGTCGTGACGGGCGATCATGAACTCCCGTAAGTTAGCCTCAGTCTGATCGATCTTCTCGATATCATCCACAGCGACTACGATAGAACGTGCCTCTGTCTGGCCGAATAGTCGCAACGCGCCTGCCTTCAAGGGCACGAATACCGCATCGTCCTGATCGTTGCCCCCGAAGCCGGAGGAACCCTTGCGAGTCAGTACACCAATGACCTGGAACGGTAGGTTACGAATTAAGATATATTCGCCCAAAGGGTTCTGCCCATTAGTGAACATCTCTTCGGCCACCGTTGCGCCAAGTACGGCGACGGAGATATAGCGGTCGCTATCTTCGCGAGTAAAGAAGACGCCTTGGGAGAGCGGCCAGTTGCGTATCTCGGGCAAGGCTTCTCCGGTTGCGGTTACGGTAGTCGAGTAGTCATTGCGCCCATATCGCACCGTATAGTTGCCCTGTAATTCGGGCAAGGTGCCAAGTACATTCGGAATGCCGTCCAAGATGGCATCGGCATCATCGAATGTGAGGGTCGAGGGCATCGAGCGCCTCTGACCAGGAATTCGCGCCGGTTGCAGTGTCAACATATTGGTGCCGATAGAGCTAATCCGGTCCACTATATCCTGGCTCGCACCTTCGCCAATTGCTAGCATCGCCACTACCGAGGCCACGCCTATTACAATACCTAGCAGCGTAAGAATCGTGCGGAAAATATTCGCGGTCAATGAGCGCAGCGCCATATTGATGGCCTCGCCAACGCCCGCCAAAGGCGAACTGATCTTGCGATTCATAAATAACTGACGCAGTTGATCGTTTCCTTTTGGCTTGAAAATAACGCCATCCTGACGTTTGTCCTCTATGACCTTGCCGTCCTTAAATTCGATAGTGCGGTCGGCCTGCGCGGCGATCTTCGGATCGTGGGTGATCAGAATAACCGTATGACCCTGTCTCGCTAAGTCTTTCAGTAACGCCATCACTTCCACGCCACTCTTGGAATCCAAAGCGCCGGTTGGCTCATCGGCAAGAATGATGTTGCCGCCATTCATCAGGGCGCGAGCAATGGACACGCGCTGCTGTTGGCCGCCCGACAATTGACTGGGTCGGTGGTCGAGACGGTCTCCTAAACCTAAGGATGTGAGTAGTGCCTCGGCTTTTACGCGTCGCTCGTTAGCCGAGTAGCCGGCATAGATAGCGGGAATCTCCACGTTCTCTTCCGCACTGGCATGGGGCAGCAGGTTATAGCTTTGGAACACGAAGCCGAAAGCCTCGCGACGCAGCCAAGCTAGGTCGTCTGGAGCGAAATTACGGATATCGCGCCCAGCGAATAAATAGGTGCCGTCAGAGGGTTTATCCAGGCAGCCCAAGATATTCATCATGGTGGACTTGCCTGACCCGGACTGCCCCATGATGGCGACAAACTCGCCCATATGAATCTTCAGATCGATGCCACGCAGAGCATGGACCTCGACACCGCCACCCGTCACGAAAGTACGCTTTATGTTGCGCAGCTCGATGATAGGGGTGGACAACAAGTCGCTCGCCGCCATCTGCTCCGCTACAGTGCCATCTTCTGGTATTTCACTTCCATCAAGAACGCCTACGCTCATCAGAAGCCTCCAGGGAAACCACCTGGGCGTCTAAACCCTTCGGTGTTGGCCGGTGCGGCAGCTGCCGCTTGTATGATGCCGGAAATTACTTGCTCGCCTTCTTGTAGTCCGGTGATAACTTCGGCGCTAACGCGGCTGGTGACCCCAACCACTACGCGGCGCTCCTCTTCGGTACCGTCTTCTTTCAAGACGCGCGTTAGAGCAGGGCGCCGTGCCGGCAAGTCTCCAGAGAGTTGGTTGCCCTGAGGGCGACGGCCTGCGCCGGCGGGGCGTTGGCCCGCACCGGCTGGACGTTGAGCAGCCCCGGCCGGTCGCTGTACTCCAGCAGGAACGGGTCCTTCGCCATTCGCGCCCGCTGCCGCGCCATTGCGCAACTGCTCGGGGTCGACGAAGGTGAGTGCGCCCAGTGGCACAGTCAGAACGTTACGGGCTGCAGAGGTAATGAAGAAGACCTGTGCTGTCATCTCGGGCAATAGAGTGCCGTCTTGGTTCTGCACGTCGAAAAGTCCGGTATACAGCACCACATTGCTGGTCACGACTGGAGTAGGCAGGATCTGCCGTAATTCGCCGGTCCAGCGGCGCGTGCCGCCACTCAAGGTGGTGAAATAGATTTCCATGCCTTTTTTCAAGCTGCCGATGTCGGCCTCGGATATCTCGGCCTCTACCGTCATTAAGGACAGGTCGGCGATGCGTAGAATAGTAGGCGCATTCTGATTGGCGTTCAGGGTACGGCCCTCGTTCATCTCGATAGAGACTACGGTGCCGGCAAGTGGGGCGTAGATGCGAGTGTATTCCAGCTCTGTCTCGTCGGAGAGTAAACTTGCGCGAGACTGCTGAATCTGCTTCTCCAATTGAATCAAGCTAGCCTCGGCATTGGCGAGGCTGGCGACAGCAGTGTCGAAATCTTGCTGACTGGTAGCATTGGCGGCCATCAGGCGCTCCTGGCGCTCCTTATTGGTCTTGGCTAGCTCTAGGGAGGCACGGCGCGAAGCGATTTGGGCCTCTTGCGCCTCGATGGCGGAACGGCTAGCGTCGACGCGGCTCTGTTGGGAGCGGGCGTCGATCTCTGCAAGAATTTGACCTTCCTCGACGACGTCGCCTACCTCGACATAGAGCTTCTCTAGCTGGCCTGACACCTGTGCGCCGACATCAACGAAGTTGCTCGGCTTGACCGTGCCGGCGGAGGAGATGGTGTTGATGATGCTGCCAATCTCGACAGTCGAAATCAGTGGTTGGTCCGCTACGGTTGCTTCTTCGGAGTTGAGGTAATAAATGCTGCCTCCTACAAGTGCTAAAACGATAAGCACCATCGGCCACCGACTCTTGCGCTTCTTGCGCGAAGGAGGGGCAATTAGGGGAGAGTCTTGAGTATCGGCGTTTATTGTGTCTCGCGAATCCATCGGCAAAGTCTCAAAAAAGGAATTAATTGGTTTGTTTGGGATGTACATACGCGCATCCTGTTGATTTCCGTTGTTGCTTTAGCGCCAAAAGTTAAACTATTTTACCGTGTTAACGCATACTGATCTGCCATTGGACTTTCGTTGAACACCTAGGAGAGCGAGCGGGAAATTGGCATTATCTTGCACACTCGCGGATTTGCCATGTTTTAACTGCCATACTTCGACCATCGACGGGATTTTTGGGGCAAAAGGAGAGGTCGAATATCCCAGTTAATTGCAGTAGGTTGATGAGGACCTAGTGGCCTCAAGAAAACCACTATTTAATGTTTGTAAGGGTATTTATGTCACATTGGCTAAAAGTAGGACTTGCGGCGGGTATTGGGCTTGGTATGGCTTACACTGCTTGGGCGGCACAGAGTGAAGGTCTTGCTATGCGCGAGATAATGGTGGGGGTGATCGCGCCTGCGACGAATAAAATATGGGGGGCCTACGATATCAAGAGCGACACGCAATGGCTGGAATTAGATCAAGCCGCTAATGTGGTCATCGCCGCAGCAGAACTCACGGCGCAAGGCGGAGCCGATGGCGCCTACGCATTACAGGCACAGAACGAAGACTGGCAGGGCTTCGTACAGCAATTGATTAGTGCGGCGCGCATTGCGCAACTAGCCATACAGAACCACGACGAAGAAGCGATGTTTAACGCGGGTAACGACTTGATGTACGCCCCGTGTGAGAGCTGTCACAACATCTATCTGCCTAAGTGACAAAGCTCGATAGTTAGGCTGGCGTTGGCAGTGGAGCTCGCTTGCGCAAAAACAGTACGAGGGGTGAGACAGCCAACACTACCCACATCATGAGTTTAAAGTCGTTTACATACGCGATGGTGGCAGCTTGACGAGTAACCTCTGCATCGAGCATTGCCAGCATGCCACCGGCATTTTCTAACATCGCTTGAGGCACTTGATTCAAACCAATACCAAGCCTAGCGCTGGTAATATTTTCAGTGAGGTAGGCATGGTTTGCTGCCATGTTGCGACTGAGCACCGTCATTACCAGAGATATCCCCACACTACTGCCCATATTACGACTCAGGCTAAAGACGCTGGCGCCCTCTGCGCGGTACTGAGTTGGTAGAGTGGCATAAGCCACGGTGCTCAAGGGCACGAAGATAAAGCCGAGACCGAAGCCTTGCAGCATGCCAGTCCATACCAATGTATGGGGAGGCACATAGGTGCTAAATCCGGTCATCGCGAATAGCGAACTCGCCGTGCAAGCAAGGCCGAATAGAATCAATACGCGCGCGTCGAATCGATTGCTGATTTTGCCGACTATCATCATGGCGATCATCGTCCCTATGCCACGAGGCGCCATAATAATGCCCACATCCAACACGGGGTAGCCCATCAGGTTCTGCATATAGGGTGGCAGTAATGCCATTGTTGCGAGCAGGATGATGCCGATGAAAAAGATGAACACGAGGCTCGTCATTAAATTGCGATCTTTGAAGATTGCGGGTGTTAGGAAGGGGTGTTCGGTGCGCATCGAGTGCACGATATACATCCACAGTGCGGAACCTGCTAGTGCGCAGTACAACAGAATCTCGCGGGAGCCGAACCATCCGGCGTGCTCGCCTCGGTCCATGAGCAACTGTGCGCTGCCGATGATTACGGTCAGCATTAAGAAGCCAAAGGTATCGAAAGGGCGTTTCACGCGGTCCGAATCAGGCATGAAAAAAAGCATACCTAGGAACGCGATAATGCCCAAAGGGAGATTGATATAAAATACCCATCTCCAGTTATAAGACTCGGTTAGCCAACCGCCAAGCGTAGGGCCAAGAATCGGGCCGATCATTACGCCCATTCCCCACATTGCCATTGCCTTGCCGTGATTTTCGCGAGGATTGATGTCTAGCATCGTGGCTTGCGCTAAAGGAACTAGTGCCGCACCGAAGCAGCCTTGCAAGATGCGAAATAGAACCATTTGTTCCAGTGAGGTCGCCATGCCACAAAGCACTGAGCTAAGGGTGAAACCACCCACAGTGACTAGAAAAATACGCTTGCGCCCGAAGCGACCTGCTAGCCAAGCGGTGGGCAGAGTCATGATTGCGGAGGCTACGATATAAGAGGTTAGTACCCAAGTGATCTGGTCTTGGGTCGCCGTGAGGCTGCCTTGCATATGAGGCAGCGCCACGTTCGCGATCGTCGTGTCGAGCACCTGCATGATGGTGGCCAACATTATCGATAGCGTAATCAGGCCACGAAAGGCGATCTCGCCTGGCTTGGCTTCCTGCGTTGCGCTAGACATTCGCTACTCCCGCGTTTAGTTCGCTGCAACCCAAGGAAGCGTGCGACTGCGGCCAGTGTCGATGTCGACGACAGCGCTCATTCCAGCGGAGATAGGCAGCTCGCGGTTATAGTTGTCTAGGGTGATGTTGACGCGGATGCGTTGCACCACTTTGATCCAGTTGCCTGAGCTGTTTTGCGCGGGCAGGAGAGAGAACTCAGAGCCTGTGGCTGGCATAATGCCGGAAACTCTGGCCTCCCAAGTTTCACCGGGGAATGCATCGATACTGACGCTTACCACTTGGCCCGGGCGAACCCAGGTCAGGTCTGTCTCTTTGAAATTAGCCTCTAACCACATGTTTTTGTCGTCGACTATGCTAACTAAAGACGAACCTGCGATTACATATTCACCTTCGTGAACCGCGACATTGACCGCGACGCCATCGGCAGGGGCACGAATCTCGAGATGATTAATA
>CAXBOY010000114.1:0-8761 GCA_963977405.1 uncultured Gammaproteobacteria bacterium
CAGCGCCTTGCTCCTCGAGGCGAGAGAACACGTCGTCGAAACCCGCCTCCATATCGGAGCCGTCATCGTCGCGAAGATACTGCAGAATGTGTTCGGGCAAGCCCACACGGAACGCATAGTTGCGGGCATTAAGTACGCCTTGAATCTCCATGATGCGTTGATAATCGCTAGGATCATCGATGAGGATTACCGCCTCGTTCTTGTCCCCCGCGATTGGCAACCACAGGTTCTTGCGCAAATAGCTGACTCCGATATTTTCGAACAGTTCAGCCGGCAGAGTTACACCCGCCTGATACTTCATATAGGGAACGCGATAATAGAATTCGAGCGATGCGCCGATAGCATCGGCCTCGATGCTGTAGTCCTCCATGAGTATCCGGGACACAGAGCCCCCATACAGGCCTACTTTATTCTGCACTTCCTCCAGCTCCTGGCTGGAAATTTTATTCTTCTGTACTAGGTAGTCATACGGCCCCTGAGTGCTCTGCAGTTCCGATCGAAACTGCTTGGCCAGCATCTGCGAAACCATCATCGCGTGCTTTAAATCGGTCTTGCTAAAATCGCGATCGCCCTCGAAATTAATCAACTGCAGCACGCCAAGTAGTATGCCGTCCTTGATCGGCACTACGATCATGGACTTCACCGCCCAACCTTTAGCATCGCTAAAGCGGCGGTCGAATTTGAGGCGTGGATGAATATCGAGGAGTTCTTGCTGATCAAGCACGTTGCGTATGACTAAGGCGCGCTGGCTAAGGGCAACGTAGCCCGCTAGAGAGGTAGGGCTAAAGGGGACGCGAATCTCGGTACTGTTGTCATCAAGGGGGTCTCCCCCTTTAAAGCTGGCCAAGACCTCTTTGCCGTTCTGTACACATTGGTAAATCGTGAACAGCCGCACGCCCAGCAGGTCCAATAGAGATTGCTCCACCTCTTTCATGGCCTTTTTGAGGTGCTTACTCTGTTTAAGTCGTTGATAGACCAGCGACAGACCGCGGACAAACTCGTCCTGAGGCTCTGGTTCCTTCGCTTCAACCACTTCTGCTGTTTGATTCAAATTGTTCGACCGTACTGATTTAATTGAGTTTTCGATACAGTGCCTGAAGAGGACTATCTAAAAATCGCTTTCTCTGGCATTGCCGATCTGTGTGCTAATATTCCCCGCTGTAAATTTTCTAACCCGTAAATAGAGCTCAATCTAGCTGCGGACCTTGACCCAACGGAAGAAGAACCACACACCGTGTACAAACTCGCCTATTTTACTGCCTTAATGCTGACATTCTTTACGGCTTGCTCACAAGCTCCTAAGAACCCAATGCCGACTCTCACAATCCAGCAAACACAATGGCTAGGGGAACGTATATTCGCTAACGAGTGTAACCTGAAAATACCGTGTTTAACCAGTTGGAACGAGGGCGAGGACTTCCCCTCGCTTGGAATAGGTCACTTCATTTGGTATCGGGCTGATCAGCAAGATAGTTTCCTTGAAAGCTTTCCTGCACTGCTGAACTTCTATAGGAGTGAAGGGGTCCCACTTCCGCGCTGGTTAGAGGAGCTGCCTGGTCAACACTCTCCTTGGCAAAACCGAGCAGAGTTTTTGGCAGACCGACAAGGCGAGCGTCTAGAGTCCCTGCGCAGCTTCCTCAATGAAACACGCGATACGCAAGTGAAGTTCATCATGAGGCGCATGCAATCCAGCCTGCCAAGCCTATTAGCAAGCGCCGAAAAACCCGATGCAATTCAATCACTTTTCTACGAAATAGCCTCTACCGAACCACCTTTAGGCATGTATGCCTTAATCGACTATGTCAACTTCAAGGGTGAAGGCACCGCATTATCGGAGCGCTATCAAGGCCAGGGTTGGGGCTTATTACAAGTGCTAGAGACACTATCGGTTACACGCGACCAGGCGCCTCTCATGACGCAATTTGCCGCGGCGGCTCGAACGGTTTTAGCTCGACGTGTTGCTAACTCTCCAAGTGAGCGTAACGAGCAGCGCTGGCTAGAGGGGTGGAATAATCGCACGCACACCTACGAAAGCTTGCCCTAAACCTATCTCGATATAGACCTAGTTTCGCAATCTTATTGAATTTTAAAGAAAATCGACCGATATTGCGTATACCCCTGTTGCTAGGAAGCAGACCTCTGGCGGGCGGGGTACAAGACAGAGTTCGATAAGATGAAAGAAATGAGTGTGGCGCGGGAAAAATACGCTAGCACACTGCGAGACAATTGAACGGGATAGGATTAAGCAGTAACCTTGGCGGCCTTGGCTGCGCTCCGGTGCATCGACAATCCTCTTTAAGAGCTTGCCTTATCCTATGAGTTACGAAAGATCGAACATCCAGAGCATGACCGGCTACAGCTCAGGAGAACAACCTCGCCAGGCTGATGTCATAAAACTCAACACCAATGAGAACCCCTACCCCGCTACTAGCGCAGTAGCGAGAGCTCTCAAGGCAATCCGAGTTGAAGACCTGCGTCGCTATCCGCAGCCCTATGCCAATGCGTTTCGCGAAGAGGCCGCGCGGTATCACCAGCTCGGCACGGAGAATATTCTCGCCACCAATGGCGGCGACGAACTCATCCGCCTCGCAATCACCACGTTTGTCGACCCAGGCCAATCCATCGCCATCGGCGAACCAAGCTATTCCCTATACCCAGTACTAGCCGCTATTCAGAATTGCCCTATCGTCAAAATAGACTTGCAAGACGACTGGCAGATGGCCCCTGATTACGCCGATGCATTGAATGAAAGCGGCGC
Organism: uncultured Gammaproteobacteria bacterium; assembly: GCA_963977405.1. Lineage (GTDB taxonomy): Bacteria > Pseudomonadota > Gammaproteobacteria > Pseudomonadales > Pseudohongiellaceae > UBA5078. Next base: position 2,759 of record CAXBOY010000114.1, read on the forward strand.
GAAACTGGCCTTTATCGTCAATCCACACGCCCCCTCTGGCCTGCTTACTCCAGTAAGTACATTGCGCCAGATTGCCCAACACTTCAAAGGCGTGTTGGTCATCGACGAGGCCTATGTGGATTTCGTCGATCCAACACTAGGCTATGACGCGGTGAGCCTCGTAAAGGAATTCGACAATGTGCTGATCCTTCGCACCATGAGCAAAGGCTATTCCCTCGCAGGCTTGCGCTTTGCTTACGGAATAGGATCAGAGAATCTAATTGCACCGATGCTATACAAGACGCGCGACAGTTATAACACTGACTTCATCTCGCAAGCATTGGCCACCGCTGCACTTAGTGACCGCGCAGAGGCAGCCAAAGGTTGGCTTAAGGTACGTGAGGAGCGTGCCCGCGTAGAACAAGCTCTTCAAGAACTAGGATTGAGTTGCGCGCCCAGCCAAAGCAATTTCCTGTTAGCGCAACTCCCGAACACGGATAGACGCTACGAGAGCGCAGAGATTCTTGCCCGTGAATGTTATCAACGTCTAAAGGATGATGGCATATTGGTGCGTTATTTTGACATGCCACGTCTGCGCGATAAGCTGCGCATTACGATCGGCACAGCGCAAGAGAACACGCGGCTCGTGCAACAACTTGCGTCCTATCTACGTCCGAGTTAGCGAGGCCCTATGGCCAAAGACTTGTTAGGCGACATCCCCCTGCAAGCTCCGATACAGACGCGGCAGCATTCATGCCCCGAATGCCATAAGCCTATGCGCCGGATCGTAGGGAAGAAAGGCCCATTCTGGGGCTGCACCGATTTCCCAAAATGTAAGGCGACCCTTTTTGATAAAGACGGCAAGCCCTCCAAGACAGCTGACGAACGATTTCGCTGTCCGGTTTGCACCCGGAGCATGGTGCGCACTGAGAATAGCCGCGGCTTCTACTGGTTTTGCACCGGTTTCGACAAAGGTTGCAAGACACGACTTAAGGACGATAATGGCATGCCCGCCAAAGCTTTTCGCTGCACTGCCTGCGGGCAGCTGCTACGACGCAGGCGATCAAAGAACGGATATTTCTGGGGCTGCAGTCAGTTTCCCGAATGTCGACACACTTGGCCCGACAAGAATGGAGAGCCCGTCTTTAAAGAAGAGACACGGCGCTAATGAAATAAAGTGAAATTACCTCGTTTGAGAATCAGTAAGAACACCCGCGCAACTCTCGTTGGCTTGATGATTGGTATCGCATCACTCTGGGCCCTCACAATGGCCTATGACGAAGCGCGCGAAAACCTCTTGAGCTTCTTTTTCTACACGATTGTTTTGCTTTTACTAATCGCACTATGCGCAGTTTGTGTAGTTGCCGTAATCTATCTCATTAAGAAAATAGCACGACGCCTTTTTGCTAAAGGCACGGAAGACAAGCCTGAGTAGAAACTGCTAAAGAGGCAGTAAACGCGACAGAATCAACGCGTCTTCACGCACCTGTTCGCCTGGATTGGCAGGATAATAGTGGCGACGCTCCCCCACTTGCACAAAGCCAAATGACAGATACAGGGCGATCGCGACCTTGTTCGAAGGGCGCACCTCTAGAAAACATACCTTCGCGGCATGCTTCGCGCCTTTGTCTAAGAGGTGTTTGAGCATGCGTCGCCCATAACCCATCTGACGGAAGTCAGGATGAACACAGATAGTGAGGACATGGGCCTCACCTGCACCGACGGACAAAACTCCATGTGCAACAATGCGGTCGCGAGTTGCCAACACCCAACACTCATAGCCAGAGCGGAGGCAATCAGAGAATACGCGCTTCGACCAAGGATTTTGCAGCGACAGATTCTCACTCGCAACAACTAAGTCTAAATCGCTCGCTCGCATCGCACGAACAAAGACATTGAGTGCAGGCTGTGAATTGCTAGTACCGAACATCAAGCAACGCCATCCTGTGGATCACCGCTAGAACCCGAGAGCTGACCGCGCAATGGTTGCAATGTCTTCCACACGGCTCTCTTGAGGTCGGGCACTGCCTCCATCGCGTTCAGGCTATGAGTGAGTACCACATCCACCTCGTGGCGAGGATGCTTAAGCTGAGGCCCTTTCTCTGTCAAGAAATCCCGAGGGAAAAGTAATTGCGCTGATTGCTCTGCAAGGACAAGAAGCGTCTTAACAGGCAGCAAGCGCAGACGCTTAGATACGAAGCCTTCGAGAGTCTGTCTAGCGTTCTCGCTGTTCAAATCAGCAGGTGCGCCCTCGAAAATTGGCCACGTGAATACCATAGGATTTAAGTTACGTTCCGGCACATCTACCCCAAGGGCCTTCAAGATGTCGGCCAAAAGTTTGCGGCAACTTGGTGATACGCTTGCCGTCTTGCTCCAAGGCAATTCGTTGATTACGGCAAATTGCTCGTTTATTGGGAAATAGGCGAAAACGAAGCGTACCTCCTCACCCTCTACTACAGGCTCCGGATTGCTAGCGGCGCTCTCTGCTACTTCCGCCTCTACACGAGGAGCGGGCGCGGGTGTTTCCACATGCGCTTGCGGGGCGGCTTGCCCCTGTACTGCTGGCTGCGCTGGGGCAGTCAACTCAGTCGTTGGCTTGGCCACCAACATACTGAGAACGTCCTGAACACTGGCCGGTGCCGGGCTAGCCACGGGCTTCGAAGAGCTCACGTCAACTGGGCTCTGACTTAAGAAGTCTTCGGCATAATTGCGCACAGGCCTTGCTCCGGGCAATGGTCGTCGCGGGAAATAGGCTTGTACGCCCATAACCTTTAGGTATGCCAATCTCTGAGATTCACTTGCGACCATCTGTCCACTCAACTCGTGTGCGCCTGCCAAGTCGCGATTATATGCCAAAGATGCAGGAAAGGCTCCCTAGCATGTCATGACGATTGTAGTGCGCAATCAAAAATGCTTGAATCCGTGCAGGTAAAAACGATAAGGGGGATATATGAAAGCGCTCGTTTGCCATAGCTATGGCACATCCGAAAATCTCGTGCTTGAGAACGTAAATGATCTTGTTCCAGATAAGGGGCAGATTTTAGTCGAAGTCTTCGCCGCATCCTTGAACTTTCCTGACACTCTGCAGATTCAGGGAAAATACCAGTTCCAACCACCAATGCCCTTCACTCCTGGCTCCGAAGTTGGCGGAATTGTCCGCGCACTGGGTCCTGGGGTTAGTGAGTTTCAGGTGGGTGATCGTGTAATGGCTACCCCCTCCATCGGGGGCATGGCCGAGCAAGTTGTAGTTGCCACCTCTGGGGCACGCAAAATCCCCAATAACATGGATTTCAAGACCGCGGCTGGATTCGCCATGGTGTATACAACGTCCTACCACGCGCTAAAACAGCGCGCGAATATTAAGCCAGGCGAGACACTTTTAGTCCTAGGCGCTAGTGGTGGCGTAGGCATGGCTGCGGTAGAACTAGGCAAGATGATGGGGGCAAGAGTAATCGCCGCTGCCAGCAGTGATGAAAAGCTCGACTTCGTGCGCCAAGCTGACCCTGATGAACTGCTCAATTATGGGGACGGTGAGCTCAAGGAAAAAGTGAAGGCCTTGACAGATGATAAGGGGGCAGATGTCATATATGACCCAGTCGGTGGCAATCTTTTCGATCAGGCCACACGCTGCATCAATTGGAATGGACGCATCTTGGTGGTGGGTTTCACCAGCGGACGAATTCCCGAGTACAAGGCCAATCTCGCACTGCTTAAGGGAGCCTCGATGGTGGGGGTTTTCCTAGGACGTTTCCGCAAGGAAGAGCCCGAGGAGTATGAAAAGAACTTTGCCGAACTGCTAGAGTTCTATCGACAAGGCAAACTCAAGCCAATCATTACGCAAACTTTCGCTATGGAGGAGTATGTTGCTGCCTTCAATGTTTTTAGTGAACGCCGTGTCATGGGCAAGGTAGTCCTGCAGATTCGTCAGGAATAAGTGCTTATTGTGACGCCCTACTGCGGTAGATTGAGGGCGTCACACCATGTAACTCTTTAAACGCTTTGTTGAATGATGACAAAGACGCATAACCAACATCCAGAGCGATTGTCGAGATCGCGACTTGTGTCTCGGCCGGGTCCTGCAGGCGCCGTGCCGCCTCTGCTATGCGATATTGATTCAGGTATTGATTGAAGTTGCGATAGTGCAGCTTCTGATTGATCAGCCTGCGCAGACGATACTCCTGCATGGAGACATTCGCCGCTAACATCCCTATCGTAAGGCCTGGTTGCGCGTAGAGCCGTTCAGTCTCCATTACCGTGTGAATACGCTCGACCAGCGGCCTATCCTTATCTTTCTCACCCATACGGCTCTTCAATGAGGGCAGTGACTGTTGCGCTGCGGGCTCGATCAACTGCATGGAGTCGCCATGCAAGCGGAAGGTTGCGAGATTAAAGAACAAAATGAGCAGAAATATACTGCCGATATAGAGACTGTTAAGTGCATCGCTAGAGGGGCTGAAGAAACCAGAGCCTACGATGATAGCCACAATCGAGCCCATCGTGATCGCGAATGGCACGCGAAAGCGACGCCGCGTCTCCACGAGATCTCCACCCAACCCGCGCACTGCGGTGTACACAACATGGCATGCGAAAATCAGCATCACGAGTTGCGTGGAAACGTAGACAAGCCAAAAACCAATATCGGTATAGGGGCCAGTGATATTGCCAAACGCACGCATCACTATATAGCTCACAATGATGACCCAGATTGACTTGTCGATCTTTGGCTCATCGACAAACAAATAGCGCGTAATAATCCATAGCAAGGCAGGAGCAGTGATCGCAAGCATATTCAGAGGAAACTCGAAAAGACGCGGACCATTGTCAATTTCGGGAAGTGTTGAGGCTATATAAGCAATCAGACACAAAGCATAAAACGACATCAACCGCCCTAGCAATTGCCGACGGTAATAAGTCAAATAGAACAAAGCCATGAAGATAAGCTGAGAGATAGCAAGGAAACTAGAGGCGTATTGGAGCAACTGCATAAGCGATTCACTTTTTCTAATTTTATGCGCGCAGAAAGATAGTGGAGCACCGAGCGCTTTGCAAGTGTTGCGGCAAGCTGTTCATCAATAGGACACTTATAGCAAAGTTTTACACACAGTGGAAACCCAAGCCTGTGTATCTAAGAGTTGCGATCACGGCCGATTCGGCTAGATCAAGGAGTCACATTGACCGTGACATACTGATCGTGAAACAGCCCGCCATCGTCGGCACGCGCCCACAGTACATAAGTGCCGGGACGGTCGAAGACTGCGTTGACTGTGTACATGCCATCTTCTGGCACTGGGGGTGGAACCCAGACAGCGCCCCAGGGAGAATTTGCGGAAGTGCGGGTATCTTCCCAAGGCTTCACTTGGGGCGGATCGAAATGCACACTGCCTTCGCCGCGATACATGTTCCAAGAAAGGAACAGGCCATTGGTCTTGCCAACTGTAACCCTAGAAGGAGGTCTCAATAGATACTGCGTGTTGGACTCCCCCGGCAAGTTTCGAACCTGTGTTGTCCTAGGCTTGGGGAGCCCGTCATCGTCTATATGGGCAACTAATGTCAACGTTTCGCCAACTCTGACATTGCGTACGATCTCGCTGCCTACGCGATCACCCTGCACGGTCACTACTGGAGGTATATTCGAGCGAGACTCAGGGCTACTCGTACCTGCACCGAGTGAACCAGTCTCCGAGGCAATGACGACGTTGTCGACCACATAGTCCCGCGCAAGAGTCGCGTAAGCAATACGCTTCACCCCATTGACGGTCATGGTCCAAGCCAACTCCTTGTCGCCCCAATCTGCGGGCACTTGCACCTTGAAGGTGAATCGATTACGACGGGGAAGGAAGTGCGTAGGCTGACCCCTGTCTTCGAGACCGGGTGAGAAAAAATTGTTTTCGCCTACCGGTATATCTAGTTCCTCATCCCAATTCTCGTTGTGGTAACCAAAGATGAAAGAGAAGCTACCATCGGCATTTTCTTCCCAGCCCTCGTAGGCAGGCTCGACATGTTGACCCTTGCGATAAGTGTCTT
>CAXBOY010000115.1:0-8665 GCA_963977405.1 uncultured Gammaproteobacteria bacterium
CGATCTGGCGCAGTGGTGAAGTAACGGCGCGTAGCAACAGCGCGATACCCACGTTCTGGTCTTCGTTGTCGCCCTTGAGGCCTTCCACTTTCTGCAAGGCGCGAATCAATGCAACACCGCCTCCAGGTACAACGCCTTCTTCTACCGCAGCGCGAGTCGAATGCAGCGCGTCTTCTACGCGTGCCTTCTTCTCTTTCATTTCCATCTCAGTGCCGGCGCCAACTTTGATGACGGCAACGCCGCCTGCAAGCTTAGCCACACGCTCTTGGAGTTTCTCTTTATCGTAGTCAGAAGAGGTATCTTCGATCTGACGACGGATCTGGCCAACACGCGCCTCGATCAACTTAGAGTCGCCTGAACCGTCGATGATCGTAGTGTTTTCCTTGGAAAGGACTACGCTCTTCGCCTGGCCAAGATGCTCAACTGTAGCAGTCTCTAGGCTTAGGCCAACTTCTTCGGAGATCACTGTGCCGCCAGTCAGGACAGCGATGTCTTCGAGCATTGCTTTACGACGATCGCCAAAACCTGGCGCCTTAGTTGCGGCTACTTTGACGATGCCACGCATATTGTTCACGATAAGAGTCGCCAACGCCTCGCCTTCAACGTCTTCTGCAATTACTAGCAGCGGACGGCCAGACTTCGCGACAGACTCTAGTACCGGCAACATCTCACGGATATTGGAGACCTTCTTGTCTACCAACAGGATGTATGGGTTCTCGAGCTCGGCACTCATATTGTCTTGATTGTTGATGAAGTATGGAGAGAGGTAGCCGCGATCGAACTGCATGCCCTCTACTACGTCCAGCTCATTCTCGAAGCCTGAACCTTCTTCAACTGTGATCACGCCTTCTTTGCCCACTTTCTCCATCGCTTCGGCGATAATCGCGCCGATGTGCTCGTCGGAGTTTGCAGAGATAGTACCAACCTGCGCGATCGCTTTAGAATCTGTGCAAGGAATCGACAATTTGCCGATCTCATCGACCATAGCCTTTACCGCTTTGTCGATACCGCGCTTCAGGTCCATTGGGTTCATGCCTGCAGCTACGGACTTGAGGCCTTCGTTCAGGATCGCCTGCGCGAGCACTGTCGCAGTAGTGGTGCCGTCGCCAGCAACATCGGAAGTCTGTGAAGCCACTTCCTTGACCATTTGTGCGCCCATGTTTTCGAAGGGGTCTTTCAGCTCGATCTCTTTTGCAACAGAGACACCATCTTTAGTGATGGTGGGTGCGCCATAGGACTTGTCCAATACCACATTGCGGCCTTTGGGTCCGAGGGTCACTTTTACAGCGTCTGCTAATACGTTGACGCCCTTAAGCATTTTTTGTCGTGCTGAATCACCGAATCTTACGTCTTTAGCCATTTTTCAATATTCCTATATTCTGTGTGTTCGTATTCGAAAGAGTAGTTTGCAGCGAGTATTAAGACTCGATCACGCCATAGATTTCGCTTTCACTCAGAATCATCAGCTCTTCGCCGTCGATTTTGATGGTGTTGCTAGCATATTTACCGAAAACCACTGTATCGCCTACTTTCAGGTCGATTGGACGCTTCTCGCCATTATCCAAGATGCGGCCTGGGCCAACTGCCAGCACTTCACCTTGAGCTGGCTTCTCCGCTGCCGAACCGGGCAGAACGATGCCTCCTGCAGTCTTGGTCTCCTCTTCCTTGCGTCGCACTACGACTCGGTCTTGCAAAGGTCTGATTTTCATTGCGTTTCTTCTCCTGGAACGGTTTTTTTGAATTCGTAACAACAACCCACGCAAGTCATAATTCAAGTTGCGCGAGGCTGTTTTAGGTTTTTGCTAACGTCGTCAGTACTGGCCTTGCTGTCCAAATCAGTACAAGACGATGTGGTGCCTTCTAAATGGGGGTCTACTGGTGTTTTTCAATGCTTGAGCGAAAAATATTTCCTTTTTTTGCAGCGAAACCTGCACGGACTTCAGTCCTTGTCACGCTCATCTATCGAAGGCTTAGGATCTGTCTCATTGCGAAACTCGCCATCGATGGTCTCACCGTCATCAAAGGGACGATTTTGCTGCCTGAAACCTGCCTGTGAAGTGAAACTACCCATACCGACAAAGCCCTGCCCCGAGCTTAGGATGCGCCTTGCAATCCGTGCGCGCACTGGTGGGAACAGAAGTGTGAAACCTATCGTATCGGTAATGAATCCCGGGGTTAGCAGTAATGCACCAGCGAAGGCTATCATCATCCCTTCCACCATTTCCTGAGCGGGGATTTGACCACTTTGCAGGCGCTGTTGGAATCTAGAAAGGGTGCTAAGTCCCTGTCTCTTCAAAAGATTAACACCGATGATAGCTGTCAGCAGCACCAAGCCCACGGTTGTCCATGCCCCTATGTACTGGCTTACTTTCAAAAGCAGCATAATCTCTGCGATGGGAATGACAATAAACAACAGCAATGGAAAACGCATAGGGTCCCTAGAATTATCGAGCGAACATTTAGTCAGTCTCTGCAGGTTGCAGTTTGGCCTCAATGACAGCCTGTCTTCGTGCCACGACAAAGGCCAGCACTATAGCCACCATACCAATAGCGATAGAGTAGATAAAGAACGTGGCATAGCCAGCGCCCAATGCTGCTGGTGACACCCCCGCAGTGGCAGCTCCTTGGGCAAGGGATTCGGGAGGTAGATTCGCGAATAATGGCATCATTGCTGCCGGCACTCCGCCCGTTTCCGCCGCTCGTGCCGCTGTCTCTACGATTCGACCACTCTGGGACGCGACTAGTTTCCCTAGTAAGGCGTAAAGGGAAGAAAACAAGGCGTACTGAGTGGCCGTAAATCCCGCAGAGGTAAGGGACGACATATAGGCAATCAAAGCGGTCCCCGCGAATCCGGTAGCCAGATTATCGATAGAGATCGAGATATAAAGAGACGTAATATCAGGGCCTTGCGTACCCAACCACAGAAATACGAAATTCGAGAACGGGCTAGCGAACACGCCCATCAACATAGTCCTCAGTACCCCGAAGCGTGCCACGCAATAACCGCCCAATGCGACTCCGAGCATCAAGGCCACTACGCCGAAAATCTTTCTTACCTCGGCGATCTCGCTTAGGCTGAAGCCGAGGTCGAGGTAAAACGGCCCCATGAGGTTCAGCACAAAATCCGACAAACGATAAAGGCAGATCAGCGCCAGAATGGTGCCGCCAAGCCGCGTTCCGAAACGATTGAAGAAGTCCCCTAGGGGTTCGCCGTAGGCGCGACGCAAATGAGCTCCCGGACGAGTGAGTAATCCGGGAATGGGAATACAGGCCAATGCCAACAAGCCCAAACCCGCTAGCACCGCAATGACCTGCAGATAGACACCACCGGGACTAGATGTCCATGCAGCAATAAGCCCTGCGCCGGAATCCGGCGACAGGCCAAACATGAGCAGTGCGTCGCGCAGAATAACCGCATTCCCAGACAGGCCCGATCCAATAATCAGCGCCGCAATAAGGATCACAATTAGGCGCAGCAGCCACTCTCCGGCTTCAAACATAGGACGGCTGGGCAAAGTACTCAGGTTAAGTGCAGGCACTTTGACGACCGTTTCTTTCGGCGCGAGCAATACGCCCGCAATGCCAATTCCCATAAGCCCCGACATCACCGCATAGGACAAATTCCAGCTAAACGCCTCGGCGAGGAATAAGGGGATTGCACCGGCCACTATCATGGCGATGCGATAACCCCATTGATAGGCCGCAGCCATCGCGCCATAGCGACTCTCGTCCACCGACTCGATACGCCAGGCATCGATCGCGATGTCTTGGGTCGCCCCTGCGAAACCAACAAAAGCGGCGAGTCCGGCAACGCGCCAAATATTTGCTTCTGGGTCCGAACCGGAGATCAACCAAAGCCCGGCGACAATGACTATTTGCATTGTTAGCATCCACGCCCGGCGGCGCCCAAGCAATTGATCAAGCACAGGGATACGGACACGATCGAGCAGTGGCGCCCAGACGAATTTGAGGGCATAGCTTAGAGTTGCGAGGGCGAATATGGAGATTGTCTGTAGTGACAACCCAGATTGACGCAACCAGACCGAAAGGGTGTCGAAAATCAGTAGGAACGGGAGCCCTGCCGCGAAACCCAACATGAGCATGACAAGAACACGGCGCTCGGCATAGACCAGCAAGGCCTTCTTGTTAATCAGGCTGGATAGCACCCGCATCAATCTCTGAAATTATTAAATTGCACAGGCACATCAAGTTTTGCTTCTCGCACCATGGCCATTACTTCTTGCAAGTCATCGCGCTTCTTACCAGTAACGCGCAGCTTCTCGCCCTGGATTGCAGTTTGAACTTTGGACTTAGACTCTTTTATCAACTTCACGATCTTGCGAGCGACGTCGGCTTCGATGCCCTGCTGAATAGTCACGACCTGCAAAGCCTGTTTGCCTGACTGCTTGGCGTCGCCTACCTCTAGTGATTTCGTGTCGACATTACGCTTAACCAACTTGCCCTTGAGGATGTCTAGCATCTGTTCCAATTGGAAATCAGATTCCGCGGTAAGGGTTATCTCTTTGTCCTTGATCTCAAAGCTTGCATCTACACCCTTAAAATCAAATCGGGTACCGACTTCTCGACGCGCCTGATCTAGCGCATTGTTTACTTCCGGCATATCCACTTCAGACACGATATCGAATGTTGGCATAATTAGAACCTCTTCTTGCACACAGGCTGGCGAATCGAAAAAACACTGCGCGCCATACTACCACTGCGGGGGAAGATGGTGAATCATAGCGATTGAGCAAATCGTGCGGGAGCATCACACAATCGAACATAAACCTAATATTCAAGAGACCCATTGGCATATCCTTGGGGCCGGGGCCATGGGCTGTCTCTGGGCAGCCAGAATCTGGCAATACGCTCAACTCTCGGAACACACTAGCGCGGTACAAGCTGCTACGCTGCTTTTGCGCGATGAGGCCGCTTTTGCTCGCTGGCAACGCCTTGAGGGAGTGTTGATTATTAGTAATGGTAGCGAGACGCTCGTTCCTGTTGCCGCCTCGACCATCGCGAATGCTCCTGGTCTAATCGACAACTTATTGATCTGCACTAAAGCACAAGACGCTTTGCTTGCGCTAAGAAGCGTTGCGCATTTACTGCACGCCAACTCTCGGGTTCTGTTACTTCAGAATGGCATTAAGGCCCAAATAACCATCGCAGAGTGCTTTCCGGAACTGCCGTTGTACTGCTTGAGCACTAGTCACGGCGCTTATCTACGCAGCGACTACAACGTCGTCGATGCAGGCCTTGGCCAAAGCTATCTCGGCTCACTACACCCCGAACACCTCTTCAGTGGGGAAGACGCTTCGGCCTTACTCAACGCCCTGCCAAGTGAGTCTATGAACATCTCATGGGACAGCGATATCACAGGCCGCCTATGGACTAAGTTTGCCGTGAACTGCGCTATCAACGCACTTACCGTAATCTACGACTGCCGCAATGGCGAACTTCTAACACGCCCCGAAGCCACTGCCCACTTGCGCGCGCTGTGTGTAGAGATTGAAGGCATCATGGGCACTATCGCCGCCTGCCCCCATCCCTTAACACTTCTCAAAAGAGTCGAAACAGTTCTAGTCGCAACAGCACAAAACTACTCGTCAACACTGCAGGACGTGCGCAAAGCTCGCCCTACGGAGATCGCTTACTTCAATGGTTATCTAAGTGAACTAGCGCAACTCGCAGAGCTGGATTGCCCGCTCAATGAAGCCGTATTACATAGCTTCAATGCCATCACCCACCCCGATATCGATTGATTGCAGAGCCCCGCTCTATCCCTTAACATTCCTGCGCCCCCATAAAGAAACCAACATGCCAATACAGGACAATAATAAAATGCAAAAGCAATGGCGTAGCTTCCTACTCGGCTGGCTCATCATCCTAATCGGTTCGGTTTTGGCACACTCTATACAGACCTCGGGGGATATCCGCATCAAGGATGTGCGCTTCAATGGCGCGGACGGCAATGTCCTCAGTGCTTATCTCTATATTCCTCCCGGCGTCACTGCAGCCACCCCCGCACCAGGCATTCTCGCGGTGCATGGTTATATCAACTCCCGCGAAGTGCAATCCGGATTCGCGATTGAGTTCGCCCGGCGTGGTTATGTAGTGTTAGCGTTGGATCAAGCGGGGCATGGCTATTCCGATGCTCCAGCTTTCGCCAATGGTTTTGGTGGTCCTGCAGGACTCGCCTATCTTCGTAGTCTCGACATCGTCGATAAGGACAATATCGGGCTCGAGGGGCACTCGATGGGCGGATGGACAATACTTGCGGCCGCAACGGCCTATCCCGATGACTACAAATCGATGGTATTGGAAGGCTCCAGCGTTGGGGGAGGGCGTTCCGCGCCTGGCACTACACAATGGCCACGCAATGTTGCGGTGGTGTACTCCCAGTTCGATGAATTCTCAGCATCTATGTGGCAGGTCCCCAAGGGTAGCGATGCTAAAGATAGCGCCAACTTAAAGACCATGTTCGGCAGCACAACCTCTGTGAACATCGGACAAGTCTACGGCAATATCAATGCCGGCACGGCACGGGTGCTTTACTCACCGCCCGTGACTCATCCAGGCGACCATATTTCCCGAACCGCGATTGGCCATTCCCTGGACTGGTTTGCCCAGACACTCGAAGGCGGCACACCCCTACCCGCCGACGACCAGATCTGGATGTATAAAGAACTCGGCACGCTCATCGCGATGATTGGCTTCGTGGTCCTGCTATGCGGCAGTTTCAACGCGTTGCTCGCTATGCCCACTTTCGCCTATTTGGCAAAGAGCCCCGACAGTTTCGCCTATACTCAGCGCGATAAGCGATGGTGGCTCGTGGCGGCCTTGAGCGCCGTCATCCCGGTCGCCACCTTCTACCCCTTCATGGGCTGGGGCGGACAGCTTTTCGGCGCCTCTGCGCTGCTACCGCAGTCTATCAGTAGCCAAGTGGCCTTTTGGGGTGTCATGAATGGCGTTCTGTTTACCCTGATTGGTTTTATCATCCGCGCACAAACTGTGCAATTCGCGAATAGTATTGGCAAGATGTTGGTCATCAGCCTTGCGACCGTCGCTAGTGCTTATAGTGCCGTGTTGCTGGCCGACTTCTTCTTCCAGATCGACTTCCGCTTCTGGTTTGTGGGCATTAAGCCGCTGAACCTGATGCAGTTCCAGATCATGCTCGTGTATCTATTGCCATTCACGGTGTTCTTCCTCCTCGCGCTACGGGCGCTGCATGCGGGGCTTTCGGTTGCCGGAGACTCACCTGCGAAGCAATACGCGAGCAATATACTGGCCTTGATGGGAGGCTTCCTCGTCTTCCTAATACTGCAGTATGGCAGCCTGTTCCTCAGTGGTTTCCTCTTAACACCCGCGCAGCCTTTGAACACCATCGTCATGCTACAATTCGTGCCCTTGCTCACGATAGTGGGCGTTATCAGTACCTATACCTATAGACGCACTGCCAGCTATCTGCCCGGCGCGTTTATTAATGCGCTGTTTGTTAGCTGCTACGTTGTGGCTGGACAGGCGACTCAGTTCCCAGTGAACTAGGAGATTAACCGACATTGATTCAGCGTCAACAAATCGTTTTATTAGTCCTATTGTTGGCGCTGACTCTGCTCGGCTTTTTGATCTCCTTCAGCAGTGGCAGCTCTCAACTTGGGCTTAGCGAAGTTATCGCGCAATTCCTCAACCCTAGTCCTGGGCTAGAACAGCAGATTCTCTGGGAACTGCGCATCCCGCGTAGCATCGCCGCGTTCGTCACTGGCGCGTTGCTGGCCATGTCCGGGGTCATCATGCAGGTGCTGCTGCGCAACCCCCTAGCAGACCCCTATATCCTCGGCATCTCAGGCGGCGCAGCCGTCGCCGCACTCAGCGCAATCTCTCTAGGCCTAGGCGGCTATTGGGTCTCCTACGCGGCCTTCTTCGGCGCTCTGTTCTCTATTGTGATCGTGTTTGGTTTAGCACGCTCTAGTCACAATTGGTCAGCCACTAGATTGCTATTAACAGGCATAGTGGTTTCCGCTGGCTGGGGCGCCGTTATCAATATTCTGTTAACTACCAGCGCCAATAACAGCGTCTACAGCATGCTGTTCTGGTTGATGGGAGACCTCAGTGTGAGTCGAGCTGGCTTTGTTAGCATCTTGATTCTTGTCCTCGGCCTGCTGGGAATGATGTACTTCGCCCGCGCACTCAATGTGCTCAGCCGAGGGGACCTACAAGCGTCAGCACTCGGGGTCAATGTTCCACGGTTGAAGTTGATTCTGTATTTCACAGCCTCAGTACTGACAGCCTGTGCCGTGTCGATCGCTGGCACTATCGGTTTCGTTGGGTTAGTTATCCCCCATATGCTGAGGTTATTGGGCGCGCGTGATCACCGCGTGTTGATACCGGCATCACTACTACTTGGCGGCAACTTCCTAATGATTGCCGATAGCTTCGCACGCACCGTGATCGCGCCGCAGCAACTACCCGTTGGTGTCGTCACTGCCGTAATCGGTGTACCAGTATTCCTGTTGATTCTGCGCCATACGGGCAAACGGATTCGAGAATAAAGATGTCTTCGACAGCTGACAGCAAACTCATATTAGAGACTCGCGACTTGACCTTAAGCATTGCGGGCAGAGCAATTTGCAAGCAACTAAATTTGCACATTGCCCCGGGCCAGTGC